>NZ_CP162488.1:227500-527500 GCF_041242975.1 Xanthomonas sp. DAR 35659
GCTAAGCAGTGAACCGAAGCTTGGGGTGCATCGCGATAAGCGATGCGCGGTAGAGGAGCGTTCCGTAAGCCTGCGAAGGTGGATTGAGAAGTCCGCTGGAGGTATCGGAAGTGCGAATGCTGACATGAGTAACGACAATGCGGGTGAAAAACCCGCACGCCGAAAGCCCAAGGTTTCCTTGCGCAACGTTAATCGGCGCAGGGTGAGTCGGCCCCTAAGGCGAGGGCGAAAGCCGTAGTCGATGGGAAGCAGGTTAATATTCCTGCACCTCGCGTAAGTGCGATGGAGGGACGGAGAAGGTTAGGTGTACCGGGCGTTGGTTGTCCCGGGGAAAGGCGGTAGGTTTGGATCTTTGGCAAATCCGGGATCCTTTAAGACCGAGCACCGAGACGAGTCTTTTAGACGAAGTCACTGATACCACGCTTCCAGGAAAAGCTCCTAAGCTTCAGCTTACGCAGACCGTACCGTAAACCGACACAGGTGGGTAGGATGAGAATTCTCAGGCGCTTGAGAGAACTCGGGTGAAGGAACTAGGCAACATGGCACCGTAACTTCGGGAGAAGGTGCACCCTTTTTGGTGGCTCGTGCGAGCTATAGCTGAAGAGGGTCGCAGAAACCAGGCCGCTGCGACTGTTTATCAAAAACACAGCACTCTGCAAACACGAAAGTGGACGTATAGGGTGTGACGCCTGCCCGGTGCTGGAAGGTTAATTGATGGGGTCAGCCGCAAGGCGAAGCTCTTGATCGAAGCCCCAGTAAACGGCGGCCGTAACTATAACGGTCCTAAGGTAGCGAAATTCCTTGTCGGGTAAGTTCCGACCTGCACGAATGGCGTAACGACAGCGGCGCTGTCTCCACCCGAGACTCAGTGAAATTGAAATCGCTGTGAAGATGCAGCGTTCCCGTGGCAAGACGGAAAGACCCCGTGAACCTTTACTATAGCTTTACACTGAACGTTGAGTTCGTCTGTGTAGGATAGGTGGGAGGCTATGAAACTGTGGCGCTAGCTGCAGTGGAGCCATCCTTGAAATACCACCCTGTCGTGCTTGACGTTCTAACCTAGGTCCGTAATCCGGATCGGGGACCGTGTATGGTGGGTAGTTTGACTGGGGCGGTCTCCTCCTAAAGAGTAACGGAGGAGCACGAAGGTACGCTCAGCGCGGTCGGACATCGCGCACTGTGTGCAAAGGCATAAGCGTGCTTGACTGCAAGATCGACGGATCAAGCAGGTACGAAAGTAGGTCTTAGTGATCCGGTGGTTCTGTATGGAAGGGCCATCGCTCAACGGATAAAAGGTACTCCGGGGATAACAGGCTGATACCGCCCAAGAGTTCATATCGACGGCGGTGTTTGGCACCTCGATGTCGGCTCATCACATCCTGGGGCTGTAGTCGGTCCCAAGGGTATGGCTGTTCGCCATTTAAAGTGGTACGCGAGCTGGGTTCAGAACGTCGTGAGACAGTTCGGTCCCTATCTGCCATGGGCGTTGGAGATTTGAGAGGGGCTGCTCCTAGTACGAGAGGACCGGAGTGGACGAACCTCTGGTGTTCCGGTTGTCACGCCAGTGGCATTGCCGGGTAGCTATGTTCGGAAGCGATAACCGCTGAAAGCATCTAAGCGGGAAGCGCGCCTCAAGATGAGATCTCCCGGGACACAAGTCCCCTAAAGGAACCATGTAGACTACGTGGTTGATAGGTCAGGTGTGTAAGTGCAGCAATGCATTGAGCTAACTGATACTAATGATCCGTGCGGCTTGACCATATAACCTCAAGATGCTTCCTCAAAAGCATCCCTTAGCGCGACACACGTCGATCGCTCTCACTCGCTCGCTACATCACACCCTATGAGAGGCTGGCGCCTGCCGTCCTCGGTCCAACAACCGAGAACCGCATGGCGACACTCCAACCGTCTCCCTGGTGAAATTAGCGCTGTGGAACCACCCGATCCCATCCCGAACTCGGAAGTGAAACGCAGCTGCGCCGATGGTAGTGTGGCTCAAGCCATGCGAGAGTAGGTCATCGCCAGGGGCTTTACCCCAAATCCCCGTCCGATAGGACGGGGATTTTTTATTGCGTCGGAAAAAGCCAAATGCCGCGCTGGCCGCTGCGGCAAAAACGCTTGCCTGACACCTGGCCGCGCCCGTTGAACGCCCGCGCCCTGTGCATGCGGATGCCGCAACGGTATGCAAGGAAATCGTGGAGCTCACTTGCGGGCAGATGGCCTGAGGAATGGCTTGCAGGAGCGGCCCTGGGATACGGCGAAGATCCCGCCCTGCAGCGCCCGTCCGGTCCGTTGCGATCAACCCTGTCCCAGCGCCGCCGCAGCGGGCAACGTCTCGCGTGCGGCCAGGCGCCAACCACGTCGGTGCCCGATCGCACGGCCCAGGCGCGAGCGAACGTCGCGACCGCAGCGCGTCCGACAGCAGGACCATCCCCGACCGCGTGCAAAGGGCGTTGGCGATCAGGGCACCGCCGCACGGCGCCCGCCCGGCCGCAAGCCCGCTGCGCCCAGCGCGCAGCGGGCCGACGACTCGCTGCGCTACCTCAATCGTTCTGCGCGCTGACTACTCGGCCGTCCGTCGGATCCGCGTACACCTGCTGCTTCTGGCCCGACGACGTCTGGGCCTTCGCCTCCCACAGACCGTCTTCGTACTTGACGTCGTGAACGCGCGAGTAGCCTTGCGACGTCAGCGACGCCACCACCTCGGCTTCGCTCAGCTTCGAGCGCGCCCCTTCCGCATAGATGCGACCGCCCTGGGCGCCGATCCGCACCTCGCCGCGCTTGCCGTCGCCGCTGGTCGCCTTCGCCTTCCAGAGGCCGTCGTCGAACTTCAGGTCGTCCACCTTGGTGTAGCCCTGTTCGCCAAGCATCGCCTTGATCTGCGCGATGGTCAGGGGCGCACCCGGAGCGGGCGCCTGTGCGTGCGCGCTGCCGACGGCCAGCGCGAGCGACAGCGAGACCGCCAGCAGCGGCCGGGACGGGAGCTTGTTGGCATCGTTCATGGCGTTCTCCACGATTGGGAACGCGCATGCTCCCAGGGTGTTCCTCTGCGCAAGGTGAACGCGCGGTGGTTTTATTCAGCTTGTGTGCGGCGTGGTCAGCGTCCCGCATCCAGCAGCCAGATCTCGACGCGCTCGTTGCGGGCCTTGGCCGCGGCGTCCTCGCCGCCGACCAACGGCCGCGCCGCGCCCAGACCGCGCACGCGCTTGACCACGATGCCGCGCTGCGCCAGATAGGCCGCGACCACGTCGGCGCGGTCGTTGCTGGCGATGGTCGGATACAGGCGGTTGGCGGTATCCGGCGTGGCGAAGCCGATCACGCCCAGGGCGCGGCCGCGCATCGCCGGCTGTTGCATGAAGGCGATCACCCGCTCCAGGTCCTGGGCGCTGCGCGCCTCGAACATCGAGTTCAGCGATTGCAGGCTGAAGCGCAGCGTGGTGGTCAGTCGCTGCGCGCCGCTACCGGCCTGGGCATAGGCGTCGGGCTGCGAGGCGCTCGCGGCGGCGAGCGGCGTCGGATCCGGCACCAGCGCCAGTGGCATCGGGCCGATCCGACGTACGACCTGCTGCGCCTGCGGGCCGATCGCATACAAGGCCAGGCTGCGGCCGAGCGCGGACATCATCTGCCCGCCATGCAGGCTGTAGCGCTGCACCAACGGATAATCCTCGCCGCGGATGCTGGCCGGCGTGGGTGCGATGGCGATGCCGCCGTCGGCGACGGCGAGCGCGCGGGTGCCGGCCGGCAGCGGCGTGGTCAGGTCGACGAGCGCCAGAGCGGAAGGATGTCCGACCACGGCCCGCGCCGCTTCGGTCAAGGCGGGATGGACGTGCTGCGCGGCGGCGCGTGCCGTCGCCGGCAGCGACAGGCGCTCGCGCAGGAAATCGCCCAGGCCACTGTTGGCCGCATTGCGCTGTATCTCGATCGGCAGATCGGCTCCGCCCAGTTGCGACCAGCGTGTTAGCCGTCCGCTCAGGATGTCGCGCAGTTGCGCGATGCTGAGCGAGGTCAGCGGGTTGTCGGCGGCGACCAGCAGGCGCGCGCCGTCCAGGGCCACGACGAAATTCTGGTCCGGCGAGGACAGGTCGCCCAACTGCCAGGCGGCGTCGCGTTCGCGCGCATCGGGCGCACGCGCGAGCATCGCCAGCTCGGCGTCGCCGCGGATCAGGTCGGCGAAGCCCGCGGCCGATCCGCTGCCGTCGATTTCGACCACCAGCGGCGCGTCGTCGCGCACCGCGGAGATCTCCAGCACCGCCGTCGAGATGCGGCGGCGCTGAATCTGCCGATAGCCGATGCTCTGCAGCCAGGATTCGACCAGCGCCGGCATCAGCCGCGCAGCCACGCTGTTGGAGCCGTGCACGCGCAGGCGCTCGGCCTGTTGCGCGTCGGCCGACGGTATGGCGCACAGCGCCGCGGCGCCAAGCAACAGCAGGCGCAAGATGAACTGCGACATCGGATCCCCCCTGGATCTGGACAAGCGCGGCAGTGTTGGCGATCGGCGTGACATGGCGGTGACTGTGAGCGCGGTCACGCGCCACTGGCGGCGCAGCGTTGTCCGGCGACGCAGTGGTCGCGCGCGCATCGCGGTGCCACCCGCGCCGGCGGCCTATCCACCTTCGGCCTCGCTGGCGCGGGCCACCAACGCCGGGACTGGCAATGACGTGGAGGAATAGCGCGTTGGCGCCTGCCGATCGGGGATCTTGCGTGGCTACCATCAGCCCGCTGCAGCAATACGCGCTGGACGCCGTTACGGCACCGACAAGCCGGACCCCTGCGCCTGCACGGCCATCGCTGCTCCGCCCGCGAGGCAGTCAGTGCTTCGCCTGCAGCGCCACGCCTGCAGCGCTTTGGTGCAGCGCTGCGCATGCTCGCCATCGGCGCGCCGGAAACGAATTCAGCCGAGGCATCCGCATCGACCTCGGCGCTGGCGAGGTCTTGCGCCTGGTCGGGTTCTCAGCGACGCGGCGACACGCTCAGAGAGCCAACGGCTGCAACCGATGCGAGAACTTCATGCCCGTTCGCATCGAACGCGCCGTGCGGACGATGGCGAACTCCGGTCGGATAGGGCCGCGGTGCGCAGGCGCTTGGCAGGCAATCGCCAGGGCGTGCGTGGTAAGCCACGGCGCAGTGCGATACCGGTCGATCGAAGCTGGCTTGGCCAGCGTGACGGCGCGCCCTTGCGAGAAAGCGCGGCACGGCGCCGCCTCGACGATGCCTGTAATGGCCGACGGCCTCCTCGTAGCCAGCCTATCTTCCGAAGGCCCAACCGATATCCGTGCAGCGCGCGATGTCGCGAAGGCGTCGTGCGCCGGATTTCGCATGCGAGCACATGAAAGAAGCGCGTGTTCCTCCGTTGCGGGCGGTGGCGCTCATACCGCCGCCGTCCGCATGCGCGCGGCCTGCGCCCAGCGTGCGGCGACCAGCGGCGAGGTGATGCAGACCGCGCTGTCGGTCACCGTGGTGACGGCGCGTTCCAGCAACTGGATGTCGGCCTCGTGCTGGCGCGCCACGTGCGGGTCCTCGAAGAAGATCGCGCGTTGGCACTGTCGCTCCAGTACGCGGTCGGCGATCTGCGCGTCGCCGCCCATCGGCCCGCTCTGGTAGCGGTGCACCCATTCCTGGCCCTGCGGCCAGCCGCGGCTCCACGCCAGTTCGTTGAGGCGTTGCCCGGTGGTGCCGGTGGCCACGCGTTCGGCGAAGCGGGACAACAGATCGAAGTGTTCGCTGGCGAAGGCCAGCATCTGCGGCTTCATCGCATCGTGCGCGATCAGCGCCAGCGTCTGTCGCTCCAGCGCATGCAGGTCGTCGGCGCCGGCATCGGCCGCCAGCCCGGCGTGCACCCGTTCCACTTCGATCCAGTCGCGGGCGCTGGCCACCGTGGAGATGAACGGCTTGCCGTGGATCACGCACTGGCGCTTGAGCGCGATCGCCTCGGGAAAGATCGAGGACGGATCGACCGGGTCGATGAAATAGATCGCGCCGTCGAGCGTGCGCTCGGCGCCCTCCAGGCCCACGACTTCGGCGACCAGCTTCATCAGCCCGCCTTCGCGCCCGAACGGGTAGCGCTTGAGGCCGGCATGGCCGGACAGCCAGCCGGCACGCGCGATCGCCTCGTGGGTGCGACCGACCGCGTGCAGGCCGAGCTGCAGTTCGCGAATACCGGCCTCGCAGGCGCGCAGCCAGCGGAACAGGGCGGCGTCCTTGCCCTGATGGTGCAGTCGGTTGGCGGCCAGGCCCAGGCGCATAGGTCGATCCGTGTGGAGGAGGAACGACAGTCTGCGCCGGATCGTGGCGCGGGCTCAATCGCGACGGCGGACGTGGGCCGCCGCCGCGCGCGTCGCCTGGTGTTTGCGATCACCGCCGGTTTCCCCGGTGCGCGCATGCTGAAACACACTCTCCAACTCCGCGGCCAGCCACTTGCGCTCGGAAAGCCGGCGTTCTGAGCAGCGAGAACCTGGAGCGACGCGCCCATCGCCCAAGACGCGGCCTCTGCTCACCAATCCCCAATCCGACTCCCCATTCCCCGCTACCGAACAACCTGCCGCGCCCGCGCCGACAACACCTGGACCTGCGGCTTGTCGGTGCCCTGATTGTCCGGTTGCAGGCTGAAGGCGTAATCGGTCTTCCACCAGGCCCCGGCGGCCCAGGCGGTCCAGCCGACCCAGACGTCGGCGTTGTCGTGCACGTAGCCGAGCATGTCGTCGAGCGCGGCCATGCAGGTGGCGTCGCTGCTCGCACCGAATTCGCCGAGGAAACCGCGCTGGCCGTGGTCGCGCAGCCACTGGGTGAAGCCGCGCAGCTTTTCCGAGCCGACGGTGGTGCTGATGCAGGCGGGGCTGGTGCCGGAGTAGGTCGCATCCAGGTACTGGTGCACTTCGAACGCCATGTTCTCGGCGGGATCACTGATCGCCAGCAGCGCTTGCGCGTTGGGGACGCCGTACCACGTGCTGCTCCAGCTGTGCGCGCCGGTGAAGGCGGTGCCCGGCACCAGAATCAGGTTGTAGGCGCCGGCGCCGCGGATCGCGTCGATGGCCAATTGCGCGGTGGCGGCCCAGTCGTCGGCGGCCATCCCGTTGGGCTCGTTCATCAGGCCGAAGACCACGGCCTCGTCGTTGCCGAATGCGATGCCCAGTCGCCGCCACAGGTCGGCCAGCGCAGAGGCGGGCACCGCGTCGCCACCGATGCGCACGCCGTCGTACTTGGCGTAGTTGTGCACGTCCAGGATCACCCGCAGGCCGTGGAGTCTGGCGCGCTCCACGGCGGTGCGCAGATACCCCAGTTGTGCGACATCCAGTTCGCCATGGGCGACCGGTTGCAGGCGCTCCCACAGGAACGGCAGGCGCACGATGTTCATGCCCTGCGCGGCGACATAGGCATAGGCGCTGTCGGCCGGATAGGTGTAGTCCTTGAACACCACGCCCGGCTTCTTCGCCGAATTGAATTCGGCGCCGGCGAGGTTGACGCCGGCATAGCGCAGCGTGTCCTGGGCGAGGGCGCCCGGGATCCAGGCGACCAGCGCCAGGCATAGGAAGGTGTGCAGCCGCCAGCGCGCTGGCGTGCGGAAACAGGAGTTGCGTTGCATGGGGATGCCTCATCGATGGGGGGCGGCCAATCGCACGCTGCCGCGGCAGTGCGTGGCGACGGTCGTGTCTGTTGGTTGCAATCGTCGTGCCACGCCGCCGCGTTCGCCGCGGCAACGGCGGCTGGCCTCTGCGCGCAGCGCAGCGGAAGGCCGTCGGCCGCCGTCGTGCGACGGCCGATATCGCCGATGGCGCGTCCGTCAGCGGGTGATGCGCTTGGCCCTGTGCGAGAGGATCGTCATCTGCGGCTTGTCGCGCCCGTCCGGGTCGGGCTGCACGTTGAACGGATAGTCCGGCCGCCACCAGGCGCCGCCGGCCCAATAGCTCCATCCGAGCCAGACGGTGCGCTGCTGCTCGATGTAGCCGAGCATGCCGTCCAGCGCTTGCCGGCACACGGCGTTGTCGGCGGCGCCGAACTCGCCGAGGAAGCCGATGTGCCCGGTCTCGCGCAGCCAGCCGGTGAAGGCGCGCAGGCGCTCGGCGCCGATGCTGGCGCTCACGCAGGTGGCGCTGGTGCCGCTGGAATCGTCGTCCAGATACTGATGGACTTCGATCGCCATGCGCCTGAGCGGATCGTGCAGCGTGGCCAGCGCCGAGGCATTGGATTCGCCGGCCACGGTCGAATACCAGCTGTGCGCGCCGCTCCACAGCGCGCCCGGAACCAGGATCAGGTTGCGCGCGCCGGTGACGCGGATCGCATCCACCGCGGCCTGCGCGGCGGCGGCCCACAGGCCGGGCGCAATGCCGTTCGGCTCGTTCATCAGGCCGAACACCACGGTGTCGTCGTCCTTGAATTCGCGCGCCAGGCGTTGCCACAGGTCGCTGAAGGTCTTGATCGGCAACGTGCCGCTGCCGATCTTGGCGCCGTAGTAGCTGGCGTAGTTGTGGATGTCCACGATCAGGTACATCCGCTGCGCCCTGGCCTGCCGGGCCGCGGTCCGGATCAGCGCCAGTTGCGCGGCGTCGAGCCGGCCCTGCGCGCTGGGCTGCAGGCGCTCCCATAGCACCGGCAGGCGCACGATGTTCATGTGCTTGCCGGCGAAGTACGTGTAGTCGGTCGCGGCCGGATAGAAGTAATCGACGTTGAGCTCGCCCGGCTTCTTGGAGGACGCAATCTCCGCGCCGGACAGATTGACCCCGGCGAGCTTCAAGGTGTCTTGTGCATGCAGCGGCGGCAGCACTGCGAGCAGGAGCGACAGCAGCGACAGCCTCACCGCGCAGAGGCGCAGCGACGGACCAAACATGATGGGCGTTCCTCGTGCATCAGCGAACCAACCCGGCTGCCGCGTTTGCAGCGGCCGGGCGGATGCCGGACAGCCGGTGGGGCATGTTCCGATTGCACCGTAGTGCATTCGCCACGCCATCACCACGCACAACGCGCACGCATGTGTCGATTTGTGCAGGGCGTGGCATGGCGAACGCGTACTGGGTCTCGACCCCAGTCAGCCAGGCGATGACGTCGCGTCAGCGAGGTTGCTCGGGAGCGACAGCATCGATGTCGATGCGCGCAGCGGATGCTGGATCTGCAGAGCAAACCGCGCAGGCTGCCGCGCTGTACGACAGCCGGTACGCGTGCGGTGCAACGACCGCGCATCGCGGGCGGCGATGCCGCTCCGCTCGATCGCGGCGGTCGCCGGATGCACGCCGCGCGTCGCGGGACCCGCGTGCGGGTCCCGCCCGAAGGCGCCCGGCGGCGCTGCGCTTACTTCCCGGTGACCTTGCGCGCGTGCTTGGACAGGATCGCCATCTGCGGCTTGTCGCTGCCGTCCTTGTTGGGCTGCACGTTGAACGGGTAGTCGTTCTTCCACCAGGCGCCGGCCGCCCACCAGGTCCAGCCGACGATCACGTCGTTGTTCTGCTCGATGTAGCTGAGCATGCCCTCCAGCGCCTGGTTGCAGACGGGCGTATTGCCGGTGGCGAACTCGCCGATGAAACCGACCTTCTTGTTCTCGCGCAGCCAGCTGACGAAGCCGGCCAGCTTCTCGGCGCCGGCCGTGGCGCTGACGCATTCGCCCTTGGTGCCGCTGTTGTCCTTGTCCAGGTACTGGTGCGCCTCGAAGGCCATGCGGTTGCCCGGGTCCTTGAGCGGCTGCAGCGCGACCGCGTTGGAGGTGCCGTAGTACGTGCTGCGCCAGCTGTGCGCGCCGGTGTAGGCGGTGCCCGGTACCAGCACCAGGTTCTTGGCCCCGGCCTTGCGGATGGCGTCGATCGCGGCCTGCGCGGCCTGAGCCCAGTCGGTGGAGGAGACCGCGTTGGGTTCGTTCATCAGCCCGAAGATGACCGTGTCGTCGTCCTTGAACTCGGTCGCCAGGCGCCGCCACAGGTCGGCGAACACGTCCGCCGGCGCGCCGGGGCTGCCGATCAGCGCGCCGTTGTACTTGGCGTAGTTGTGCGGGTCCAGGATCAGGTGCAGGCCGTTGGCCTTGGCCTGCGCCACCGCCTTCTTGATCTGCGCCAGTTGCGCGGGGTCGAACTCGCCCTTGGCGGTGGGCTGCAGGCGTTCCCACAGGAACGGCAGGCGCACGATGTTCATGCCCTTGCCGGCGAAGTAGCTGTAGTCCGACGGCCCCGGGTAGGTGTAGTCCTTGTACAGCGTGCCCGGCTTCTTGCCGGAATTGAACTCGGCGCCGGACAGGTTGACGCCGGCGTACTTGAGCACCCTTTTGCCGTCCTGGGCGGATGCGGCGAAGGCGGCGAGCAGGACTACGGCGGCGGCGAGGGGACGCAACCGTGACGGCCAGGGGGAGGAATGCGACATGGGAGGCTTCCTTGGAAAGGGGAGGATGCCGGGGGTGCCATCGGGGGAGGAGCCGGCGTGCACAGGGTGCGCGGAACGCACCCCGCGCGGCCAGCGTAGGAGGGGATGCGTTAGCGGTGCATTCACTCGTGCGAAGGATGTCGTTGCGGGTGTCGCGTTTTGGGGTGATCGGCGCGCTGGTTCATCCGTGATTGCGGTGGTTGCGGTGGTGCGTGTGGCTGTACGAGCCGGGGAAGCCCATGCATTGGGTCGGGGGTCAGCACCGGCAGACGGCCGAGATCACGCGGGTTTCGGACGCCGCTCGTCGCGACTGAAGTCGCTCCCACAGGAGTTTTCTGCCCGGTGGGTGGGAGCGTCTCCGTGATGGGATTTTCAGATGCGCGATCCGCACAGGTTCCGAGTTTGCTCGTCGCGACTGAAGTCGTCTCTACGGGAGCTTCCTGTGCCTGTCGAGGACATTTCTGTGATGGGATTTCAGCCCTGATCGATAGCCGGGTCGGTTGGTTTCCGGCTTCGTTCGTCGCGGCTGAAGCCGCTCCTACAGGGCATGGCGGTGTCTGGTGGTGGCACCTGTGGGAGGGGCTTCAGCCCGACGCGACCATGTCGGCGCCGCTGCGTTCGACGGGTACTGTCGCTGGGGGAGTGCTGCTGTGCTGCTGCCAACCCGCACCCGCCCAGCCGGCCGCCGCCGGACAGGCAGCGGCGTCGCCCGAATGCGGGCGGTTTCGCTCAGGCGGCGGCCTGGGTGGTTACCGGCAGGCGGTTGCCGATCCATTCGGCGATGCTCGCCGCCGCGTCGCGCCCTTCGGCCACCGCGGTCACCACGAGGTCGGCGCCGCGCACCGCGTCGCCGCCGGCGAACAGCTTAGGGTTGGTGGTCTGGTACGGCAGGCGGTCGTCGCCGCCAGCCAGGATGCGGCCGTTGGCGGTGCCTTCCACGCCCTGCGCGGCCAGCCACTCGGGCACGCTCGGCGAGAAGCCGAAGGCGATGATGACCACGTCCGCATCCAGCAGCGATTCGCTGCCTTCCACCGGCACCGCGGCCTGGCGCCCGCGCGCGTCCGGCTCGCCGAGCCGGGTCTGCACCACGCGCACGCCGGCCAGGTTGTCTGCGGCGTCGGCTTCCACCGCCAGCGGTTGGCGGTTGAACAGGAAGCGCACGCCTTCCTCGCGCGCATTGGCCACCTCGCGCGTCGAGCCGGGCATGTTGGTCTCGTCGCGGCGGTAGGCGCAGGTGACCTTGGCCGCGCCCAGGCGGATCGCGCTGCGCACGCAGTCCATGCCGGTATCGCCGCCGCCCAGCACCACCACGCGCTTGCCGCTGAGGTCGGGCAGCGCGATCTTGTCTTCCCAGCCGGCGATCGGCCGGCCCCAGGGATCGTTGCCGCCGACGATGCGGCTGTTCTGCACGAGGAACGGCAGCGCCGGCAATACGCCGGGCAGGTCCTGGCCGGGCAGGCCGCCATCGGTATAGCGGTAGGCGCCAGTGCCCAGGAACACCGCGTCGTACTCGCCGAGCAACTGCTCCAGGCTGACGTCGCGGCCGATCTCCACGCCCAGGCGGAACTGCACGCCCATGCCCTCGAGCACCTCGCGGCGCTTGCCGATCACGCTCTTGTCCAGCTTGAAGCTGGGGATGCCGAACTGCAGCAGCCCGCCGATCTGCTCGTAGCGGTCGTACACCACCGCCTGGATGCCGGCGCGGGCCAGGCGGTCGGCGCAGCTCAGCCCGGCCGGGCCGGCGCCGATCACCGCCACGCGCTTGCCGGTGGGCTCGACCTGGCTCAGATCCGGGCGCCAGCCGTTGTTGAGCGCGGTATCGACGATGTACTTCTCCACCGCGCCGATGGTGACCGCGCCGAACTCCTCCAGCGTGCAACTGCCTTCGCACAGGCGATCCTGCGGGCACACCCGGCCGCACACTTCCGGCAGCGGGTTGGTGCTGTGGCACAGCGCCGCGGCTTCCTCGATGCGGTTCTCCTGCACCAGTTGCAGCCACTGCGGGATGGCGTTGTGCACCGGGCACTTCCAACTGCAGTACGGATTGCCGCAATCCAGGCAGCGCCCGGCCTGGTACTGCGCATCGGCCTTGTCGAACTTGCCGTACAGCTCGTTCCAGTCGCCGGAGGTGCGCAGTTCCACCGGAATGCGTTGCGGCATCTGCCGCGGCAGATCTAGGAATTGGAAGGCGTGTTTGCGGCTCATGGTGTGGGGAACCGGGAATGGGGAATGGGGAATGGAAAAAGCGAATCTGCGCGCGCTATCGGAAACTGGGGGAGCCAGGCTTTTACCATTCCCGATTCTCCATTCCCAATTCCCAGCGCGCCGCCATCAGGCGGCGCGCCGCAGCGATTCCGTCAACGACTCGATGCTCGCCGCCTTCGGTTTGACCAGCCAGAACTTGCCGACGTAGTCGCGGAATTCGTCGAGGATCTGCTGCGCCCAGATGCTGCCGGTCAGTTCGCGGTGGCGGCTGATCAGCTTGTGCAGGTGCTGGCGGTGGCTCTCGAAGCCTTCGGCGGAAATGCGGTGGATGTCGATCAGTTCGTGGTTGTAGCGGTCGACGAAGTCGCGGTCCACGTCGAGCACGTAGGCCAGGCCGCCGGTGAAGCCGGCGCCGAAGTTCAGCCCGACTTTGCCCAGCACCAGCACGATGCCGTCGGTCATGTACTCGCAGCAGTGGTCGCCGGCGCCCTCGATCACCGCCAGCGCGCCGGAGTTGCGCACCGCGAAGCGTTCGCCGGCGCGCCCGGCGGCGTACAGCTCGCCGCCGGTGGCGCCGTACAGGCAGGTGTTGCCGACGATCGCGGTGCTGCGCGCCTCGAAGCGCGCGCCGCGCGGCGGACGCACCACCAGGCGGCCGCCGGCCATGCCCTTGCCGACGTAGTCGTTGGCCTCGCCTTCCAGTTCCAGGTGCAGGCCGCCGGCGTTGAACGCGCCGAAGCTCTGCCCGGCCGAGCCGCGGAAGCGCAGGGTCAGCGGCGCATCGTCCATGCCGTGGTTGCCGTGCACGCGGGCGATGGCGCCGGACAGGCGCGCGCCGATCGAGCGGTCGGTGTTGTGGATCAGGAAGCGATGATCGCCGCCGGTCTTCTTGGCGATCGCGTCGGCGAGCAGGCCGTCCATCTGCGTGGCCAGGCTGTCCGGCGATTCGTACAGGCGCTGCGCGGCGCAGTGACCGCCGTCGTGGCGCACGTCCTTGAGCAGCCGCGACAGGTCCACGCGAACGCCTTCGCGTGGCGAGATGTCCAGTTGCTGCAGCAGTTCGGTGCGGCCGACGATCTCGTCCAGCGAGCGCACGCCCAGGTACGACAGCCACTGCCGCACTTCCTCGGCCAGCAGGCGGAAGAAGTTCTCCACGCGCTCGGGCAGGCCGACGAAGTAGTTGGCGCGCAGGCGCTCGTCCTGGGTGGCCACGCCGGTGGCGCAGTTGTTGAGGTGGCAGATGCGTAGATACTTGCAGCCGAGCACGATCATCGGCCCGGTGCCGAAGCCGAAGCTGTCCGCGCCCAGGATCGCCGCCTTGACCACGTCCAGGCCGGTCTTCAGGCCGCCGTCGGTCTGCAGGATGGTGCGCGACCGCAGGTCGTTGGCGACCAGCGCCTGGTGCGACTCGGCCACGCCCAGTTCCCACGGCACGCCGGCGTAGCGGATCGAGCTGACCGGGCTGGCGCCGGTGCCGCCATCGTGGCCGGACACGGTGATCAGGTCGGCGCCGGCCTTGACCACGCCGGCGGCGATGGTGCCCACGCCGGCATGGCTGACCAGCTTCACCGACACCAGCGCGCTCGGATTGACCTGCTTGAGGTCGTAGATCAGCTGCGCCAGGTCTTCGATCGAGTAGATGTCGTGGTGCGGCGGCGGCGAGATCAGGCCGATGCCCGGCTTGGCGTAGCGCAGCCGCGCGATCAAGTCGTTGACCTTGTGCCCGGGCAGCTGGCCGCCTTCGCCGGGCTTGGCGCCCTGCGCGACCTTGATCTGCAGCACCTCGGCGTTGACCAGGTATTCGGGGGTCACGCCGAAGCGGCCGGAGGCCACCTGCTTGATCTTGGAGCGCTTCTCGGTGCCGTAGCGCGCCGGGTCTTCGCCGCCTTCGCCGGAATTGCTGCGCCCGCCGAGGCGGTTCATCGCGATCGCCAGCGCCTCGTGCGCCTCCGGCGACAGGGCGCCGAGGCTGATCGCGGCGGTGTCGAAGCGGCGCAGCAGGTCCTCGGCCGGCGCCACCTCGTCCAGTGGCGTCGGCGTCTCGGCGCGCTTGAGCTGCAGCAGGTCGCGCAGGGCCGAGGCCGGGCGCCCGTGCACCGCGGCGGCATAGGCGTCCCAGTCGGCCTGCAGGCCGCTGCGGGTGGCGCGCTGCAGGGTCAGCACCACGTCCGGGTTGTACATGTGGTACTCGCCGCCGTGCACGTACTTGAGCAGGCCGCCCACTTCCGGCTTGAGCAGGTCGTTCCAGGCGCGCGCGGCCAACTGCCGCGCCTCGGTGTCCAGCCGCGCCAGGCCGACGCCGCCGATGCGCGCGGCGGTATCGGGGAAGCACAATGCCACCACGTCCGGATCCAGCCCGACGATCTCGAACAGCTGCGCGCCGCGATAGCTGGCGATGGTGCAGATGCCCATCTTGGAGATGATCTTGGACAGGCCCTTGTAGATGCCCTTGCGGTACTTGCGGCCGATCTGGGTCTGCTCGCCGCCGCTCTTGAGCAGCAGGATGCCGCGCCGGCCCAGGTCGAACAGGGTCTGGTAGGCCAGGTACGGATACACCGCGGTGGCGCCGAAGCCGAGCAGGCAGGCCATGTGGTGCGGGTCGCGCGCGGTGCCGGTCTCGATGATCAGGTTGACGTCGCAGCGCAGGCCCACGCGCGAGAGGTGGTGGTGCACCGCGCCGGTGGCCAGCAGCGCATGCGCCATCGGCCGTTCCGGCACCGGGTAGCGGTCGGTCAGCAGCAGCATGACCTTGCCGTCGCGCGCGGCCTGTTCGGCCTCGGCGCAGATGCGCTTGAGCCCGGCTTCCAGGCCTTCCTCGACGCTGTAGGACAGGTCGATCTGCGCGTTGCGGGTCAGGTACTGCGGCATCTTCAGCAACTGCCGCAGCTTGCGCTGGCTGAGCACCGGCGAGTTGAGGATGACGTGGTTCACCGTCTCCGGGCCGGCATGGAAGATGTTGGTCTCCTTGCCGAGCTGGGTGGTCAGCGACATCACGCAGTCTTCCCGCAGCGGGTCGATCGGCGGGTTGGTGACCTGCGCGAAGGCCTGGCGGAAGTAGTCGTACAGCGGCCGGGTGTGGCGGCTGAGCACCGCCATCGGGGTGTCGTCGCCCATCGAGCCGGTGGCTTCCTGCTCGGTCTCGGCCAGCGGCCGCAGCACCTGCTCCACTTCCTCGGTGCTGAGCTGGAACAGCTTGTGGTAGCTGCGCAGGGTGCGCTCGTCGAACGGCTCCTCGACCAGCGAGGGGTCGATCAGTTCGGTCTGCAGGTAGGTCACGCCCTGCTGCAGCCATTGCTTGTACGGGGCGCGGCCGCGGTTGATGCGGTCGATGGCGTCCGAATCGAGCAGGTCGCCGCGCTTGAGGTCGATGGCCATCATCTCGCCGGGGCCGAGTTTGCCCTTGCGGGTGACGCGCTCGGCCGGCAGTTCCCACACGCCGGCTTCGGAGGCGACCAGGAAATGCCGGTCGGAGGTCAGCATCCAGCGCGCCGGGCGCAGGCCGTTGCGGTCGAGCATGCACGCGGCGTAGCGGCCGTCGCAGGCGACGATGCCGGCCGGGCCGTCCCACGGCTCGGTGTTGAGCCCGTAGAACTCGTAGAACGCGGCCAGGTCGGCGTCCTTGAACTCCAGCGACTGCGTGGCCGGCGGCACCAGGATGCGCAGCGCCTGCAGCAGGTCCATGCCGCCGGCGACCAGCAGCTCGAGCATGTTGTCCAGGCTCTGCGAATCGGAGCCATGCATCGAGATCACCGGGTCCAGCTCGGCGATGTCGAAACGCGGGGTCTTCCACACCTTGCTGCGCGCCTGCGCCCAGTGCCGGTTGCCCTCGATGGTGTTGATCTCGCCGTTGTGCGCGAGCAGGCGGAACGGGTGCGCCAGCGGCCAGCGCGGCAGCGTATTGGTGGAGAAGCGCTGGTGGAACACGATGGCGCTGGAGGCCAGGTCGTTGCGCTGCAGGTCCGGGTAGAAGGTGCTGAGCTTGTCCGGCAGCACCATGCCCTTGTAGCTGATGCCGTTGGGTGAGAGCGTCGTGACGTAGAAATCGGCGACCTCGCGCAGGCGCTGCTCGGCGCGGCGGCGTGCCAGGAACAGGGCCAGGGCGAAGGCGTCCTCGCCCTGCTCGGCACCGGCGTCGACGAACACCTGCTCGATGCGCGGCAGGGTGTCCTTGGCCAGTTGCCCGCACACCGCATCGTCGGTGGGGGTGAGGCGCCAGCCGCAGGGCTGCGCGCCGGCCCGCCGCAGTTCCTCTTCCAGGACCTGACGGCAGCGCGCGGCGGCGTCGGCATCGTCGCGCGGCAGGAACACGTTGCCGGCGGCGAAGCGCGTGCCGACCGCGAGGCCGGCCTCGCGCGCCAGCGCGCGCAGGAACGGCTCGGGTTTGCGGATCAGCAGGCCGCAGCCGTCGCCGGTGAGGCCGTCGGCGGCGACGCCGCCGCGATGGGTCATGCGCGACAGCGCGGCAATGGCGGTATCCACCAGCGCCCGCGAAGGTTGGTCGTCGAGCTGCGCGACCATGCCGAAACCACAGGCATCGCGCTCGTCTTGGGGGTCGTAGAGCCCGTGGCGGTTGCGGGGGGCCATGTCTGCCTCTGAAAGCGATCCGAAGGAACGCGGCGACACTCGCCCCCGCTCTCTCCTGGAGCGCTTCTTGAGGTCACCGGAATCCCGACTAAAACATAGTTGGTGCGGTGCCGCAATACACCGTTACACCTGCAACTTCAGCGCTGGCGGCGGCCATGCCGCCGCCGCCGCGCCGGGCGCATGCCGGCGACCTCAGCCGCAGCGCACGCCGGTGATCTGGTTCTTGGCATCGACCTCGATATTGAGCCGTTCGCCGTTGAACTCCATGGTCACCGCCTGGTTCGGCTTGAGCACGCGCACGCTCTTGGCGCCGGTGTCGGTGCGCGCCTGGTCGAGCAGGGCCTGCTCGGCGGCCTGGCCGACCAGGCCCTGCGCCTGCGAAGCGTCGCAGGTGCCGACCGGCGGGGCTTCCGGGGCGCTGGCCGGATCCGGCTTGGCGGCCTGTTCGGCCGCTTTCTGCGCGGTGGCGCCGACCTGTTCCTGCTCGTCCGGCGGCGGCGCGGTGCACGCGGCCAGCGCCAGGGCCAGGCACACCGTGCCGAGCAGGCCGGCACGCGCGGTCAGACGAGAAGAAAGGAAATGGCTCATCGGGGCTCCAGAAGTCGAGGGGAGGACGGGACCAGCATAAGCCGACAGCATCGGCGAATTCGCGTTCGCGGTTCGTTAACCGGCGCGGCATTGACGCGGCCTAGCCGCGGCGCTGCCGACAATCGCGCTTCCATCGCCGCCAGCGGCCTCTTCGATGACCAAGGCTTCCCGCTCCAGCGCCGCCGACGCGGCCCGCGCGCTGCAGTCCAAACAGGCGGCCAGCAGCGCCGGCCTGATCTACGTCAGCGACACCGAGCCGGGCATCGCCCGCCGCCGCGCCGGCAAGGGCTTCGGCTACCGGATGCCCGACGGCAGCCCGGTGCGCGACGCGCCGACCCTGCAGCGCATCCGCCAACTGGCGATCCCGCCGGCCTATACCGAGGTGTGGATCTGCATCAAGGTCAACGGCCACCTCCAGGCCACCGGCCGCGATGCGCGGCGGCGCAAGCAGTACCGCTACCACGCCGATTGGGCGCAGGTGCGCGGCGACGGCAAGTTCGAGCGGATCATGGCCTTCTGCCAGGCGCTGCCGCGTTTGCGCCGGCGCCTGCGCCGCGACCTGGCGCTGCCGGGCTACCCGCGCGACAAGGTGCTGGCGATGGTGGTGGCGCTGATGGCCGAGACCCTGGTGCGCGTGGGCAATGCCGAATACGCGCGCAGCAACCGCTCCTACGGGCTGACCACGCTGCGTAACCGCCACCTGGAATTCGTCAAGGGCGGCCGCGCGCGGCTGAAGTTCCGCGGCAAGGGCGGCCAGGACCATGACATCGAGGTCGACGACGCGCACCTGGTCAAGCTGATCCGCGGCTGCCAGCAACTGCCCGGGCAGGCATTGTTCCAGTATCGCGACGACGCTGGCCAGTTGCAGCCGGTGGATTCGGGCGAGGTCAACGACTACCTGCGCGAGGCGATGGGCGAGAGCTTCACCGCCAAGGATTTCCGCACCTGGGGCGGTACCCGTGCCGCGCTGCAGCGGCTGGCGCAACTGCCGCTGCCCGAACCCAGCAGCGAGCGTGCGCTGACGCTGGCGCAGAACGCGGTGATCCGCGAAGTGGCCGACGCCTTGGGCAACACGCCGGCGGTGTGCCGCAAGGCCTACATCGACCCCTGCGTGTTCGACGGCTGGCGCTGCGGTGCCCTGGGCGGTCTGTGCGAGCAGGTGCGCGGCGAGCGGCAATGGGACCTGGCGACCCTGAAATACCTGGCGCAGGCGCGGAAGACCAGCCGCAAGGCGGCCAAGGCGGCGGGCAAGAAGGTGCCGCGAACCAGCGCCGCCGGCTCGCGCCCCGCGGCCAAGACGGTCGCGCCGGCACGCCCGCGGCGTGCTGCGGGGGGCGCGTCGGCCAAGAATGCCGTCGCGCGTCCGCGCAAGCGCGCCTGAGCGCACTGCAAAGCATGGGCACGCGGGCGGCGCTCCGCCCGCGCGAACGCGCGCCGCCGCCGTCAGCCGGCGGATGCGGCCATCAACCGCAATACAGCGTGGTGATGTTGTTGGTCGGGCCGACCTCGATGGTCAGGCGTTCGCCACCGCTCTCGCGGGCGCCGCGGTTGGCGCTGTCCACGCCGCTGGACGTGGCGCCGCTGCCGCTGATGCTGCTCGGCACCACCTGCACCTGCAGGCTGTCGCTGTCCACGCGCGCGCGCTCGACGGTCATCTGCGACGCGGCCAGTCCAGCCGCGCCACGCACCATGTCGATGTGGCACTGGCCGGAAATGGTGCCGTCGATCGGCTGCACCTGCGCGACCTGGGTGGTACTGCAGGCGCCGAGCGACAGGCAGACGGCGAACGGAACGGCGAGCGCGAGCGGGTGGCGGATCATGGACGGACTCCTTCGAGGAATGGCGCGAGCCTGTCGCGAGTGACGTTTGCGCGGCATGAAGAGCGCGCCGGCCGGCTTCACCTGGCGTGGCCGCTGGCTTGGCGACACTGGGGGTCCCCAGCCAACCGGAGCCGATCATGGCCACCTGCGATGTCTGCGGCAACGACTACGCCGATGCCTTCACCCTGACCCAAGGCGCCCGCAGCGGCACCTTCGATTCCTTCGAGTGCGCGATCCACGCCTTCGCTCCGCGCTGCAGCCACTGCGACTGCCGCATCGTCGGCCATGGCGTGGAGGCTGGCGGACGCACGTTCTGCTGCGCGCATTGCGCCAGCCATGCCGAAGGCGACGCGGTCCGCGCCTGACGCGTCGCCGCGTCCCCGCGTCGATCGTCCATTCCTACCCCGAGCGGCGCCCCGCGTCGCCTCCCTGTTCCGGAGCAGTGCCGATGGCCTCCAGCAAGCGTCCCGCCCCTTCCACGTCCGCCAAGCGCGCCGCGTCCAAGCGCGCCGCCGCCCCGTCCGCCGCCGCCAGCAAGACCGCGCAGACGCAACGCGCGCTGCAGCGCGTGATCGATGCCGGCGAGGCGCAGGCCAAGGCCAAGGCCAAGAAATCGGCGCCGAGCCAGGCCGGCGTGCGCAAGCAGCCGGAAAAGATGCCCAAGCAGCATCTGCGCAAACCGGGCAAGGAACAGGACCTGGCCTTGCAGCCGCGCTTCGAGGCGCCCGAGTATGTGGGCAGCGGCAAGCTGCGCGGCATGAGTGCGATCGTCACCGGCGCCGACTCCGGCATCGGCCGCGCGGTGGCGGTGCTGTTCGCGCGCGAAGGCGCGGACGTGGCGGTGCTGTACCTGGACGAGCACGAGGACGCCGAGGTGACCCGCCGGCATGTCGAGCACGAAGGTCGCCGCTGCATCACCATCGCCGGCGACGTGAAGGATCCGGCATTCTGCGAGGACGCGGTGGCGCAGACCGTGCGCGCCTTCGGCGGACTCGACGTGCTGGTCAACAACGCCGCCTTCCAGTTGCATTGCCACGCGCTGGAGGACCTCAGCGAGGAACATCTGCAGGAGACCCTGCAGACCAACATCGCCGGCTACTTCCACATGGCACGCGCGGCGCTGCCGCATCTCAAGCGCGGCGCGGCGATCGTCAACAGCGGCTCGGAGACAGGCTTGTTCGGCAGCAAGTCGCTGCTCGACTACTCGGCGACCAAGGGCGCGATCCATGCCTTCACCATGGCCCTGGCCAGCCAGCTGCAGCCGCGCGGCATCCGCGTCAACGCGGTCGCACCCGGCCCGGTGTGGACGCCGCTGAATCCGGCCGACAAGGCCGCCGAGGACGTGGCCGAGTTCGGCAAGAGCAGCGCGATGGGTCGCCCGGCGCAACCGGAGGAACTCTCGCCCGCCTATGTGTTCCTGGCCTCGCCGATCACCGCCAGCTATATCAGCGGCGCGATCCTGCCGGTGATGGGCGGTCCGACGGGGTGATGGGCGGTTGAGCTGGTAGAGCTACGCTCTTGCTTCTCCCATCGGGACCATGGCCCCCTTTTCGGGGGAAGGTGCCCCGCAGGGGCGGATGAGGGTACGGGCGTAGCCTCGTGCACCCACACTCCGCGAGTCGCTTTCGCGCCGTACCCTCACCCCAACCCCTCTCCCGATGGGAGAGGGGCTCGGCCGTTCCTTCTCCCATCGGGAGAAGGTGCCCCGCAGGGGCGGATGAGGGGACGGGCGTAGCCTCGTGCGCCCAAACTCCGCGAGTCGCTTTCGCGCCGGACCCTCACCCCAACCCCTCTCCCGGTGGGAGAGGGGCTAGCGGCTCTTCCTTCTCCCCTCGGGAGAAGGTGCCCCGTAGGGGCGGATGAGGGGACGGGCGAAGCCTCGTGCGCCCAACTTCGCGAGTCGCTTCGCGCCGGACCCTCACCCCAACCCCTCTCCCGTCGGGACCTGATTAGCGCTGTGTCTCAGCTGGCATACGCAGTTGCCGCTCTGTGAGCCGTCCCGCGCTGGCCAAGGCACGGGCCAGGCGCGGCACCATGGCCGCCAGGTTGAAGCGGCGGTTGAACCGATAGGCATGCGCGCGCAGGTAGCGCGCGCCGTATTTCGGGAAGTCCACCGCATGGTGGGTACCGCTAAGCGCGGTCTTGAGATTGCCCAGGATCGTATTGACCCACCGCAGACGAGGCTGCTGGGCGCCTTTGCGGCCGCCTCCGGTCACGATGGCATCGTGTGTCAGGCCTGCCCAGCCCACACCTGTGAACGCTGTCAGCCCATCACTGACGACATGGGTGCCCGGTGCCAGTGCCTGCTGGGCCCACGTGTTCACGACGCTTCTCCGGAAGCTGGAGACCACGTCCAGGCGCAGATGGCGCGGGCGCCCTTGATGCAGGGAAACCGCTGCGATAAACGGCACCTTGTTCCGCCACTGCGGTTCTCCTGGGCCACCGGCGCGTTCGCCGCCCAGATAGGCATCATCGATCTGGACCTCTCCCTCGAGCCGCCGTGACTGCTCACGATCGGCCATCGCCGACATCAGTTTGTGCTTGATCCGCCATGCAGTGCGATAGCAGACGCCCAACTGCCGAGCCAGTTCCAACGCAGCAACTCCATTCTTGGCTTGGCTCACCAGATAGATGGCCAGCCACCACGCTCGCAAGGGCAGTTTGGTGTCTGCCATGGGCGTGCCGGCGGTCAAGCTGGTCTGTACCCTGCAGCGTGCATTGCCACAGCTGCTGGTGGCCTCGCTCAAAACGACTGGCATGGGTGTGACCGCATTGCGGGCACACGAAGCCAGCAGGCCATCTGGCCTGAATCAACGCCTCGACACATTGCGTCTCGGAGCCGTAGCGGCTCAGAAAAGCCGGAATCGAAAGCCCCTTCTGGAACTGGATCCGATTGAACGTCATCGCCGTATCTCACTGAAGATCCTGCATTTCTAAACCTAGGCAGCATCACCAGCTGAGACACAGCGCTAATCAGGCCGGAGGGAGAGGGGCTAGGCTCTTCCTTCTCCCGTCGGGAGAAGGTGCCCCGCAGGGGCGGATGAGGGTACGGGCGAAGCCTCGTGCACCCAAAACTCCGCGAGTCGCTTTTGCGCCGGACCCTCACCCCCACCCCTTTCCCGGTGGGAGAGGGGCTTTGCTTACTCGGCTTCGGCCCAGCGCGCGAGGTTCTGCTTGAGCGTGTCGAGGCCGGCCCACGGATCCTTGCGCCGCCGCTTCAGCGTGGCCGGCACGTCGCGCATCGTGAACGCATCGGCGCGGTGCAGCTTGGGCAGATCGCTCCAGGCCAGCGGCATCGCCACCGGCGCACCGGGGCGCGCGCGCAGCGAGTACGAGGCGACCGCGGTGGCGCCGCGGCCATTGCGCAGGTAGTCGACGAAGATCCGCTTGTTGCGCAGGCGCTTGGTCGCCGTAGCCAGGAACCGCTGCGGCTCGGACTGCGCCAGCGCATCGGCGAAGCCGTGCGCGAAGCGCTTGGTCAGTTCCCAGTCGCAGCCGGGATTGAGCGGCACCACGACATGCAGGCCCTTGCCGCCGGAGACGCGCAGGAACGACTCCAGTTCCAGTTGCGCGAGCAATCTGCGGATGTCCTTCGCCGCCTGCTTGACCTCGGCGAAGGGCACGTCCGGGCCCGGATCCAGATCGAATATCACCCGATTCGCCGAATCGGGCGTGGCGGCGTAGGAGCCCCAGGGATGGAATTCCAGCGCATTGAACTGCACCAGTTCCAGCAGCCCGGCGGGATCATCGGCCACCAGGTAATACGCGTTGTTGCCGGCCTCCTCCTTCAGCCGCACCGACGACACCAGCTCCAGGCCGGCGGTGTGGTGCTTCTGGAAAAAGCACGGGCGTTCGGCGCCGTTGGGACAGCGGACGATCGACAGCGGCCGGCCGGCGACCTCCGGCAACAGGTGGTCCATGACCGCGGTGTAGTAGTCCCAGACATCCTGCTTGGTGGCGCCGATGTCGGCGAAGATGCGTTTGCCGGGGCTGGACAGCGCCGGCGGCGTGCGCGCGCCGGTCTTGTCGGCGGGGGCCGCCGCGGCGCCGCGGCGCTTGGCTGGCATGGCCTGCTTGGCGGGCTTACCGCCCGCCGGCGCGCCGTCCGGATCGCGCAGGTCGGCGATGTCCTTGTCGCGCCGCACCGCCTTCAGCGAGGCCTGGCGCAGCAACTGTTGCCCGCCGATGCCGCGGTAGAAGACCTCGACCACGAAGCGCGGCGCGAACCAGGTCGCCGCGCGCAGATCGGTCTCGGTGGTGGGGACGTGCGCGGTCGCGGTCTTGCCGCCGGCCTTGCCGATCAGCGCGGCGACCTCGCGCAGCACGGTCTCGGAGAAGCCGGAACCCACGCGGCCGACGTACAGCCAGCCGTGCTGCGGATCGGGCTTGGCCAGCAGCAGCGAGCCGAAGCCCGAGCGGCTTCCCTTGGGCGCGGTGTAGCCGACCACGGCGAATTCGTCCGAGGCCAGGTGCTTGGTCTTGCGCCAGTCCTCGCTGCGCCCGCCGTGATAGCCGCGATCGGCGCGCTTGGAGATGATGCCCTCGAAGTGCTGGTCGCCGGCGAGCCGGAATGCCGCCTCGCCATCGCCGACGATGTGCGAACTGAAGGCCAGGTGCGGGCCGGCGCCGTCCACCAGTTCCTGCAGCAGGGCCTTGCGCTCGGCCAGCGGCGCATCGGCGATGTCGATGCCGTCGATGTGCAGCAGGTCGAACAGCGCCAGCGCGAGCGCGCCCTGGCGTTCCCCGGACAGCACGGCCTGCAGCAGGTTGAAATCCTCCTTCGTGCCCTTGCCGGCGATCAGTTCGCCATCCAGCGCGGCCGACTCCAGCCTCAGTGCGGCGATGGCGTCGCGGATCTCCGGGATCTTGTCGGTCCACTCGATCGCATTGCGCGACCACAGGCGCACGACGCCCTGGGCGATGGTCGCCTGGATACGGTAACCGTCCCACTTGATCTCGTGGAGCCAGTGTTCGCCCTGCGGCGGCGCATCGCCCAGCTTCGCCAGTTGCGCCTGGAACGGCCCGGCCGGCGCGGCGGCCTTGCGCGCCTTGGGCAGGGCCTTGGCGCGCTTGGCCCAATCGGTCCTGCGCGCGCGCCGCGGCAAGGCCACGGTGGTCTGCGCCTTGCGCTTGTTCGCCTTGCCGCTTCCGGCGCGCTTCTGGTCCTCCGGCGGCGGCGCGGTCACGTCGGCGAGCAGGTCGTCGGCTTCCACGTCGCCGGCGAACGCGTCGTCGTCCTTGAACAGCAGCCATTGCGGCTGCCGCGCCGGCTTGCCGGAGCGCACCAGGTGCCAGCCGCCCCTGAGCTTGCTGCCGAACAGTTCGAAGCGCAGGTGGCCCTTGGCCAGTTGCGCCTCGGGATCGCCGGCGGTGGTCCACACGCCGTGGTCGAACTGGGCGACGTGGCCGCCGCCGTATTCGCCCTTGGGGATCTCGCCCTCGAAGCCGGCATAGTCGACCGGATGGTCCTCCACTTCCACCGCCATGCGCTTGACCTTGGGGTCGTAGCTGGGGCCCTTGGGCACCGCCCAGCTCTTCAGCGCATCGCCGACCTGCAGCCGGAAGTCGTAGTGCCGGCGGCTGGCGTGGTGCAGTTGCACCACGAAGATCGGGCGCTGTCCCTGGGGCAGCGCCTTGCCCGGCTCCGGCTCCCTGGTCTTGTCGAAGCTGCGCTTGCGGCGGTACTCGGCCAGGCTCATCGCGAGGGCCGGCGCGCTACTTGTTCAAGTGCGCGCGCACCGCGTTGGCGGTGGGGCCGACCGCGGCGACCGCGGCGCGCAGTTCCTCGGCGGAGACGCCCAGGGTCTGGGTCCAGTAGCGCAGTTCGTAGTCCTCGTTGACGTTGATGCGGTCGCGGTCCGGGGAGCCGGAGTTCTGCTTGTCGTCGCTCATGGCGTTGCTCCTGCTTGGCGAAAGAGGCGCGTGTGGCGCGCGGCAGCGATCGATGCAATGGCGGTGGCGCACGCAAGGGCGCCGTCGCTCGCTGTCCACGACCTTAGTAGTCGCGCCGGCGTCGGCTCGACGTGAACGCGCGTGGCGATCGTTGCGCGGTGCATGCCGTCGCTGCGCCGAGGAGCAGCGGCGTTAGGGTTGGCGATGGAACACCATCCCGCCATGATGCAGTTCGTCGTCGGTGACGAACACGCCGTCGGCGGTGAAGCCCGTATCGTCCCAGTAGTCGATGCGATCGCCATGGATCGCGTAGCGGCCCTGGTAGGCGCTGCGCCGCGTTCCGCGCGCTTCGTCGTAGCGGCCGTTGGGCAGCAGTTCCTGGCGGATGCGGCCATCGGCCGTCGCCCACATGCCCAGGTAGGGATGGTGTGGCAGGGTCTGTCCTCGTGCTGGCGTGGTGGCGGAGACGCGCGCGGCGGATGCGAGCGCAAGGGTGTTACTGGTGGCGAGTGCGGCCGCCAGGCAGGTTGCGGCAAGCGTGGCGGACGGCCACGCGCGCAGCGCACGGTGGCAGCTCATGGCGCCGCGCCGGCGGCGGGAATGCGGCGCAGCACGTCGTCGTAGGCCGGCAGGTCGAGGAAGGCGTTGGCCTC
The DNA here is from genome assembly GCF_041242975.1 of Xanthomonas sp. DAR 35659. Classification (NCBI taxonomy): domain Bacteria; kingdom Pseudomonadati; phylum Pseudomonadota; class Gammaproteobacteria; order Lysobacterales; family Lysobacteraceae; genus Xanthomonas; species Xanthomonas medicagonis. Next base: position 253,578 of record NZ_CP162488.1, read on the forward strand.
GACCGCCTTGCCGCCGGCCATGCGCAGGATCCACACGTAGCGGTTGCGGTACGCGCGCCCGTCGCGTGCGACGGCTTCGCCGGCCCAATGCACGATGACGTGATCGCCATCGGCCCAGATGCGCCGGGACAGCGGGCGCAGCGGCGTGCGCAGGCGCTCGCTGAAGGGACGCACCGCCTGCGCAAGAAAGGCATCGCGGCTGCGATAGGTGCGCGCGCTCGGTCCCGATCCTTCGACGGTCCAGACGATGTCGGGGGCGAGCAGGGTCTCGAAAAGGCCGCCGCCGTCGGCCCAGCGATCGAACGCGGTCGCCACCGTCTGCCGGTTGCGCTCGCTGCGGTCCTGCGCCTGCGTGGGCTCCGCCAGCGCAAGCGCCGGCGAGACCGCGCACGCCAGGGCCAGCACTCCGGTTGCGGCGCGCCGCCGCATGCACGTCACGATCCAAGTCATGGCCTCACCCGCGCCGCTGCACGGTGGAGCTGCCGAAGATCAGCTGCTGTCCCATCGGTCGGCCGATGAAGTTCTCCGGGAAGATCGGCGCGATCGCGCTGGCCTGATTGAGGCGCCGCAAGTGGTCGGCGTCGAACGCCACCTCCAGCGCGCCGAAATTGTCCTCGGCCTGCCGCAGCGTGCGCGCGCCCATCACCGGTGCGACCACCGCCGGATGCCGTAGGGTCCAGGCCAGCGCCACCTGCGCGCGCGACTTGCCCAGCTCCTCGGCGATCGCGCCGACCACGTCGGCGATCGCCAGCGCGCGTTCGTGCAGATGGCCCGAGGAGGCGATGACGCCCTTGCGCGTGGCCGACACGTCCGCGGCGTTGTCCTCGCTCAGATCGGCGCGGCTGTACTTGCCGGTGAGGATGCCGCCGCCCAGCGGCGACCACGGCAGCACGCCCAGCCCCAGCGACGCGGCCATCGGCAGCAGTTCGTGCTCGACCGTGCGCTCGACCAGGCTGTAGCCGATCTGCAGCGCGACGAACGGCGACCAGCCGCGCAGGTCGGCCAAGGTCTGCATCTGCGCCACGCGCCAGGCCGGCGTGTTGCAGATGCCGGCGTAGAGAATCTTGCCGGCGCGCACCAGGTCGTCCAGCGCGCGCATCACTTCCTCGGCGGAGGTGGTGAAGTCCCAGGCGTGCAGGTACAGCAGGTCGATGCGGTCGGTGGCGAGTTGGCGCAGGCTGGTCTCGACCGAGCGCACCAGGTTGAGCCGATGATTGCCGCCGGCGTTGATGTTGGCCGCGTCGCGCACCATGGTGAACTTGGTCGCCAGTACGATGCGCTCGCGCTTGTCCTTCACCAACTCGCCGACAATGCGTTCGGAGGCGCCGTTGGTGTAGTTGACCGCGGTATCGACCAGGTTGCCGCCGCGCTCGGTGTAGGCGTCGAAGATGCGCGCGGCTTCGTCGCGGTCGGCGCCCCAGCCCCAGTCCTGGCCGAAGGTCATGGTGCCCAGCGCCAGCGGCGACACGCGCAGGCCGGAGCGGCCGAGCAGGCGGTAATGGGAGAGGGACGTGGGTGCATTCATGAGGTCATCGCTCCGTTGGAATCCGCTGCCAGCGTGGCGGCGGGGCGACGCGGGGCGATAGCCGGCTTGTCCGGAATCCTTGCACGATCGTCCGGCGACGGCCGCTGTGCCCTTTCCGGGCGCGCGTGGATATGGAATAAGACGGGCCATGACCGCACTGCGCACGCTGACCGACCTCATCGCCCGCCATGCCCCGCACGACGGCACCTTCGCCGGTCCGCTGCCGGGCGTGAAGCTGATCCGCGCTTCGACCCCGACCCTGCCGATGCCGGTGATCTACGAACCCACCGTGTGCTTCGTCGCGCAGGGACGCAAGCGCGCGCTGCTGGGCAGCAGCGCCTACACCTACGATCCGGCGCGCTATCTGCTCGCCTCGGTCGGGCTGCCGGTGATGGGGTCGGTGATCGAGGCCAGTGCGGCGGCGCCGTATCTGAGCCTGCAATTGGATCTGGACCTGGCCGAGCTGGGCGAACTCGCGATCCGTCATCCACCGCCGGCCGGTGCCGCCGCCGCGCCGCTGGGCCTGACCCTCAACCGCATCACGCCCGGGCTGCTGGACGCGGTGGTGCGTCTGGCCGCCTTGCTCGACACGCCGCACGACATCGCCGCGCTGGCCCCGCTCACCGTGCGCGAGATCCTGTATCGGCTGCTGACCGGTCCCGATGGCGGCGTGGTCCGGCACATGGCGCAGGCCGACAGCCGGCTCAACCACGTGGCGCGCGCCATCGTCTGGATCCGCACCCACTTCCGCGACGCCTGCCGCATCGAGGACGCCGCGCAGGTCGCCGGCATGAGCCGCTCCACCTTCCACCAGCACTTCAGGGCGATCACCTCGCTGAGCCCGATCGAATTCCGCACCCAGCTGCGGCTGCAGGAGGCGCGCCGGCTGATGGTCGGCGGCGCGCTGGATGCCGCCAGCGCCGGATTCGAGGTCGGCTACGACAGCCCGTCCCAGTTCAGTCGCGACTACGCACGCGTGTTCGGCATGCCGCCGGCCAAGCACGCCAAGGCGCTGCGGGCGTCGTGAGTGCGCGGACGGCGTCGGGTGCGACGGCCGGCTCGGTGCTGTCCGCGGTGGCGCGGTCGGCGACAGAGGGGGGCGGCTCGGGCATGCCGTGCCGGCGCAGGTGGCCACCCACCGTCATGAATGCCCGCGTTCCGCGGCAGCGCTGGGTGCGCCATCGCTCGGCCATCGTCGCGCGCGTTTCCATGCCCTTGCAGGCGACATGTCCGGTTGCGACGTCGGACGCCGCACCGGCGCTTGACGACAGCTGTCGTCACGGGTAGTTTGGCGACAAATGTAGTCACCAGGAGCCAGCGGATGCCACGCAAATCGATCGGGGACCAGGAACTGGCCCTGCTGCAGTACATCGCCGAGCAGGGTGAGGCCAGCGTGGGCGAGGTCGCGGCCAGCTTCGGCGAGGCGCGCGGATTGGCCCGCTCCACCGTGCTGACGATGATGGAGCGGTTGCGCGCCAAGGCCTACCTGCGCCGCCGCCAGGTGCAGGGCGTGTACCGCTACGCCGCCACCGCCGGACAGGACGACGTGGTGCGCAGCGCGGTCGGCAGCTTCGTCGAGAAGACCCTGCAGGGCTCGGTATCGCCGTTCGTGGCGTGGATGTCGCAGCGCGCGGAGGTCAGCGACGACGAACTGGCCGAACTGGAGGCCCTGGTGGCCAAACTGCAATCGCAGCGACGGGAGGACTGAGGCATGGACACGATCTTCGGCATCACGCTTTGGGACACCTTGCTGTCGCGGCTGCTGGCCACCAGCGTGCAGGCGGCGGTACTGGTCGCGGCGATCTGGGCGCTGTGCCGCTGGCTGCCGGCGCTGCCGGCGGCCACGCGGTGCCGGCTGTGGTGGCTGGTCGGCGCGCAGACCGTGCTCGGTCTGGTGTGGGCCGGCGCGCTGCACCTGCCGGTGCTGCCGGCCGCGCCGACGCCGGCGATGACGGCCGCCGCGGCCCTGCCGGCGGTCACCTTGGAGGATGCCGTGCCCATGCCCGCCCCGGAGCCGGCGCCCTCGTCGGCCCGATCGGGCGCGGCCACCGCGGCGCTGCCCTGGGCGCAGGCGCTGGTCGCGCTGTGGCTGGCCGGGGTGTTGCTCGGCGCGCTGCGCAGCGGCGCCGCCTACCGCGCCAGCCGGCGCCTGGTGCGCGGCGCCACGCCGTGTACCGATGCCGCGTTGCTCGGCGCCCTGCGTCTGGCCGCCGAGGCGCATGGCCTGCGCCGTGCGCCGGCGCTGCGGCTGTCCGCGCAGATCGACTCGCCGCAGCTGATCGGGCCGTGGCGGCCGGTGCTGCTGCTGCCGGCGCGGCGGCTGCCGACGATGCATGCCGACGACCTGGACATGGCGCTGACCCACGAACTGGTGCACCTGCAACGGCGCGACCTGTGGTGGGGACTGCTGCCGGCACTGGCGCAGCATCTGTTCTTCTTCCATCCGCTGGTGCACCTGGCGGTGCGCGAATATGCGCTGGCCCGCGAGGCCGCCTGCGATGCGGCGGTGGTCGCCGGGCACCGCCACTGCCGCCACAACTATGCGCGCCTGCTGGTGCAACTGGGCGTGGCGCCGCGGCCGGCGGCCGGTGTCGCCAGCGCCTCGCCGAGCTTCGTCAGTCTCAAGCGGCGCCTGCTGATGCTGCAGAGCACGCCATCGTTCTCGCGCCTGGGCGCCGGGCTGATCACCGCCGCGATCGCGCTGGTGGGCGTGATGCCGCTGCGCCTGGTCGCCAAGCCGGCGCCGCCGGTCGCCGCGCCGGTGGTGGTCCCCGCTGCCGTGCCGGCGATGCCCCAGGCCGCTCCGGCCGCAGGGACGTCGGTCGTCGCCAGCGTGCTGGCGCGTCCCGCCGCCGCCGCCGCGGCGAGTGTTCCGCAGCCGCCTGTCGCGCCGGCTGCGCCGTCCGCACCAGCGGTTCCTGCAGCGCCGGCGTCGGCCGACGTGCTGCAGACCCAGGGCCGCATCACGCTTTCGCCGCGCGGCGGCAAGGATGCCTACGTGCTGGTGCAGGACGGCCACAACCTGATGGACGCCTCGCTGGACGACCTGCGCGAAGCGCGTCGCCTGGCCGGCGGCGGCGACGTGTTGTGGATGCGCCACGACGGACGCCGTTACCTGATGCGCGATCCGGCGGCGCTGGCGCGCTTCCAGGCGCTGCACGCCCAAAGCCTGCAGTTGGCCGAGGCGCAGGCCGATCTGGGCGATCGCCAGAGCGACATCGGCGACCGCCAGGCCGAGCTGGGCGAGCGTTTGACGGAGTTGAGCGCACAGATGGCCGAGAGCGCGGCGCGGCATGCCGAGACGGCACTCGCCGCCAGCCGCGACCCTGGCGACCCGGCGCTGCGCGAGCGCGCGGCGGCGCAGCAGGCATCGGAGTTGATGCGCCGCAAGGAGCTGGGCAAGGCGATCCAGCATCTCGCCAGCCAGCAGGCGAAGCTGGGGCTGCAGCAGGCGCAACTGGGCAAGCTGCAGTCCGATGCCAGCATGCGCGCGCAGCGCCAGGCCGAGGAGATGATCCGGCAGGCCATCGACGAGGGGCTGGCCACGCCGATCGACGGCTGACCGGTTCCGCCGATGCCGGCGTTGCGCGGATAATCGCCGCGGACGCCGACAGGACGGGACAGGGACGATGGCCGGATGCAAGGTGGTGGTGCTGGGCGGCTATGGACACTTCGGCGCGCGCATCGTGCGCGCGCTGGCGAAGACGCCGGCGGTGCAGGTGATCGCGGCCGGGCGCCATCCCGACACGGCGAGCGCCAATCTGGCCGGTGCCGACCTGGGCGGGGTCGCGGTATGCCGCCTGGACACCGCGGCGCCGGACTTTCCCGCGCAACTGGCCGCCACCGGCGCGGACATCGTCGTGCACACCGCCGGCCCATTCCAGGGCCAGGATTACGCGGTGGCCCGCGCCTGCCTGCAGGCCGGCATGCACTACATCGACCTGGCCGACGGCCGCGCCTTCGTGCGCGACTTTCCCGCCGCGCTCGACGCGCTGGCGCGGCAGGCCGGGCGCAGCGCGATCAGTGGCGCCAGCACCTTGCCGGCGCTGTCCAGCGCGGTGGTCGACGCCTTGCGCCCGGAATTCTCGGAATTGCACGCCATCGACCTGGTCATCGCGCCTGCGCAGGCCACGCCGTTGGGCATGGCCACGGTGCGCGCGGTGCTGTCGTACTGCGGCCTACCGTTCCAGTGGTGGAGCGATGGGCGCTGGCAACGCACGCTGGGCTGGGCCGCGCCGCAGCCGGTCGCCTTCGCCCGCCTCGCGCCACGCCTGGCCGCGCCCTGCGACGTGCCCGACCACGACCTGCTGGTGGCGCGCTATCCGGGCGTGCGCAGCGTGCGCTTCCGGGCGGCGCTGGAATTGCCGTTCCTGCAGCGTTGCCTGGCCGCGCTGGCATGGCTGCGTGGACACGGCGTGCCGCTGCCGATGCGGGCGCTGGCGGCGGTGTTCGCGCGCGCCGGTCGCTGGTTCGATCGGTTCGGCAGCGACCTGGGCGGCATGACGGTGCGGTTGCGTGGGGAGAGGGATGGGCGCGCGCACGGCCTGTGCTGGGAGTTGACCGCGCCGACCCTGCATGGCCCGGAAATCCCGTGCCTGGCGGCGATCCTGCTGGTGCAGAAGCTGGCCAACGGCACGCCGCTGCCGGTGGGCGCGCATGCCTGCATGGGACTGCTGAGCCTGGCCGAGTTCGAAGCCGCGTTCGCGGCGTGGCGGATCGAGACAGCGGTGCGGGAGATTTAGGCGCTGGCGTCGGGAGCCATCGACGCTGAGGCGGCCGGGCGACACCACACCGCAACTGTTCCTTGTCCCGCCGGGAGACGGCTATTCCCTTCTCCCACCGGGAGAAGGTGGCCCGCAGGGCCGGATGAGGGTCCGGGCGCAGCCTCGTACTTCGAATCGAGCACCGCGCCTGGCGCCGGACCCTCGCCCCAACCCCTCTCCCGGTGGGAGGGGGCCAAAGCGCAGCGGCTGTTCCCTTCTCCCATCGGGAGAAGGGGGCCCGCAGGGCCGGATGAGGGTCCGGGCGCAGCTTCGTGCTGCCAATCGAGCATCGCGCCTGGTGCCGGACCCTCACCCCAACCCCTCTCCCGGTGGGAGAGGGGCTAAAGCGCAGCGGCTGTTCCCTTCTCCCATCGGGAGAAGGTGGCCCGCAGGGCCGGATGAGGGTCCGGGCGCAGCCTCGTGCGCCCAAACGCCGCGAGTCGCTTTCGCGCCATACCCTCTCCCCAACCCCTCTCCCGGGGGGAGAGGGGCTAAGGCGCGGCTACGGCGCCTCCATGAACGGCACCACCTCGCGGTCCTCCGCTTCGGCGGCGACCAGGCGCTGCAGCAGCAGGGCCAGGGTGACCACGTCCTGGTGGTTGTGCGCGGCGACGCGGCGCAGGTTGCGCGCGCTGCCGCCGCGCAGGTAGCTCAGCCAGGCGGCGGGGGCTTCGGAGCCCGGCAGATCGTCCTCGCGCACGATGCGCAGCAGCTGGCGCTCGATCGTGGCCAGCTTGCAGTTCTCCCAGGTGCCGCGATAACGGCGGCGGGTGGGGTGCAGCAGGTCCACGTGGTCCAGCGCCGATAATGGCTCGGCGCTGCGCGCCAGCCGGTAGCGGGTCTTGAGCAGCGGCGCGTCGTAGCAGCGGCCGTTGTAGCTGGACAGCACCGTGGTCGGTGCCAGCCAGGCGCGGAACGCTTCGAGCATGGCCTTCTCCGCGCCCATCGTCGCCATCATCAGCTGGCGGATGCGCAGGCCCGGACCCTCGATCGGATGCAGGTACCAGTCGGCCGCACCGATCATGAAGGCGCGGGTGCCGGTGCCGCCGGCCAGGCCGGTGGTCTCGGTGTCGAAGAACAGCAGGTCCGACGGCAGCACGGCGTCCTCGCGCCGGGCGAAGGCCAGCGACAGCGCGGTGCTGGGGATCGGCTGCGGCAGGAACGCTTCGATCAGGTGCAGGCCGGGCGCGATCTCCGTGCCGGGCAGGTGGCGGTCGGCCGCCTGCGGCTTGCGCGGCGCCGCGGCCGGCGCCACCGCGCGCTCGCGCATGCCGAGCAGGCGCCGCAGCGAGGCCACGTCGGTGCTGCGCCGGTCGAACGGTTCGATCGCGATCGGCGGCGCCACGGCGACGGCGGTATCGCCGCGGTGCGCGGGCGATGGCGTGCGCGGTGCAGGCGGCAGAGGCGCCGCATCGGTGTCGCGCGGCGGCTTGCGCAGCAACCTGGCCTGGCCTGCGGGCGCCGCTGCTGGGGCAGGCGGGTTCACCGTTGCGGCGGGGCCCGTGGCGAGCGCAGTGTCCGCCGGCCGTACGCCCGCTGCGGGCGCACGCGACGTCTGCACGCTCGGATCGCCGGCCTGCTTGCGCAGCGCGCGCAGGCGCTCGAGGCTGATGCTCATGCGCTACGCCCCGGCCGCGCGTCGGCAACGGCGTGGAGCGCATGGCCGTGCGCCGTGCCTTGCAGCGCCAAGCTCGACGCACGCCTTCGCTTGCAGTCGGCGTTCATGCATGCCGCTCCAGCAGCGCATCGGAATCCGCGCCGAGCACGGTCGATATGTCGTGCAGCAGCGCGCGCTGCAGAAGCGTGCGCGGCTCGCGCGAACCTTCATGGCTGCGGCTCATGCGCTCCACTCCGGCAGCGCATCCAGTTCGCTGCCGATCGCGGTGGCCTCCTCGTCCAGCGCCGCGTCGTCTTCCAGCAACAGGCGCAGCACCTGCAACGCCAGCGCCTTCGGCGTGGTCGCGCTGTCTTCCTGCGCGGCCAGCACCGGACCGACGCAGGCCGGGCAGCCGGCCACGCAATCGCAACCCTGCACCAGTTCGCGCGCGCGCTGCACCAGCTCGGCCTGGCGGCGCCACAGCGGTTCGCTCAGGCCGACGCCGCCGGGGAAGTTGTCGTACAGGTACACGGTGGGCACGAACTGCTGCAGTTCGATGCTGGCCGGGTCGCCGTTGTCGCCGCCGCGCAGCTGGCCGCGGCCCTTGGCGTCGGCCACCGCGAACCAGGCGCCGTCGCCGTCGCCCACCGCCTGCTGCAGGTCGCGCGCATCGGCCATCACCGCCACCGTCGCCACCACGTGCAGCGCGTAGGCGGCGCCGAGGAAGCCGTCGAGCGCATCCTGCTTGCTGCCGAAGGCCTTCAGCAGCGTCGCCTGCGGCAGCTGCCACCACACCGCGGTGGTGTGCAGTTCCTGGTCGGGCAGGTTGACCGGGCCGTAGCCGATGTTCTCATGGGTGTAGTAGCGGATCTTCTTGTAGCCGGCCACGCGCCGCACCACGTGCACCTCGCCGTGATGGCTGTCGCCGCGCCCGGCCGCGCCGCCGTCGAAGCGGTCCAGCACCTTGAGCTTGGTGAAGTCGATGCTGTCGGTGTAGTAGTCCACATGGGTGCGGGTGACGTAGGCCTTGCGGCCTTCCCAGTCGAGCTTTTCCACCTGGTACGGGGTGCTCTGCACCATGTGGATGGCGCCTTCGTACAGGGTCAGCGCGGCGGCGGAATAGTCCACCTCGGCGATGATCTGCTGCTTGCCGTCGGTCTTGTCCACCACCACGAAATTGCCGTCGGCCACCGAGCGCAGGCTCACCGCATTGGCCGGATAGCTGTCGGCGATCCACTCCCAGCGGTCGCCCTCCTGGTGCACCACCTCGCTCTCGGCCAGCGCCTCCAGGAACACCGCCGGATCCACCGGCCCGAACGCCTCGCCGGCGACGAAGGTCAGTTCGAAGGCGGCGCAGCGGATGTGGTCGAACAGGATCAGCGGCTGGTCCGGGGCGATGCGCGCGTGTTCGGGCGAGGCGTCGGCGAAGAAGTCCGGATGCCGCACCACGTATTGGTCCAACGGCTGCGAGCTGGCGACCAGCACGCCCAGCGCCGGCTGCTGGCGGCGCCCGGCGCGGCCGAAGCGCTGCCAGGTGGCGGCGACGCTGCCCGGGTAGCCGTTGAGCACCACCACGTCCAGCGCGCCGATGTCCACCCCCAGCTCCAGCGCCGAGGTGGAGACGATGCCGTCGATGCTGCCGGCACGCATCGCCCGCTCGGCCTCGCGGCGCTCGGTGGGCAGGTAACCGCCGCGGTAGGCGCGGATGCGCGGCGGCTTGCGCGGGTCGTGGTCGAAGATGTCCTTCAGGTACTTGGTCAGCACTTCCACCATCAGCCGGGTCTGCGCGAACACCAGCGTCTTCAGCCCGGACTTGATCGCGATACGCGCGATGCGGTTGCTCTGCGAGCGCGCCGAGGCGCGCAGGCCCAGGTCGGCGTTGACCACCGGCGGGTTCCACAGCAGCACGTGCTTGTCGCCGGACGGCGCGCCGGACTCGGTGATCGCATGCACGCGCTGCTCGATCAGCGCCTCGGCGTGCGCGCGCGGGTTGCCGATGGTGGCCGAGCACAGGATGAACTGCGGGGTGACCCCGTAGAACGCGCAGATGCGCTTGAGCCGGCGCAACACGTTGGCGACATGGCTGCCGAATACGCCGCGGTAGGTGTGGATCTCGTCGATCACCACGTAGCGCAGGTTCTCGAAGAACTGCGCCCATTTGGTGTGGTGCGGCAGGATCGCCTGGTGCAGCATGTCGGGGTTGGAGACCACGATGTCGCCGTGCAGGCGGATCGCCTGGCGCGCATCGCCGGGGGTGTCGCCGTCGAAGGTGAAGGCCTTCACCCCGAGCTCGCCGGCGCGATTGAGTTCCAGCAGCTCGGCCACCTGGTCCTGCGCCAGCGCCTTGGTCGGGAACAGGTACAGCGCCTTGGCCTGCGCGGTCATCGCCGCGGCCACCACCGGCAGCGTGTAGCACAGCGACTTGCCCGAGGCGGTGGGGGTGACGATGGCCACGTGCTCGCCGCGCTGCGCCGCGTCCCAGGCCTCGGCCTGGTGGCTGTACAACTGGTCGATGCCGCGTGCCTTCAGCGCCGCGACCAGCGGCGCCGGCACGTCGTCGGGGATCGGCGCATAGCGGCCTGCGCGGCCGGGGATCATGAAGCTGCCGGTGATGCGGTCGTGGTAGCGCCGCTCCAGCCGCTCGGTCAGCAGCGCGCCGTCGCGCGAAGGCGCGCCGCCGGTGGTGGACAGGGCGCGCTCGGCGTCCTCGGTGCGGCGGGCTAGGGCGTGGGCGGGCATCGGTGCGGCTCTCAAAGCGGGACAGGGAAGCGGAACGGCGTCTCAGGGTATGAGACAGCGGCGGACCGGGCGAGGGGAACTGGCTGAGCGGATTCAGCAAGCGCGGTGGAACTTGTCTGCGCTACCTATGACGGGTTGCGTCATGTAACGGATGACGTTATCGCGGCTGCGTGATCCGGAACTTCGTCGACAAGGAAGCCGAAAAGATCTGGCAGGGCACGTCTTCCAGGCGATTGCCGGCCGACATCCAGGTCGTGGCTCGGCGCAAGCTGCGCATGCTCAATAGCACCACCACGCTGGACGACTTGCGTATTCCGCCCGCCAATCGCCTGGAGGCGCTGAAGGGAAGCCGCAAAGGTCAATACAGCATCCGGATCAACGATCAATGGCGCGTGTGCTTCCACTGGAGGGACGGCGATGCGCTGGACGTGGACATCGTCGACCACCACCGACCCATCGAGCCGCCATGAAGACCCTGCCCAACATCCACTCCGGCGAAGTCCTGCTGGAGGAATTCCTGATCCCGCTGGGCATCAGCCAGAACGCCCTGGCGCGTGCCGCGGGCGTGCCGCCACGCCGCGTCAACGAGATCGTGCTGGGCAAGCGCAGCGTCAGCGCCGACAGCGCGATCCGGCTGGCGGCCGCGCTCGGCACCAGCGAGCGCTTCTGGCTGGGCCTGCAGGCCGACTACGATCTGGAACAGGCGCGGCGCGCATTGGGTGCGCAGGCAGGCAGGATCGCGCGCATCGCGGCGTAGCCGCCGCCTGGCGCGCCGCCGTCGCCATCGTGCCAAACGGCGACGGCCGTCGCCGGCAGGGAAGGCCGACCTGATCGCCACGGCCAACGCGTATCCTGTGCTCCCCCCTCGCAGCGGCGACGTTCCCCGACGCGCCGACCCCCACCTTGTCCGCTCCCGCCCCCGCCGCTCACTACAAAACCGCCGGCGCCCGTCGCGCCGATCTGTTCGTGCATGCCGCCGGCCTGCTGCTGTCCGTCATCGGCGGTGCGTTGCTGGTCCAGCGTGCCCATGCCAATCAGGCGCTGATCGCGGCCACCTGCGTCTACGCGCTGGGCATGCTGGCGATGTTCGCCGGCTCGGCGGCCTACAACTTCGCCACGCCGCAACGCCAGCCGCTGCTGCGCAAGCTCGACCACGCCGGCATCTTCGTGATGATCGCCGGCACCTACACGCCGCTGTTCGTGCTGGCGCTGTCCGGCGCCTGGCTGTGGTCGATGACCCTGGCGGTGTGGGGCGTGGCCCTGTTCGGCGTGTTCGCCAAGCTGTTCCTGCCGGGCATCAGCAAGGGCTTCTGGGTCGCGATCTATCTGCTGCTGGGCTGGGCCGGCATCGTCGCGGTCAAGCCGCTGATGGCCAACCTGGATGGCGCCGTGCTGTGGTTCATCGCCGCCGGCGGCCTCATCTACACCGTCGGCGTGGCGTTCTACGTGCGCAAGTCGATGGTCTACAACCGCGCCATCTGGCACGCCCATGTGCTCGGCGGCGCGTTGTCGCACTGGTGCGCCATCTGGTTGTGCCTGCAGCCCCTGCAGACGGCATGAGCGCGCGGCGTCGCCTCGCCGCGATGGCGACGTTCAGCCGCCGGCCGTAACCTCGGCAGGGTCCATGCCGCCCGGCATGGGAAAGGACAGAGTTCGATGTGCAAGGCCGTCAGTCTCCTTGTCGCCGCCACGCTGCTCGCCGCGGTCGCACAGGCGCGCGCGCAGCAGGTCGATCCCGCGCCAGCCGCAGGTGCCCCGCCGCCGCAGCAGCAGGACATCCAGACCCTGGAGGAAGTGCGCGCGCTGCCGCCGGATGAGGGCGAGCCGCTGGACCTGTACCGTTTCAAGAATCCGGTCAGCGCCCAGCCCAACCGCTTCGACAAGGATTGGCGGCCGCCCCCGTCGCCAGAGCAGGTCAGCCAGGGCGGCGGCTACCTCGCGATGGGCATCTACTACGTTGCCGGCAAGGTCGCCAAGGGCATGCATACCCTCACCGGCGCGCCTGATCAGGTCCAGGCCGCCGTCGCCCGGCCGCCGCCGTTGAGCGAGGCGCAACTGCGGCGCGCCGCGGAACTGTGCACGCAACAGGACGTGGGCTGCGACGCGGGGCACTGAGCGCCTGCGGCTTCCAGCGGCGCATGGGCGCCATTAGTGCCGGGGCCATGGCTGCTTGCTTGCTAAGGAGCGGCCTTGGCGTCAACCGTCGCCGTCACTGCATGGAGTCTTGACGCGTGGCGCGGCGTCGATCGCGCCGAACGCGTTCCGGCCATCGGCGTGGCCGGCGACCAGGGCGCTCAGCGCGCGTACTGCTCCAGTTCGGTGGCGCGCGCGCTGACCCGCTCCAACGCCGCTTCGGCGTTTTGCAAGGACGCCGCCTGGCCCCGGCCCTTGAGGGCCTTGTTCAGGTCGTCGGTCTGCGCCTGGGACTGCTCCCAGGCGTACTGCGCGTCCATCAGCTTGGACCGGTTGCTGCCGCTGAGCCTGGTGCGCACCCTGTCGTAGGTCCTGGCCAGGCGCTCGTCCTGTACCCTGCGCTCACGCTCGATGCAACGCTCCTTGTCGTACATGCCGCTCGCCTGCTTGAGGCACTCCTGATAGGCCGCGGACAGGCCCTTGGCGGAGGCGGCATTCCGCGCCTGCTGCTCCTGCTGTTGTTGCTGCAACTGTTGCAATTGCTGCTGCAGCAGCTGCGTTTGCCGCTGTTGCTGCAGCAGTTGCTGTTGCTGCAGTTGCAACTGTTGTTGCTGGACCTGCGACGCAGCCTGCTTCTGCTCCTGCTCCGGCGTGTCTTGCTCCTGCGCGCCGGCATGTGCGGCGGCCGCCGTGGCCAGCAGCACCACCCACAGCAGCCAACGGCGCTTGTTGTCCCTGGTTCCCATGCGTCCTTCCCCTTGTCGCGTTTCCGTCTACGGGCGCAGCTTTACAAGCAAGCGGTTAATGTTTTGCTAAGGATACGGCGGCGCGAACGGGCGTGCGAGTCGCCACCGCGATGCGATGCGGGCGAGCAGGCATGCGTTCGGACGGGCGCAGCGCGCGCTGGAGACCGTGCGCCGCGCGGCGTCGGGCGTCGGTCGAGGTACCCGCAGGCCTAGTCGAGCAGGCGCAGGTAGTGCTCGAGCTGGTCGGCGCGTGCGCACAGCCGGAACAGCGCCGCCTCGGTGCTGCCGAGGTTTTCCGCCTGCGTGTCGCCGTACAGCGTGGCGTCCAAGGCGTCGTCCTTGGCCCTGGACTGCAGCCACGCGCGCTGCGCCTCCACCAGCTTGCTCTTGCCGTCGGCATCGAGTTTGCCCAGCAGTTGCTTGTAGATCCGGTTCAGGCGCGTGTCCTGCACCGCCTCTTCCGCCGAGAGGCAGGCGGCCTGCTCGATCGCGCCCTGCGCCCGCTTCTGGCAGGCGACATAGGCCGGGGACAGGCCCTTGGGCATGGCGCTGCCCGCGCGCTCCTCGGCGGATGCGGCGGCGATGGAAAACGCGACCAACAGCGCCCACACCAGCGAACAAGTTAAAACTTTCTTTCCTGTCACGATCATTCCCATGGCGAGTTCGGCTCGGCTCCCGTGCCGATGGCTGAATTAGGATAGCGTTCCTTGCGATGATCGGCGTTGTCTTTCCATCGCGTCGACCTCGCTGCCAAATGGCGCCGCTACTCGACGCTAACATGCGCCGGTGGTGTCAATGTCTTTAGGGGATATACCTAAAGCAATACCGTACATTTGCGTTTGGCGACCTGCGCTATAGCGGCATAAGTAGCTAGTGCCGGCGTACGCAGCTGGATGCTGATAATGCGGCGGCTGCATACAGTGCCATGACATATAGCAGTCCTGTGGCGACGCCGCCTAGTTGTGCGACGTGGGTCCACACCAATGATTGCAGTTGGATGAAGCGCAAACGTCCGTATCCGACCGACATTTCCGACGAAGAGTGGGCATTTGCAGCGCCTTATTATGTCGCGGCTATACTTCGGGCGCTTCTTCGTCTCGCGACGCTCGCTCCGCTCAGCACCACGGAACGGCTCGCGCACGCTCACCGACGCATCCCTGGAGTGCCATGACGTCCAAACTCTTGCCACTCGCGCTGGCCACCGCGCTGCTGGCCGCTTGCCAGCCCGAACAAGGCGCCCCGGCGGCCGCGCCTGCCGCCGCCAGCGTCGACCCGACGCCAGCAATGCCGACCAGTGCGCCGGCGGCGCCTGCGCCAGATGCCGCCGCGCCTGCCCCGGCATCCTCGCTACGCGCGGCGCTGACGATCCTTGCCGCTGCGCAACCGCCTTCCTGGACGCAGGTGAAGGCGATTCCCGGTCTGGGCGAGCTGGTGCCGGCAGACGGGGTAGGGGTCTACCCGGTGGCTGTCCGCGGCAAGACCACGCTGGCCGGCTTCGGCGAAGCGCCGCTGCCGGACGGCAAGGTGGGCGCGGATGCCGGAACGCGCATGGGCAACGCCGGCGAGGCCAGCGTGACGATCGCCGGCGATGCGGCGACCGCGTTGCTGGTGGTCGTGCGCAAGTTCTATCCGAGCACGGACTACGCCCAGGTGCTGCGCGCGCAATTGCGCGCCGGCGACCGCGTGGTGCGCCGCGATGGCGTCTGCGACGACAGCGCGCCATCGCCTGAGGTAATGGAGTATTGGGTGGCGCTGGAGGGCGCCGAGCGGCCGCTGGCGGTCACCGCTTCGACGGAGGACGGCGGCAAGAACGGGCCCGGCTATACGGACTTCGAATTCAGGCGCGGCGGCGCCGATGTCAGGCTGGCGCAGTGCGACCGCTGACGCGATCGCACTGCGCCAGTTGATCCCGGATGGCAGGATTCATCCAATGGGGGCCTTGAAACCAGTCCTCTGCAAGGCGCATCGAGATGGACAGTATGCGCAGCGAAAATTCGATCGCGACGGCACACGCGTGGACGCAAGGCAACGTCGCCGGACTCGACGACAGCATGCCGGGCGATTGGTGGCATCGATCGTCCACACGGAACGCAATGGCGGCGATTCGGCGATCGCCAATGGCCAGGGCTACGTGGGCCGCTATCAGGCTGGTGCCGTGTGGCTGGCCGATGCCGGCCTGATCGATCAGGCGGGTCCAGCCGATCAGGCGCGAGCGGATCGGCCCTGGCGCATTCGGCGCGGCCGTGCGCGAACGCCTAAACTGGCGCGCTCGGCAGCGACCAAGCCGATAGGCCCGCCCTCTTCCCATTTGCCTCGCCCATGACGCCAAGCCGCCTGCTGGTCCGCACCCTGTTCGCCCTCGCGCCGCTGTGCGCGGCCTCCGCCCACGCCAACGACAGCAGCTTCGGCGACGCCAATGGCAGCATCCAGTTGCTGCAGCAGCCGGACATCCGCATGAGCAAGGAGGACTTGTTCGTCAGCGAGGATCTGGTGCGGGTGGACTACGTGTTCACCAACACCAGCACGCGCGACCTGCGGGTGCCGATCGCGTTCCCGATGCCGCCGATGTACTTCGGGATGGCCGACCACAGCGCGCTGACCGACTTCAAGCTGTGGGTGGACGGCAAGCCGGTGCGCACCGAACGCACGCTGGTGGCGCGCCTGGGTGCGGCCGACGTGTCGCGCGAGTGGGCGGCCAGTGGCTGGAGCGAAGACGACCTGGCCGCGTTCGTGGAGTCCGGCGACGTGCCGAAGGGCCGCAAGGCGCTGCCCAGGCACTGGTTCGATGCGGACGGGCAGCCGCTGTTCACGCTCAGCGAGTACTTCACCTGGCAGCAGGTGTTCCCCGCGGGCAAGTCGGTGTCGATCCGCCACAGCTATGCGCCGAGCCTGGCCAGCGGCGTCCCGCGGCCGGCCGCCGACCTGATCCGCGACTACGCCAAGGACACCTGCCTGGATGCCGGCGCGCAGCAGAGCGCGCGCCGCCGCGAGGGCGCCAATGGGCTGGAGTGGAGCAACCTGCGCTACATCCTGCTGACCGGCAACAACTGGAAGGGGCCGATCCAGGACTTCCGCCTGACCCTGAAGAAGCGCGCGCCGACCGATCTGCTCAGCCTGTGTTTCGACGGCGACCTGAAACGCGTCGACCCGCTGACCTTCGAGTTCCAGCAGCAGGATTTCGTGCCCAGGCAGGACCTGAACGTGTTGTTCCTGCGCTAGCGCCGGGATCGATCTTGCAGCGACGGCGCGCCGATTCCCCGGCCTTGGCGCCGCACTGACATGGACTCGCCTAGGCTCGCACAAAGCGTGACCCCTCGGCTGGACCTGGAGGAATGGGCGATGGCATGGCAGCTGCTTGAGAACGCGGCGACGGCAGCTGGACGGCGGGCGCGCCTGTGCGTCCGGGCCGAAGGTGGCGCGGGCGCACTTGGTCCGCGTAGCGCCCGTCCTTTGCCGCACACGCGGCCACGGCCGCGGCACGGCGCGTCTACGCGTCCGATCGGCCTGCCACGCGGCATCCAGCGCACCTCGCCGGGAGCGCCACGATGACCTTCCCTCGCGACTACCAAGCCGACGCGCCGCAGGCCGCGCAAGTACGCGCGCAGCCGGGATTGCAGTTGCTGGAGTTCGGCACCGGCTGGTGCGGCCATTGCCAGGCGGCGCAGCCGTTGCTGCAGAAGCTGCTGGGGCCGTTCGATCGGGTTCCCTACCAGAAGATCGAAGACGGCAAGGGGCGGCCGCTGGGACGCGCCTTCGCGGTCAAGCTGTGGCCCACCGTGGTGCTGCTGCGCGACGGCGAGGAGCTTGCGCGGGTGGTGCGGCCGCATCAGCGCGAGGACCTGCAACCCGTGCTCGATGCGCTGGCCCGAGCCGGCGCTTAACCTGGCCGCCACGGGCCGCGTTTAGGCTAGCGGTTCCCATCCACCGCGCGGGCGCGCGTCACCGAGCGCCGCGCCTGCTGCGATGCCCCAGGAGCCGCAATGACCGATCAGTTTCCCGTGCCGTCGATGGATACCGCCGACCAGCGCGACCTGGCGCTGGCGCATGGCCTGCTCGAGCACCCCGGGCTCGCCGCGAAAGTGGCCAACTTGGTCGGCGCGCCGATCGAGCACCTGTTGAGCAAGCGCCTGCCGCGCTTCGTGTCCTCGCGGATCGATGCGATCAGCCGCCATGCCTTGAACGTGGCCTTGCGCTCGGCGCTGCTGACGCTGCGCAAGGGCGCGCCGGGCAAGGCCCGGCCACGGCTGCATGGACTGGCGGTGACCGCCACAGGCGCGGCCGGCGGCTTCTTCGGCCTGCCCGGGTTGGCGGTGGAACTGCCGCTGACCACCACCTTGATGCTGCGTTCGATCGCCGACATCGCCCGTGCCGAAGGCGAGCGGCTGGAGGATCCGGCCACCGCGCTGGCCTGCCTGGAAGTGCTTGCGCACGGCGGTCGCAGCGATCGCGACGACGGCAGCGAGTCGGGCTACTTCGCGGTGCGCGCGGCGATGGCGCAGCAGCTCAGCGCGGCGGCGCAGTACATCGCCGCGCACGGGCTGGGCAGCAAGGGCGCACCGGCGCTGGTGTCGATGGTCGCGCGCATCACCGCCAAGTTCTCGGTGACGGTCAGCGAGAAGCTGGCCGCGCAGGCGGTGCCCCTGGTCGGCGCGGCCAGCGGCGCGGCGCTCAATGCGCTGTTCATCGCGCACTTCCAGGCGATGGCGCGTGGCCACTTCATCATCCGCCGGCTGGAGCGGCGCTACGGCGAGGCGGCGGTACGCCAGGCCTACGAGGCGTTGCCGGCGCCGTAAGCGCGCCGGGGACGCCGCGTCGCACCCGCTTGCGCATCCGTCGCGCATCGGTGCCCTTGTTTGTCTGCGCCATGCTGGGAGCGCGCCGCAGCCGCCTGGCTACCTGCAAAAATCGACGCGTTTGCTGGAACGTCGCGTCAGCGTCGTTCCATGCAGCGCAAGCGCCACCAGGGTGCGCTTGCAATCTCCTTCCTTCGACCACAGTTGCAGGATCGTGCCGCTGATGCCGGACAGCGTGAGGCCACGTGTCGCCCGCGCCAGCGTTTCGCTTTCCACGAATCGCCTGGTCTTTGGGTCGAACAGATAATAGGTATAGGCGGGTGCGCCCAGGGGGCCGGAAAAGTCGGTCCACAACAGCAGATCGTCGTGGCCGTCGCCATTGATGTCCGACACGATCGCGGTATAGCGTAAGCCCTCATTCGCTTCGCCCTGTCGGGCGATGGGGCCGCGGTAGGCGGCGACGTAGTCCTGCTGATCCGCGGTCCTGTTCAAAAAGACCAGCGCCGGGATGGGGATGGACTGCGCGTCTGCCGGGCGCTGCACCACGACCGTCGCAGGCGCGCAGCGCAACAGCAGCCCACCGGTGTCGCGGCACTGCGCGTCTTCGACCCGCAGGCTTAGATCTCCCAGTGGGAACACGACCCGCCCCGCCGCATTCGGTAGCCCAGCGGCGGTGAACACCTTCGCCTCCGAGGGCGCATCGGGCGACGGCGTCATCGGTTTGGCGGCACTGATCGACGCGACGAACCGCGGATCGTTCAGTTGGCTCAGGCGGCTGATCGTCGTGGCCAATCTGCATTGCTTCGCATCCAGGCGCACCGCCGGGCTTGCCTGATCTGGCAGCTTGCACCGGTCGTGGTAGATCTGCGCGATCCATTGGCGCTGCGCGCCTTGCAAGGCCGCACGCTCCTTTGCGGAGGGCAGGGCCGCCATGCGGGCGCGATACACCTGGTTCAATGCGCCGTCTTGGTAGGCGAACTCCTCGTCCACGCAGCGTTCCCGCGCGTCGGGCTGTACTGCCTTGGAGATGCACTGCGAATACGCGGGGCGCAACGCATCGCTCCGGAAAGCCAGCAAATCCGCGCCCGATGGCAGAGGTGGAGCGGGTGCCGCCACGACGGCAGCACCCTGCGCGACAGCGGACACCGCGATGAGCCACCGCGCAGCGAGTCGGCGCGCACGGATGATTTGCTTGCGAACCTGATCCTTCTGTTCCATGCCACGCATGTCCGCGTCCGGTGCGACGCTTTGGAAACCCTAGCAGCGTTTTCGCTACGCGGACAAGCTCCGCGGCCGCGTTCGGCGCGCATCTGGCGGCGCGCGCAGCCTTCCAGTGCGCCAGGGCGGCGACCGCTTCAAGGCACGGCGACGGTCGCGCTCAGCGGCGAGACACCGCGTTCGTCGAAGGCCTCCACCGCGAACACGTAGCGTTGGTCGCGGTTGAGCGCGCGGATCTCCAGATCGGTGCCACGGTCGGCGAACACCTGGTAGGTGAGCGTCAGGCGGTCGGCGCGCAGGCCCCAGCGCACGTTGTAGCCGACCGCGCCGGGTACCGCCCGCCAGCGCACGTGGGCGTTGCGGCGGTCGCTGTCGCGCTGTGCGACGACCTGCGTGGGCGCCGGTGGCGGAGCGCCGTCGGCATTGCCGAACACGCGCAGATCGCTGATCGCCAGATGGGCGGCGCCGACATGGCCATGCACATAGCGGATGTAGCGGGTGCGCACGGGCGCTGGCAGCGGCAGGTAGGCGTTGGGCCGGTCGCGGTGGTCGGCGCCGTCGCCGACCTCGGCCAGCGGCAGCCAGTGGCGGCCATCGCGCGAGTGCTGCAACCGGAAGACGGTGTAGATGTCCGGCGCGTCGCCGTAGCGGCCGGCGCGGTAGTCGGCGAAGTTGACCTGCACCGCGCGCACGCTGCGTTCGCCGCCCAGGTCGACGGTGAGGGTCTCGCCGGGCGCGTTGCGCGCGGCGACCCAGTAGCTGCGTGGATCCTCGTCGGTGGCGCGGGCGGCGTCGAAATCCTCCAGGGTGGACGAGGCGCTGGCCGGCTTGCGGTAGGACAGCAGCATCCAGCCGGTGAACAGCGCCTCCGGGTCGGCGACCGGGCCGTCCGGCATCCAGTGCGGGAAATCGCCGAAGCGGGTCGACACGCGCATCTGCCCATCGGCGGCGAACGCGGCCGGGAACAGCACGATGCGCCGTTCGAAGGTCCAGTTGGCGCCGATCCAGGCGGTGCCGCTGTTCCACCAATTGCCGTGCGCGTCCTGGAAGGTGGAGCCGTGGCCGGCGCCCTGCATGAAGCCGCCAGGCTTGTACGCCACCGGATTGTAGGGCGCGTAGACGAACGGGCCCAGTGGGTGTTCGCCGACGTACACGCCGTTGGCATAGGCGTTGTACTCGCTGCCGGGCGCGCCGTACTGCAGGTAGTAACGGCCGCCGGTCTTGGTCATCCACGCGCCTTCCAGGTAGCTGCCGATCAGGCTGCCGTCGGGGAAGCGCGCGCCGCGGTGATCGGGGCCGAAGCGCTCCCAGCCATGCTGCGCCGGGTCCAGCGCGAGCAGCGGCGTCGGCGCGCCGCGGAAGGCGAATCCCTGCGCGCTGCGGTCCATCGCGATGCCGTACAGCGGGTAGCGGTCGGACGAGCCCCAGTACAGGTACCACTGGCCGTCGTCGTCGATGAACAGGTCCGGATCCCAGGGGCCGGGCGGCACGTCGCTGAGCGGCCGGCCCTTCATCTCGGTGCCGATCGGTTGGGCGTGCGGCAGCTTGGGCAGCAGCCGGGTCAGGAAGTCGAGCGTGCCGCTGGCCGGATCGCGGGTCTGCAGCAGTGGACGCGGTTCGAACGCCGATTGCATGATCACCAGGCGATCGCCGTCGACGACCACCGCCGGCGCGACGACGCTCTCGAACGGCCAGCGGCTGGGCGTCACGAACCGCCAGTCGAGCAGGTTGCTGGAGCGCCAATAGCCATCGGCCAGGGTCTGGAACAGGTAGTACGCGTCGCCGAAGCGCACGAACACCGGGTCGGCGCCGGTGCGGTAGGAAATGCCTTCGTTGAGCTGTTCGAAGTTGTAGCGGTAATCCAGGTCGATCGGATTGGCGTAGCTGCGCTGGCCCGGCGCTTGCGCCGAGACCAGGCCGGTGCACGCCAGCAAGGCCAGCGCTGCGACTGCTTTGAACATGCGGATGACCTTCCCCCTGACGGCGCCTGCAACCGTAGCAAACGCACGCGCTTGGCGCGATGCGGTCAACCGTTCCTGCGCCTCCGCGTGGCGCCGGTAGGCGGCAGCGATGCTCGCGCATCAGCGAAAGCGCGCCGTGCGCGGGCCACCTGTTCGCCGACAGGCGCGCGAACCGGTCTGCGTCTCGATCGGCAACGGCGCCACCTCCGTTTGTTGGACGACGTCGCGCGCACCCGGGCGTTGCGCGGGCACGCGGCGGGATGGCAGGCGCCGGGCAAGCGGCGGGATCGCGCAAAGTCGCGCGCGGCCGGTGCCGGTATCCTTCGGCGTTCGACTTGTGCCGAAGGAGCTGGGCGTGACCGCAAGGAAGCCGAACACCGGACCATTGCTGCTGGCGCTGATCGCGGGCCTCGTCGCGCCGGCCGCGCACGCGGCCGATGCCCCGGCGCACGACGGCGTGCGCCACATGCCGGCCTTCGACCTGCCGCTGTCGCCGTTCCTGAGCGAGCAAGCGCGGGCGGCGGCGCGGCGCGACATGGCCCGCGGCGATCCGCTGGCGAAGATGGACAACGCCACCTTGGCGCGGGAACTGCCGCGTCTGCGCGCCGAGACCGAGGCCTGGGCCAAAACGGTGGTGGAGCCGCTGCGCGCGCGCTATGGGGTCACCATCAGCACCGCCACCTGGAACGGCGTGCCGGTGACGCTGGTGCAGCCGCGTGCCGCATCGCCGGCGCAGCGGCAGCGATTGCTGATCGAACTGCATGGCGGTTCGTTCGTGATGGGCAGCGCCGCCTCGTTCGGCATGATGGAGGCCATTCCGGTGGCGGCGATGACCGGGGTCACCGTGGTCAGCGTCGATTACCGGATGGGGCCGGAACACCGCTTCCCCGCCGCCAGCGAGGATGTGGCCAAGGTCTATCGCAAGGCGCTCGAGCGCTTCGCGCCGCAGCAGATCGGCCTGTTCGGCTGCTCGGCCGGCGGCGTGCTGACCGGCGAGTCGCTGGCCTGGTTCGCGAAGGAGCAACTGCCGATGCCGGCCGCGGCGGGGATGTTCTGCGCCGGCGGCGATGCGCGCTACCGTGGCGACTCACGCTACGTGGTGGCGGCGGTGAACGATGCGCCGCTGCCGGATGCGCAGGACGCCTTGCCGATCATGGAGGATCTGTACTACGGCCCGGACGTGGATTTCCACGATCCGTTGGTGTCGCCGGTGTTCTCCGATGCGGTGCTGGCGCAGTTCCCGCCGCTGCTGTTCATCACCGGCACGCGCGCGTCCGAATTGAGCAACGCCTCCTACACCCATGCGCGCTTGGTCGATCTGGGCCGCGAGGCGGACCTGCACGTCTGGGACGGCATGGGCCACGCGTTCCATCTCAACGAAGCGTTGCCGGAAAGCCAGCAGGCCTTGCGGGTGATCGCGCGCTTCTTCCGCAAGCATCTGGACCTGCCGGCGCTGCCTGCCGCAGCGCCGTGAACGCAGTGGCGCCTGTGGGAGCGACTTCGGTCGCGGCGAACGAAGCACGGATGGCGCCTTGCGACCGATGCAGTCGGGGTTGAAGCCCCTCCCACGGCGCAGCCAGCAAGGCAAACGCCTTTTCGGTTGGCATTCGCTCCGCTGCGAATGTCACTAGCGCCTTGCAGCCGCACCGTCACGGATCGCAATGCGGCCATGCCCGCCAGACTGGCCGCCATTGCCGCGCAGTGGCACAGTGGGCCGGTGCACGTGGCGCCCAACCCGGCATTGCGCCTGCCGCCGCCGCTTCCGTCTCCTTCCAGGTCCCCATCATGAAAACCCGTTCCAGATCCGAGACCGACGACGACCAGCCGCGCCTGGCGGTGCTGATCGATGCCGACAATGCGCAGCCATCGGTGATCGAGGGTCTGCTCGCCGAAGTGGCCAAGTACGGCGTGGCCAGCGTCAAGCGCATCTACGGCGACTTCACCAGCACCCGCATGACCCAGTGGAAGCAGGCGCTGCTCAAGCACTCGATCAGCCCGGTGCAACAGTTCGCCTACACCAGCGGCAAGAACGCCACCGACAGCTCGCTGATCATCGACGCGATGGACCTGCTGTACACCGGCCGTTTCGATGGCTTCTGCCTGGTTTCCAGCGACAGCGACTTCACCCGCCTGGCGCAGCGCCTGCGCGAGGAAGGGCCGACCGTGTACGGCTTCGGCGAGCGTAAGACCCCGGACGCGTTCGTGCAGGCCTGCGACAAGTTCATCTACACCGAAGTGCTGCGCAGCGAAGCGACGGGCGCCGAGCCGGCCAGGCCGTCCGCGGCCGCCAAGCCGACGGCGAAGGCGCGCAAGACGCCGCGCGCCGCGCAGGCGGCCAAGCCCGAGCCGGTGACGACAACGGCGAGCGCGCCGGCCGAGACCAAGGGCGCGCCGCTGTCGGCGCCATTGAAGCTGCTGCGCCAGGCGATCGAGGAGGCATCCGACGACCAGGGCTGGGCCGGGCTCGGCAGCGTCGGCAGCTATCTCAACAAGGTGCGCCCGGATTTCGATCCGCGGCTGTACGGGCACAAGAAGCTCAGCGACCTGCTGCGGCGGCTGTCGGCGCAGTTCGAAATCGAGGAGCGCGGCAACGAAGGCGGCGGCAAGCGCATCTTCGTGAGGTCGCGCACATGAGCCGTCTGCCGCTCCCCGTGCGCAGGCCGGGCACCACGGTGCCTGGCCGTGTCCTTGCGGCGGCCGCGGTGGAGCGACAGGGATGACCGACAAACCCCACGCGCCCTCCTGCGACCGCAATCGCGATCCGATCCTGCAGGTACTGCAACGGCATTTCGCCGACCGCCGCCGGGTCCTGGAGATCGGCAGCGGCACCGGCCAGCATGCGGTGCACTTCGCCGCGGCCTTGCCGCAGCTGACCTGGCAATGCAGCGAGCGCGCCGAACACCTGCCGGGCATCGCGCAATGGCTGGCCGACGCGGCCTTGCCGAACACGCCACCGGCGCTGGCGCTGGACGTGCAGACCGGGCCATGGCCGACGGCCGGCTACGATGCGGTGTTCACCGCCAACACGCTGCACATCATGGGTTGGCCGGCGGTCGAGGCGTTCTTCGCCGGCGTCGGCAGGCTGCTGGCCGCTTGCGCGGACGGCCGCCTTGCGGTGTACGGGCCATTCAACTACGGCGGCAGCTTCAGCAGCGACAGCAACCGCGAATTCGACGCTTGGCTGAAGGCACGCGACGCCGCGAGCGGCATCCGCGACTTCGAGGCGGTGACTGCACTAGCCCAGGCGCAGGGCCTGCTGCTGCAGGAAGACGTGGCGATGCCGGCCAACAACCGCTGCCTGGTGTGGCGGCGCGGTTGAGCGACGGCGCGCCGGTCGGGCCGGCGCACCGTCGCAGGCACGATTACAGCGGCTGCGCCGTACACAGCGCGCGGGTCGTGGCCGACCCCACCAACTGGTTGTTGGCATCGGTGACCACCACGCTGGCGGTGATGTAGCCGCTGCGACGCGGGCAGTAGAAACTGCAATAGGTCTGATTGGTGCAGTTGGCCGGGAAGATGGCGCCCAGTCCGTTGGAGTTGAACGACCACGCATACTGGTAAGCGCCGGACGGCGTCACGTCGGCATAGCAAAGATCGCTGCCGCCGCAGTCGAGCGTGACGCTTTGCGCCTGCGCGGCCGGCGCGATGGCAAACGACGCGCCGACAGCGAAGAGCAGCGCAGCAAGTGTCGAAACAGCCTTGTTCATGGAAATGTCCTCGTAAGTGCCCCCTGCCCTGGAGATGCTGCCAGAACGCCACCGCGCGTCTGCGATATCCATCCCTTTCCGGACAACGCGTGCCGCAAGCCGCCGCCGCGACACTCCGGGATGTCTGTCCGGACGCACCGCGCCTGCGCCTGTCGGTTCCGGCGCGCGGGGATGTCGCTGGCGCGTGAGCATTCACGCCCTATCGCTCATTGAACTATCACCTCGGTGGCACGTGGGATTAACCCGGCGCTTGCGACGGTGGGCGTACGGACCCGTGGGTCGGTGGTCCTTCACTCACAACGGAGCGTTCCCATGAGCAGCAATGAAAGCCGCGATCTCAATCGCGATCCCATCTCCGGCGCACCAGGCTCGCATCCGGTCGGCGTCGGCATCGGCGGCGCCGCGGGCGGTGTCGCCGCCGGCGCGTTGGCGGGCACCGTGTTCGGACCGCTCGGCACCCTGATCGGCGCGGCGGTCGGCGTGGTGACCGGTGCCGCGGCGGGCAAGGGCGTGGCCGAACGCATCGACCCCACCGGCGAAGCCGAATATTGGCGCGAGGAGTATCGCAATCGCGACTACGCGAAGTCCGACTACGACTACGAGCGCGACTACGCGGCCGCCTACGGCCTGGGTCTGCAGGCGCGCGAGCAGTATCCGACCCGCAGTTGGGAAGACAACGAGCGCGAACTGTCGCGCGACTGGGGCACGCGCCGCGGCGACTCCCGCCTGGAGTGGGAGGATGCGCGGCTGGCGGCACGCGATTCCTGGCAGCGCGCCGACGCGACCTATCGCACCTACGAGGACAGCGACCGCTACTACGCCGAGCGCTTCGACCGCGTGGACTACCGCGATGCCGATGCCGGCTACGACGACTACCGGCCGGCGTATCGCTACGGCGTGCAGGCGCGCAGCCGCTATCGCGATCGGACTTGGGACGATCGCCTGGAGACGGATCTGGAAAGCGGCTGGGAGCGCGCCAAGGACCGCTCGCGACTGACCTGGGCGCAGGCCAAGGCCGCGGTGCGCGAAGCCTTCCATTCGGATCGCTACGACACCCCGCGCCAGGGCACGCCGCCGGACCCGCGCGTCTAAAGGCGAAGGCAGCGCGCACTTGCCTCCCCGGAGGTGCGCGATTTCTGTAGGAGCGGCTTCAGCCGCGACAGACACCATCAGCCAACGCGATGCCTACAGCCCCGCACACCGGCGAGATGGAGGCCACGCAGCCTGCACGACACAGAAGGCCGGAGCACTTCGACCTTCTGGCATTAACCGATCATCGAGACGTCCGAGCGATCTTGCGATCATTCGCGAGATCGCATACACGATAGCCACGATGCGCCCAGGTGCGGAACGTCTCTGTCGCGGCTGAAGCCGCTCCTACAGGAGCGTGCTTCAAGCGGTCTGCACGATATGCAGCGCCTTGGGATTGCGCCAGGTCGCCAGCAGCCGGGCTTCGCGCTGCTTGGCTTCGTGCAGGTGCGCTTCCTTGACGTGGCCGTATCCGCGGATATGTTCCGGGATGCTGGCGATCTGCACCGCCAGCGCCAAATTGTCCGCCTGCAGCCGCTGCAGCAGTTCGTCCACGGTGGCGACGTAGTCGACGATCAGCTGCCGTTCGCCACGCCGCTCGGCGCTGTAGCCGAACACGTCGAAGGTGCCGCCGCGCAGGCGGCGCAACTTCGCCAGCCACTTGAACGCGGTGAACATCCAGGGACCGTACTCGCGCTTGCGCAGCCGGCCTTGCGCGTCCTTGCTCGCCAGCAGCGGCGGGGCCAGGTGGAAGCGCACGCGATAGTCGCCCTCGAACTGCTGTTGCAGCTGCTGCTGGAAATCGCCGCTGGTGTACAGCCGCGCCACTTCGTATTCGTCCTTGTACGCCATCAGCTTGAACGCATACCGCGCCACCGCTTCGGTCAGCGCGGTCGAGGCCGGGGCCACGCGCTGCTCGGTGGCGCGCACGCGTTCCACCAGCGCGGTGTAGCGCGCGGCGTAGGCGGCGTCCTGGTAATCCACCAGGAAGGCGTGGCGGCGCGCGACCAGCTCGTGCAGCGAGCGCGACAGGCGTCTGTCGTCCAGCGACGCGTACCCGGCCTCGCCGCTCTCGGCGCCGGCCGGCAATTCGCGCGCCGGACGCGGATTGGACGGATTGCGCGGCGCGGCGCTGGCGCCGGCCTCGTGGCCTTCCCACTCGCCCGGCGGCAATTGCTGCAGGCCCAGCGCCTGGCGTTCGCGTTCGGCGGCGGCCGGGTCGGTGAGGCCGGCCGCGCGCTGCACCGCCGGCAGGTCCAGCGCCGCCAGGCGGCCCCAGGCGAAGGCCTGCTGGTTCATCGCCACCGCCGCGCCGTTGAGTTCGATCGCGCGCATCAGCGCCGCGTGCGACAGCGGCACCAGCCCTTGCTGCCAGGCGTAGCCGAGCATGAACAGATTGCTGGCGATGGCGTCGCCGAGCAGCGCGGTGGCCAGTTGCGTGGCGTCCAGCAGTAGCGGATCGCGCCCGCCCAGCGCCAGGCGCACGCCGGCGACGATCTCGGCGGCGGGGAACTGCATGTCCGGATGCGTGGTGAAGGTGCCGGGCATCGCCTCGTAGGTGTTCAGCACCACCTGCGAGCGGTCGCCGCGGACCTTGGACAGCGCCCAGTAGTCGTTGACCACCACCATGTCGCAACCCAGCACCAGGTCGGCCTCGCCGGCGGCGATGCGCACCGCGTGCAGGTCCTCCGGCTGCCGCGCCAGGCGGATATGCGTGGTGACGGCACCGCCCTTCTGCGCCAGGCCGGTCTGGTCGAGCACGCTGGCGCCCTTGCCCTCCAGGTGCCCGGCCATGCCGAGCAGTGCGCCGATGGTGACCACGCCGGTGCCGCCGACGCCGGTGATGAGGATGTTCCAGGGCTGGTTCAGGTCGCTGCGGAAGGTCGGCGCCGGCAGCTGCTCCAGCAGTGTCGCCGCGTCGGCCTTGCGGCCCTTGCGCGGCTGCCCGCCGTGCACAGTGACGAAGCTGGGGCAGAACCCGGACACGCAGGAGTAGTCCTTGTTGCAGCTGGACTGGTCGATCTGGCGCTTGCGTCCGTATTCGGTCTCCTTCGGCAGCACCGACACGCAGAAGCTCTTCTCGCCGCAATCGCCGCAGCCTTCGCACACCAGCGAGTTGACCATCACCCGCTTCGGCGGATCGGCCAGCTTGCCGCGCTTGCGCCGGCGCCGCTTCTCGGTAGCGCAGGTCTGGTCATAGATCAGCACGCTGGTGCCCTTGACCTCGCGCAGGCGCCGCTGCACGTCGTCCAGCTCGCTGCGGTCGTGGAACTCCACGTCGCTCGGGAACAGCTCGCGGCGGCGCGTCCACTTGCCGATGTCGTCGCTGACCAGGGCGATGGTGTGCACGCCTTCGGCGCGCATCTGCCGGGCGATGTCGGGCACGCTGAGGGTGCCGTCCACCGGCTGCCCGCCGGTCATCGCCACCGCGTCGTTGTAGAGGATCTTGTAGGTGATGTTGACGCCGGCGGCGATCGACTGGCGGATCGCCAGCGAGCCGCTGTGGAAATAGGTGCCGTCGCCAAGGTTCTGGAACACGTGCGGAGTGTCGGTGAACGGTGCCTGCCCGGCCCAGGTGACGCCTTCGCCGCCCATGTGGGTGAACGTGTCGGTGGCGCGGTCCATCCACGTCACCATGTAGTGGCAGCCGATGCCGCCGAGCGCGCGCGACCCCTCCGGCACCACCGTGGAGGTGTTGTGCGGGCAGCCGGAGCAGTAGTGCGGCACGCGCGGGAAGTTGGCGCGCGGCAGCGCCATCTCCGCTTCCTTGGCCTCCATCCAGCGCAGCCGCTGCTGGATCGACTCGGTGTCGAGTGCGGCCGACTGCGGCAGGCGCAGGATGCGCTTGCCGATCACCCCGGCGATGGTGGCCGGGGTCAGCTCGCCGGTGGACGGCAGGATCCATTCGCCGGCCTCGTCGTACTTGCCGACGATGCTCGGGCGCGGGCCGGCGCTGGCCGGCCAGTTGTAGAACTGTTCCTTCATCTGTCGCTCGATGAAGGCCTTCTTCTCCTCCACCACCACGATGTCCTGCAGCCCTTGCGCGAACGCGGCGATGCCCAGCGGCTCCAGCGGCCAGGTCATGCCGACCTTGTACACGCGGATGCCGATGCGCGCGCAGGCGTCCGCGTCCAGGCCCAGGTATTCCAGCGCCTGCAGCACGTCCAGGTAGCTCTTGCCGGTGGTGACGATGCCCAGCCGCGCCTGCGGCGCGTCCATCACCGTGCGGTCGATGCCGTTGGCGCGGGCGAAGGCCTGCGCGGCGCGCACCGCATAGCGATGCAGGCGCATTTCCTGGTCCAGCGGCGGATCCGGCCAGCGGATGTTGAGGCCGCCCGGCGGCAGTTCGAAATCCTCCGGCAGCACGATCCGCCGCGCGAACGGATTCACCTCCACCGAGGCCGAGGATTCCACCGTCTCGGCGATGGTCTTGAAGCCGATCCAGCGTCCGGTATAGCGGCTCATCGCCCAGCCGAGCAGGCCCATGTCGAGGATGTCCTGCACCCCGGCCGGGTTGAGCACCGGCATCATCGCGCTGACGAATTCCTCTTCCGAGCCGTGCGGCAGGGTCGAACTGCGGCAGGCGTGGTCGTCGGCGGCCAGCGCCAGCACGCCGCCGTGGCGCGCGGTGCCGGCGGCGTTGCCGTGCTTGAACACGTCGCCGCAGCGGTCCACGCCCGGGCCCTTGCCGTACCACATGGCGTACACGCCATCCACGCGCGCGCCGGGGAACAGATTGGTCTGCTGCGTGCCCCAGACCATGGTCGCGCCCAGGTCCTCGTTGAGCCCGGGTTTGAACACCACGTTGGCCGCGTCCAGGTGCTTACGCGCGCGCCACAGCTCCAGGTCGAAACCGCCCAGCGGGCTGCCGCGGTAGCCGCTGACGAAACCGCCGGTGTTCAGCCCGGCGGCGCGGTCGCGCAACTGCTGCATCAGCGGCAGGCGCACCAGCGCCTGCACGCCGGACAGGTAGATGCGGCCATCGGTGCGGGTGTACTTGTCTTCCAGCGTGTAGCCGCCATCCACGCCATCGGCGGTCGCTGCGGCAGGGGAGGACGACGGACGCGGATCGGCGATGCGGTTCATGGCTTGCCCGGAAATGGAAGGCTGGCGCGTACGCGGCGTGCCGCACACGATCGGCCGATTGTATCAGCGGCCTTTTTGCGCCCGCCCCTCGCTCCCGGCGGACGACCCGGTTAGGATGCGGCTGGGGGAGGGGACCACCTCCGAGGGGTTGTCAGCAGTGAACGCACACAAATACGCATTGGCCGCGCTCCTGGCCTGGATGAGCGCGTCCGCGCTCGATGCGCACGCGCAGGCCTTGCCGGCGCCGAAGGAGTTCTACTTCGACCAGGACCGCGCCACCACGCGTCCGGTGACGGCGCTCGCCGGCAGCGGCGACGCGCTGGTCGATCGCCTGGCCAGCACCGTGCAGCGCGATCCCAACGCCGCCGAGGCGCGCGCGCAACTGGCCGCGATCGCCATGGCCGGCGGCCGCCGCGAACTGGGCGAGGAGCTGTACCAGGCGGCGTTGCGCACGCTGACCGCCGGCGCGCAGCGCCGCCAGGTCGAATGGAACTACGGCTGGGACCTGCTGCGTGCCGGCGACCCGGCGCGCGCGCTGGCGCAATGGAGCGCGCTGGTCAACGGCCGCCCGGCGGCGCCGGACTGGCTGCCGCCGACGCTGGCGCTGGTGTTGTGGCGGCTCGACCGCAAGGACGAGGCGGTGAAGTGGTACGCCGCCGCGGTGCGCACCTGGCCGGATCAGTGGGGCCCGGGCGCCGATTTCGCCAAACTGCTGCCGGCCTGGCGCGACGACGAACGCGCCACCCTGGTCGAGGTGCAGGCCGCGTGGCGGGCCAAGCCGCCCGCGTGGCCTTGAGTCAGCGGCGCCGGTAGCGCTGCGATGCCGTCGATGGGGGTTCGTCGCGTCTGTCGCGGTTGAAGCCGCTCCTGCAGGGAGCGTGACGTGGGGTGTGGAGCGTCCGCCGCGACGCCGACGTGCCTTGCCGCGCGCGCGTCACCGACGCGGCCCGGCCGCACAGCGCATGCGATGATGCCTGCGTTTCCGCCAGACCCGTTGTATCGATGGCTTTCGACGCGTTCGCCCTGATGCTGGCCATGTTGTTGCTCGGCAAGCTGTTCGCGCAGCTGCGCGCGCTGCCGGCCAACACGCCCGAGGCGCTCAACGGCCTGGTGCTGTACCTGTGCCTGCCGGCCTCGGTGCTGATCTACGTGCCGCGCCTGCAGCTGGACCTCGCCCTGCTCGGGCTGATGCTGACCCCGTGGCTGCTGGCCGGCGCCAGTGTGCTCGCGGCGCTGGCCCTGCGCCGACGGTTGCGCCTGCGCCGCGACCAGTACGCGGCGCTGGTGCTGTGCGTGGCGCTGAGCAATTCCAGCTTCATCGGTTATCCGATGGTGCGCGCGCTGCTCGGCGAGGCGGCGCTGCCGTATGCGGTGGTCTACGACCAGTTCGGCACCTTCCTGCTGCTGTCCAGCGTCGGGCTGTACGTGCTGGCGCGCTACAGCGGCGAAGCCCCGCCGTCGCCGCGTCAGACGCTGCTGCGCATGGCGCGCTTCCCGCCGCTGTGGGCGCTGGTGTTCGCGCTGACGCTGATGCCGGCGCAGCCGCCGGCGTGGATCGCCTCGGGCCTGCAGCGCCTGGCCGATGCGATGCTGCCGCTGGTGATGCTGGCGGTGGGCTTCTCGCTCCAGCTGCGGCTGCCGCGCGACGAGCTCAAGCCGCTCGCCGCCGGCCTGCTGCTGAAGCTGCTGCTGTTGCCGGCGCTGGCCTGGCCGTTGTCGTGGGCGCTGGGCCTGCGCGGCCAGATGCTGCAGGCCAACGTGCTCGAATCGGCGATGCCGACGATGATCACCGCGGCGATGCTGGCGATCTCGCACCGCCTGGCGCCTCGGCTGGCGGCGGCGCTGGTCGGCTACGGCATCGTGCTGTCGCTGGCCACGCTGCCGGTGTGGGCGTGGTTGTTGCGGACGACGCTGGGGTAGCGCGGCGCATCGCCGTGGGCGTGCCGCCGCCGCGCGCCGTCACCGGCGCCGGCAGGCGTTGGAAGCGTTGACGCCGCGGTCGGGCGCGTTCCTCGCTCAGTCCGCCGGCACCGTGCGTTCGCGCGCCCACGCGCGCAGCGCCTGCACCTGTTCGGCCATCATCACCGACAGCGGCCGCGTGTTGCGCACCTCCTGCATCAGCAGCTCGGTGTCCAGCGGGCGGTTCTCGGCGTGCGCGGCGTACAGGCCGGAGACGATGGCCTGCTCGATCTCGGCGCCGGAAAAGCCGTCCGCGGCCGCGGCCAGCGCCGGCAAGGCGAAGTCCTCCTCGCGCAGCTTGCGCCGCGCCAGGTGCAGTCGCAGCAACTCCACCCGGGTGTTGGCGTCGGGCAGGTCGACGAAGAAGATCTCGTCGAAGCGGCCCTTGCGCAGCAGTTCCGCCGGCAGCTCGTGCACCTGGTTGGCGGTGGCGACGATGAACACGCCGCCGGCGCCGGCCTGGGCGCCGCGCTCGGCCATCCAGGTCAGCAGATAGCCGAGCACGCGCCGCGACACGCCGCCGTCCTCGCCACCGCTGGCCAGGCCCTTCTCGATCTCGTCGATCCACAGCACGCAGGGCGCCAGTTGTTCGGCGGCGGCCAGCGCGGTGCGCAGGTTCTTCTCGGTCTCGCCGTGGTACTTGTCGTACAGCGAACCGAAGTCCAGGCGCAGCAGCGGCACGCCGAAGCCGGCGGCGGTGGCCTTGGCCAGCATCGACTTGCCGCAGCCCTGCACGCCCAGCAGCAGCACGCCCTTGGGCGGATCCAGCCCCGGCGGGGCATTGCCGGCGAACACCGCGCGGCGCTGCTCGATCCAGCGCTTGAGCCGGCGAGCGCCAGCCACGTCGGCGAAGCGGGTGGCGTCGTACTCGTAGTGCAGGTGGCCACTGCGGTTGAGCAGTTCGAACTTGAGCCGCGCCAACTGTGGCAGGTCGGCGGCGTTGAGCGCGCCGTCGGCGTAGATCAGCTGGCGGGCGATGCGCCGCGCATCGATCAGGCTCAGGCCCTGCAGGTTGCGCACCACCTGCTTGACCGCCTCGCCCTCCACCTCGACCCGGCGCCCGCCGAACTCGCGCGCGTAACCGGCCGCTTCCTCCTGCACCATCTTCAGCAAGGCGTTGGCGTCGGGCAGGCGCGGGTTGAAGCGGGTGGACAGCGCTTCCAGTTCCGGCGGCAGCTCGACCTTGGCGCCGATCAGCACCAGTACGTGCGGCTGGCAATGGCGGCGCTCGACGATGTCGCGCAGCAGGCGCTGGTGGCTGGCGTAGCCCAGGTAGGGCACCACGTCCAGCAGCAGGTAGATGCCGCGCTGGTCGGCCTGCTTGATCGCCTGCAGCACCGCGCTGGCGTCCGGCGGGCCGGACGGCTCGTCCTCGCGGTCCAGGTCGATGCGGCGTAGGCCCTCGGTGATCGACCAGCGGTGCAGGGCGCGCCAGACCTGCATCAGCGCCTGCCGGAACAGCGCCACGATGCGCGCCTCTTCCTGGGTCTCGATGACGATCAGCGGCGTGTTGGCGCGGATCAGCGCGGTCAGGTCCTGCAGCTCGCTCATGGGCGGTCCGTTGCCGTGGGGCCGCCACGATAGCAAGCGCCGGCCGGCTTGCCACGCCTTGACTACCGGCCAACGGGGGGCCGGTGTACGCTGCGGCCTCTTCCCCGGAAGCGAGGCGCGCATGAAGACGATCCTGGTGGCCGGCTCCAAGGGCGGGGTGGGCAAGACCACCGTCGCCACGCACCTGGCCGCGTACTACGCGCTGGCCGGCAAGCGCACGGTCATCGCCGATGCCGATCCGCAGGGGTCCTCCACGCGCTGGGCCGAACGCCGCGCCGGCCTGGACAGCGCGGTGCTGCCGATCGACGCCAGCCGCAAGCGCACCTGGCGCGCAGCCCTGCCCGACGACGCGCAGCGGGTGATCGTCGATGCCGCCGCCGGCGCCATGGCCGAGGATCTGGCCCCATTCCTGGACGAGGCCGACGCGGTGGTGGTGCCGGTGATGCCCTCGGCGCTGGACATCGAGGCCACCGTCGGCTTCCTCAACACCCTGGCCAAGGTGCCGCGGGTGCACCAGCGCAAGCTGCCTGTCGGGCTGGTGCTGAACCGCACCAAGCCCTGGACCAATGCCACCCAGCAGGCGCTGCAGATGCTGGGCGAATGGCCCTACCCGGTGGTGGCGCAACTGCGCGACAGCCAGGCCTACGTGGTGCTGGTGGGGCTGGGCCGCAGCCTGTTCGACTACCACTCCGCCCAGGTCCGCGATCACCAGCAGGACTGGGAACCTCTGCTCAAGTGGCTCAAGAAGGCCTGACCGATGACGATCGTGTTGCGAGAAGTGATCCTGCTGCGCCATGCCCACGCCGAGCCGGCCGATACCGGCCAGGCCGACTTCGACCGGCCGCTGTCCCCGCACGGCCTGGCCGAGGCCGAGGCGGCCGGGCGCTGGCTGGTGGAGCAGCGGCTGGTGCCCGACCGCGTGCTGTGCTCGCCGGCGCGGCGCGCGCGCGAGACCCTGGAAGCGGTGCTGGGCCTGACCGGCTATGCCGAGCAGCGCCTGGAGCCGCGGGTCTACGAGGCCACCTCCGGGACCTTGGCCGCGCTGCTGGACGAGCATCGCGACGTCGAGCGCCTGCTGCTGGTCGGCCACAACCCCGGTCTGGAGCAACTGGCGGCGCTGATGCACAGCGGCCAGTCCGGCGACTACCGCGGCATGCCCACCGCCAGCGTGGCGGTGCTGACCGTGCCGCAGGAGGCGGCGATCGAACCGGGCGTGGCCCGGCTGACCGCGTTCTGGTGGCCCTGAACGCACCGCGCCGGCGCCCGCGTCCGGCGCTGTGCATGGCGCTGCTGTCGGCATGGCTGCTGCCGCTGTGCGGCAGCGCGCAGGCGCCGCCGCTGGCGCCCGGACAACATCTGTTCGATCCGGCGCAGTCGCGTTTCGGCTTCGAGATCCGCACCCGTTTCGGACAGCGCATCGAAGGCTTCTTCCCGCGCTACGAGGGCACCGTGCAGGTGCTGCCCGACGGCCGCCACCAGGTGCGCCTGCGCCTGTTCACCGCCTACGTGGAAATCCCCGGCAAGCCGCGCTACACCGGCTGGATGCGCGGCGAGGACTTCTTCGACGCGCCGCGCTACCCCACCGTGTCCTTCGACTCGCAGCCGATCGCCCCGCAGGTGATCGACAAGGGTGGCCCGGTGCCCGGCACCCTGACCATTCGCGGCGTCAGCCACCCCGAGGTGCTGACCGTCATGCCGGCCGCATGCAGCCGCCCAGGCTATGATTGCGATGTCATCAGCCGCGGTACGGTATTGCGTGGACGTTACGGAATGGACAAGTGGGATCTGGCCTTGAGCGACCGGGTCACGTTCGTGCTGCGCGCGAGGTTGACGGAAGCGGGCGCTCCGTGACCGTCCTGCTGAGGGTTCTGGTGCTGGCGGCGCTGCTGCTCGGCAGCGGTTGCGCGAGCCTGTCGCAGGCCCAGCACGGCCGCGCCGTGGCGATCGCCGAGGCCGCGCGCGACAGCCGCGTCGACTGCGCCCACGCCGACCATTGCGCGCTGGCCTCGCCGTTGCGCGGGCTGGCCGGCAAGGCCTTCGCCGCGTCCACCGACGCCGACCCGCACCATTACGCGACGATCCTGGACCATGGCGAGGAAGCGCTGGTGGCGCGGATCAACCTGATCCGCAGCGCCAGCCGCAGCATCGACCTGCAGACCTACATCTTCGACAAGGACGACAGCGCGCGGCTGGTGATGGACGAACTGCTGGCCGCGGCGCGGCGCGGGGTCCAGGTGCGGGTGCTGATCGACCAGCTCTCGGCGATCTCCGACCTGCAGATCCTCGGCGCCCTGGCCGGCGCGCACCAGAATTTCTCGCTGCGCATCTACAACCCCACCTTCGGCCTGGCCAAGCCCAACTACCTGCACTACGCCGCCAGCGTGCTGTGCTGCTTCCGCCGCTTCAACCAGCGCATGCACAACAAGTTGCTGGTGATCGACGATGCGATCGGCGTGGTCGGCGGGCGCAACTACCAGGACGACTATTACGACTGGGACGCCGAATACAACTTCCGCGACCGCGACGTGCTGGTTGCCGGCCCGGTGGCGCGGTCGATGGCCGCCAACTTCGACGCCTACTGGGCGGCGCGGCGCAGCGTGCCGGTGGCGCGGCTCAACGACGTCGGCAAGCTGCTGCTGCGCGACGGCGTGCCGGCGATGCCGCCGGCGCAGTTCCTGCGCCCGGAGCGCGTCCAGCGGGTCAGCGAGGAAGCCGCCGACCCGGCCTTCGTCGCCGATGCGTTCGTGCTGCCGGCGCTGCCGGTGCGGCATGTGGACTACGTCGCCGACCTGCCGCAGAAGCATCGCCGCGAGCACGGCCCCAAGGCGATCTCGACCGCGCCCAAGCTGGACAAGCTGATCGCCGGCGCCAAGCAGGAAATCATCCTGCAGACGCCGTACCTGGTGCTGTCGGACCCGGCGCAGGAGATCTTCCGCGACCTGCGCAAGCGCGCGCAGCCGCCCAAGGTGATCGTGGCCACCAACAGCCTGGCCGCCACCGACAACCCGGTGGTGTATGCGCTGTCGTACAAGTACAAGCGCCGCAACCTGCGCGAGCTGGGCTTCGACATCTACGAGTACAAGCCGTTCCCGCTGGACGCGCCGGTGAACTACGCCAACCTGCTGCCGGCACCGCCGCTGCAGGGCGAGGTGCCGGGAGACGGGAGCGAGACCCGCGACGCCGCCGGGGGCGGGCGCAACGGGCTGCTGGGCGGCAGCGCCGCCGGGCGCAGTTCGCTGCTCGGCAGCGGCAGCGGCGGGCCGTCCGGCAACCGCGCCGACGGCAGCGAGGTCGAACGCCGCGTGCTGCGCACCGAGACCCGTCCGTCCTACCTCAGCCGGCGCATCGCCAACCGGCCGCTGCCGGTGACCCGCGACGGCGCGCGCATGGGCCTGCATGCCAAGTCGCTGGTGGTGGACCGCCGCGTCGGCGTGATCGGCACCCACAACTTCGATCCGCGCAGCGAGACCTACAACACCGAAGGTGCGGTGATCGTCGACGATCCGGCGTTCGCGCAGGCGCTGGCGGCCAGCATCGGCCGCGACATCGAGCCGGAGAACTCCTGGGTGGTGGCGCCGCGGGTCAAGCCGCCGGTGCTGTCGGGCCTGAACTACAGCATGGGCAAGGTCTCCGAGGCGCTGCCGGTGCTGGATTTCTGGCCCTGGCGCTACGCCACCGACTACGACTTCCAGCCCGGCCCGGACTGCCCGGCGCCGCTGACCCGGCGCGATCCGGGCTTCCACCGCTGCTACGCCGCGGTCGGCGACTTCCCCGAGGTCAACGTCGGGCCGAAGTGGCTGCTGGTGCGGATGCTGACGGCGTTCGGCTCCGGGTTGGTGCCGATTCTTTGAGGGGCGGGGATTCGGGATTGGGGATTGAGGATTCGTAAAAGCGGATCCCTGCGACCGGAGGCCTCGTCCTGGCGCGATAATGTCGGCGCCGGGGATGCCGCTCTTGCGAATCCCCAATCCCCAATCCCCAATCCCGAATCCCGAATCCCGAATCCCGGCCCTCCAATGTCCTTCCGCGACCCCGTCGATCTCGATGCTCTCAACGCCGCCTCCCGCGACACCCTGATCGCGCATCTGGGCATCGTCTTCACCGAGGCCGGGCCGGACTGGCTGCGCGCGACCATGCCGGTCGATGCGCGCACGCTGCAGCCGTACGGGCTGCTGCACGGCGGCGCCTCGGTGGTGCTGGCCGAGACCCTGGGCAGCAGCGCCGGCAACCTGTGCGCGGAACCGGGCCGGATCTGCGTGGGGCTGGAGATCAACGCCAACCATCTGCGCGCCGCGCGCAGCGGCACGGTCACCGGCACCGCGCGGCCGCTGCACGTGGGTCGCGCCACCCAGGTCTGGGAGATCCGTATCGAGGACGCGGCCGGCAAGCCGGTGTGCGTGTCGCGGCTGACGCTGGCGGTGATCGACCGGACCTAGGGATCGTCCCGATCCACGCACGCCGCGCGCCGCGCCGGCACGCGACCCCGTGGCGAACGCACGCCGCTCGATGAATCGCCGATATGCCCAGGACGGTGCGTTGCCGCGGCCGCGCCGCAAACCGTCTTCATGCTGACACAATAGCCAGCTTCTCCCCCGGCTTCCGGTACCCTTG
This sequence comes from Xanthomonas sp. DAR 35659, assembly GCF_041242975.1. Taxonomy (NCBI): domain Bacteria; kingdom Pseudomonadati; phylum Pseudomonadota; class Gammaproteobacteria; order Lysobacterales; family Lysobacteraceae; genus Xanthomonas; species Xanthomonas medicagonis. The sequence goes on from NZ_CP162488.1 coordinate 291,996, forward strand.
TCCGAATGAGCGAGTTCTCCCCACCCGCCACGCGCCGACACGGTGGGGCGCTGCGCTGGGTTCGTTACGGCTACCGTGTGCCGCTGCTGGCCTTGCATGTGCTGTTTTCGCTGCCGTTCCTGCTGGTGTGCATGGCGCTGTCGCCCGGCCGCGCCGGCACCGAATCCTTCGGCGACCGCGTGGTCTGCTGGTGGTCGACCTGGCTGTTGCGCATCTTCGGCTTGCGCGTGCGCCGCATCGGCACGCCGCTGCCCAACCCGGTCCTGTTCGTCGCCAATCACGTCAGCTGGATCGACATCGTGATGCTGCACAGCCAGCGCATGATGGGCTTCGTCGCCAAGCGCGAGATCGCCGGCTGGCCGCTGGTCGGCTGGCTGGCCGCGCGCGGGCAGACCATCTTCCACCAGCGCGGCAGCACCGAATCGCTGGGCGGGGTGCTGCAGGCGATGCTGGAACGGCTGCGCTCCGGGCGCTCGGTCGGCGTGTTCCCGGAAGGCCGTACCCGCGGCGGCCACGACGTCGGCCCGTTCCACGCGCGGATCTTCCAGGCCGCGGTGGAGGCCGAGGTGGCGGTGCAGCCGGTGGCGCTGCGCTACGGCGCTGGCGGATCGGCGCAGACCGTCGTCGCGTTCGGCCCGCACGAGAGCTTCTTCGCCAACTTCCTGCGCCTGCTCGGCGAGCCCGGCGCGGTGGCCGAAGTGCATTTCCTGGAGCCGATCCGGCTGCAGGACGTGGAAGGGCGCCGGCGCATCGCCGAGATCTCGCGCGCGCGCATCATCGCGGCGATGGCGCAGCGCTGACCATGCGGCATCGCGGCCCGGACGATTTGACGCATTGCTCCAATCACCTGGCGCAAGCTCGCGAGCGATGATGAACGCCGCCGATTATTCCCCCCCGCGGTGGCTGCGCAACCCGCACCTACAATCGGTGCTGGGTTCCAGCGTGTTGCGCGTGCGCCGCGGCGAACAGCTGCTCGCCGCCAGCGGGGCGACCACCACCTCGCACATCCTCGATGGCGGCGACGGCGTGCGCCTGCAGGGCTGGCTGAGCGTGCCGGCCGGGGCCGAGCCGCGTGGGACCGTGCTGCTGTTGCACGGCTGGGAGGGCAGCGCCGACTCCAGCTACATGCGCCTGACCGCCGCGCAGATGCTGGCGCGCGGTTACCAGGTGTTCCGGCTCAACTTCCGCGACCACGGCGGCACCCACCACCTCAACGTCGACCTGTTCCATTCCGATCGCCTGGACGAGGTGGTCAACGCCGCCGGCGACCTGTGGCGGCGCTTCCCGGCCCCGACCCTGCTGGCCGCCGGTTATTCGCTCGGCGGCAACTTCGCGCTGCGCCTGGCCATGCGCGCGCCGGCCGCCGGCCTGCCGCTGCGCCACGTGGCCGCGGTGTGTCCGTTGCTGGATCCGGCCACCACCATGCAGCGGATCGAGAACGGCCCGCAGTTCTACGACTGGTACTTCCGCCGCAAGTGGCGCGAATCGCTGCTGCGCAAGCGCGAACTGTTCCCCGACCGGCACGGCTACGACGACGCCACCCTGGCTCTGGACATGCGCGAACTGATGGGCTGGCTGGCGCAGCGGCACGCCGGCTTCGCCAGCCTGGAAGCCTACTTCGACAGCTATTCGATCGCCGGCGACCGCCTGCTGGGCCTGACCGTGCCGGCCGACATCCTGATGGCCGAGGACGACCCGGTGATCCCGCTGGACGATTTCCGCAGCTGGCGCCTGCCGCCGCCGGCACGGCTGGAGATCGCGCGCTGGGGCGGGCATTGCGGCTTCATCGAGAACGCGCGCGGCGACGGCTTCGCCGAGCGCTGGGTGGCCGAGCGCCTCACCGAAGGCCTGACGGACTGATCCTGACGGACTGCCGGGCACGCCGGCCAGGCGATGCCCCTGGCCCGGCGCTGGGCCGTGCCCGATTGCGCTGCGCTCCCGCTGGCGCGCCGCGTCCCATACCGGCAGGCCCGGTCGGCGCCGGCCCGGGCGGCGAGAGCGTCCCGCTACAATGCCGGTTTGCCCCGAGCCGGACCCTCCATGCAAGAGCACATTCTCGACGCCCTGCGCCGCCAGGCCAATGCCGATGCCCTGCGCATCGCCCAGGACTGGGTGGCCGACGCCGCCGACGACGCGCAGGCGCACCGGTGGCTGGCGCTGGCGCAGCAGCAGAACGGTGACGCCGCCGCCGCGCTGGCCAGCATCGACCAGGCCATCGCGCTGGCGCCGGAAGACGCCGGCCTGCACCTGCTGCGCGCCGGCATGCTGCTCGGCGCCAACGACCTGGCCCAGGCCGAGGACGCCCTAGCGCGCACCGCCGCGCTGGATCCGAACCAGTTCCTGGCCTACGTGATGCGCGCGCACCTGGCGCTGGGCCGCGGCGATCTGGACGAAGTGGAGCGGCTCAGCCGCACCGCCGCGCGGCTGGATCCGGAGCATCCGCAACTGCTGGGCCTGGACGGCATGCTGGCGCTGCGCCGCGGCGACGCCGATCGCGCGCTGGCGCTGCTGTCGCAGGCCAGCAAGGCGCTGCCCGACGATCCGCGGCTGCTGTACGCGCTGGGCTTCGCCTACCTGGAGAAGCAGCACCTGGCCTTCGCCGAGACCGCGTTCCGCCGCGTCGCCGCGCTGACCTCCGGCACCAGTGCGCTGATGGCGCTGGTCGCGCAGTTGGCGCATCGCCAGGGCCGCCTCGACGACGCGATCGCGGCGCTGGACACGGTGCTGGCCGATCCGGTCAGCGACACCGCCGGCATGCGGCGCCTGGCCGGCGAATACGCGCTGCAGGCCGGGCGCCCGGACGTCGCGCTGGAGCACCTGCGGCGCGCGCTGGGCGTGGCCCCGGCCGACCGCCGCACCCTGCACGCGGCGCTGATCGCCTGGCAGCGGCTGGGCGCGGTCGACGACGCCCGCGCCACCCTGGAGGCGGCGTTGGCCACCACGTCCGACGCGCACGAACTGTGGCTGGCGCGGCTGGCGCTGGAGCCGATCGGCGGCGCCGAGGCGCGCGCGCTGATCGCGCGCTGGCAGGCGGCGATGCCCGAGCACGTGCCGGCGCTGGAGGCGCAGTTGCGGGTACACGACATGGCCGACGAACGCGATCAGGCCGAAACGGTGGCGCGGCGCATCGTGGCGCTGGAGCCGGGTCGCCTCAGCGGCGAGGAACGCATCGTCGAGGCACTGCTGGAGCGCGGCGCGCACGACGCGGCGATCGACCACGTGCGCGGGCTGATGCTGCGCCTGCCCGAGAACGAACAGACCCGCGTGCGGCCCTGGCTGGCGGCGGTGCAGGATGCCGCCGGGCGCCCGCACGAGGCGCTGGCGACCTGGCTGACCTTCCAGCAGGAGCAGTTGCCGCACCTGCTGCCGCTGCCGCCGCTGGGCCAGGCGCCGGCGCAGTGGCCGCCGCTGGGCGAGATCGACCCGCAGGCGCGCGCGCGGCCGCTGTTCGTGTGGGGCGCGCCGGGCAGCGGCGTGGAGCGGCTGATCGCGGTGCTGGGCGCCTCCAGCCAGGTGCTGCGCAGCGACCGCTTCGGCACCCAGCCGCCCACCGACGGCTTCCAGCGCTATCGCACCATCGCGCAGCTGGACGGCGGCGAACTCGACGGCGCGGCGCTGCTCGCCGAGTGGCGCGCGCAATTGCCGGCGCGCGGCATCGACGACGGCAACATCGTCGATTGGCTGCTGTGGTGGGACAACGCGCTGCTGCGCGCGCTGCGCCCGCACCTGCCGGAAGGCCGGTTGCTGATCGCCCTGCGCGACCCGCGCGACATGTTGCTGGACTGGCTCGCCAACGGCGCGCCGGCGCCGCTGGGGCTGGCCTCGCCGGAGGCCGGCGCGCAGTGGCTGGCGGCGCTGCTGGCGCAGGTCGCCGACCTGCACGAGCAGGACCTGTATCCGCACCGGTTGTTGCGCCTGGACGGGATCGAGGCCGACCCGGCGGCGGTGGCCGCGGCGCTGGAGCAGGCGTTCGGGGTTCCGTTCCCGACCGTGCCCACGCTCGGCCCGCCGCGCCTGCCGGCCGGTCACTGGCGCGCCTACGCGGCGCCGCTGGCGGCCGCGTTCGCCCTGCTCACGCCGGTCGCCGTGCGGCTTGGCTACGCTGAAACCTGATCCCCCAAGGAGCATTCCGCATGCGTCTTCGCAGTGACAGCATCCAGCCCGGCAAGCCGATCCCCGCGACCTACGCGATGGGCCAGGCCGACGGCTTCGCCGCCAACCGCAACCCGCACCTGGCTTGGGACGCGGTGCCGGCCGGCACCGCGTCGTTCGTGCTGCTGTGCATCGACCCGGACGTGCCGACCGTGGCCGAGATGGTCGGCCGCGACGACGTGCAGATCCCGGTCGAGCAGCCGCGCACCAATTTCGTGCATTGGGCTGCCGTTGAGATTCCGGCCGACGTGCGCGCCATCGCCGAGGGCAGCGCCAGTGATGGCGTGGTCGCCAAGGGCAAGCGCCAGCCGCCCGGCCTGCCCGGCGCGCGGCAGGGGTTGAACAGCTACACCGACTGGTTCGCCGGCGACGCCCAGATGGGCGGCGACTACTACGGTTACGACGGCCCGTATCCGCCGGCCAACGACCTGCGCCTGCACCGCTACTTCTTCCGCCTGTTCGCGCTGGACGTGGCCACGCTGGACCTGCCGGCCCGCTTCACCGCCGCCGACGCGCTGCGCGCGATGCAGGGCCATGTGCTGGGCGAGGCCAGCCTGTACGGCACGTACAGCCTGAATCCCAAGCTCGCCTAAGCCGGCCTAAGCCCCTCTCCCATCGGGAGAGGGGTTGGGGTGAGGGTAAGGCGCGAAAGCGTCTCGCGGAGTGTGGGCGCACGAGACTGCGCCCGTACCCTCATCCGCCCCTACGGGGCACCTTCTCCCGAAGGGAGAAGGAAGAGCCGCTAGCCCCTCTCCCACCGGGAGAGGGGTTGGGGTGAGGGTCCGGCGCGAAAGCGTCTCGCGGAGTGTGGGCGCACGAGGCTGCGCCCGTACCCTCATCCGCCCCTGCGGGGCACCTTCTCCCGAGGGGAGAAGGAACAGCCGCTAGCCCCTCTCCCACCGGGAGAGGGGTTGGGGTGAGGGTCCGGCGCGAAAGCGACGCGCGGAGTGTGGGCGCACAAGGCTTCGCCCGTCCCCTAATCCGGCGCTGCGCGCCACCTTCTCCCGCTCTGGGAGAAGGTGGCGCCTCACGCCCCCGGCAGCAACAGCAGCAGTGCCACGCCCAGCACGATGCGATACACCGCGAATGCAGTGAAGCGGTGCGACTTGATGTAGCCCAGCAGCCACTTCACCACGACGAAGCCGGTCACCACCGCGGCGGCGAAGGCGATGGCGACATCGCCCCAGTCCTCGCTGCCCAGCGCGCCGTCCTTGTACAGCTCCAGGAACGAGTAGCCGCTGGCCGCGAACATGGTCGGGATGCCGACCATGAACGCGAAGTCGGCCGCCGCCGAGCGCTTGCTCAGGCCCAGCAGCATCGCCAGGAAGATCGTCGCCGCCGAGCGCGAGGTGCCGGGGAACACGCCGGCCACCACCTGCGCCAGGCCCACCGCGATCGCGACCTTCCAGGTCACCGTGTCGCGCTCCGGCAGGCGCGCGGCGAAATGCTCGGCCACCAGCATCCATATGCCGCCGATCACCAGCGCCCAGGCCACCGGATGCACCGTGTCCGGCAACTGCCAGCCGGCCTTGCGCACCACCAGGCCGACCACCGCGGTGACCAGGAACGCGGCGCCCAGCTTCATCACGTAGTCGCGATTGGCGCGGTCGCCCAGGCCGGTGGCCAGCGTCCACAGCCGCTGCCGGAACACCAGGGTGGTGGCCAGGATCGCGCCGGCCTGGATCACGATGTTGAAGAAGTCCGAGCGGCGGCCGAGCCATTGCTCGGCGATCAGCAGGTGGCCGGTGCTGGAAATCGGCAGGAATTCGGTCAGGCCTTCGATGATGCCCAGCAGCAGGGCGGAAAACATGTCGCTCATGGGGGAGGAGGACTCGTGGGGGAGGGAGAGCCGGGAAAGGATAGAGCATTGTTTTGCGCACCATTTAAGTGCGCAGAATCAGAACTGCACCGATGTGGTGCGACGCGGCCGCCCTGTTGGCGTGCGTCCTTCACCAGAATCAAGGACTTGTGAATACATCACAGTTGGCATGCCGATTGCTGTCATGCCAGCCAAGTCATTCACCAACCCGAGGTTGCATCGATGTCTGCGGAAACTATTGAGAAGCTGGTCAAGGACAACAAGGTCGAGTTCGTCGACCTGCGGTTCGTCGATATGCGCGGCGTGCAGCAGCACGTGACCTTCCCGGTCAGCATCATCGAGCCGGCGCTGTTCGAGGAAGGCAAGATGTTCGACGGCAGCTCGATCGCCGGCTGGAAGGGCATCAACGAGTCCGACATGGTCCTGCTGCCCGACGCCGACACCGCCTTCATCGACCCGTTCATGGCCGATCCGACCCTGGTGCTGACCTGCGACATCCTCGACCCGGCCACCATGCAGAGCTACGACCGCGACCCGCGCGGCGTCGCCAAGCGCGCCGAGGCCTACCTCAAGTCCAGCGGCATCGCCGACCAGGCGTTCTTCGGCCCGGAGCCGGAATTCTTCATCTTCGACGGCGTGCGCTTCGGCAACGAGATGGGCCACACCTTCTTCAAGATCGATTCGGAAGAAGCGGCCTGGAGCAGCGGCAGCAAGATCGAAGGCGGCAACAGCGGCTACCGTCCGGCGGTCAAGGGCGGCTACTTCCCGGTGCCGCCGACCGATTCGCTGCAGGACCTGCGCGCGGAGATGTGCAAGACCCTGGAGCAGGTCGGCATCGAGGTCGAAGTGCACCACCACGAGGTGGCCACCGCCGGCCAGTGCGAGATCGGCACCAAGTTCAACTCGCTGGTGAAGAAGGCCGACGAACTGATGATGATGAAGTACATCATCAAGAACGTGGCCTACCGCAACGGCAAGACCGCGACCTTCATGCCCAAGCCGATCGTCGGCGACAACGGCTCGGGCATGCACGTGCACCAGTCGCTGGCCAAGGGCGGCACCAACCTGTTCTCCGGCGACGGCTACGGCGGCCTGTCGCAGCTGGCGCTGTGGTACATCGGCGGCATCTTCAAGCACGCCAAGGCGATCAACGCCTTCACCAACTCCGGCACCAACAGCTACAAGCGCCTGGTCCCGGGCTTCGAGGCGCCGGTGATGCTGGCCTACTCGGCGCGCAACCGCTCGGCCTCGTGCCGCATTCCGTGGGTCTCCAACCCGAAGGCGCGCCGCATCGAGATCCGCTTCCCCGATCCGCTGCAGTCCGGCTACCTGACCTTCGCCGCGCTGATGATGGCCGGCCTGGACGGCATCAAGAACCAGATCGACCCGGGCGCGCCCAGCGACAAGGATCTGTACGACCTGCCGCCGGAAGAGGAGAAGAAGATCCCGCAGGTGTGCTCCAGCCTCGACCAGGCGCTGGAAGCGCTCGACGCCGACCGCGAGTTCCTCAAGGCCGGCGGCGTGTTCAGCGACGACTTCATCGACGGCTACATCGCGCTGAAGATGCAGGAAGTGACCAAGTTCCGCGCCGCAACGCACCCGCTGGAATACCAGCTGTACTACGCGAACTGAGTTCCACGCGCGGCGGTGGCGAAGGTTTCCCCTCCCTCCTTCGTCATCGCCGCCACCTACTCGGCTGGGGAGCCGGGCGGGTGGTTCGCGCCCGAATCGATCGCAACAGTTGGTTGTGTCCAGGGGATGCACCACGAAAGACCGCGCTTGCGTGCCGTGGGCCACGCTCCCTCCCACGTCGCCGTCGCCGACGCACCGCGTGTGCGCCGCGCCACGGCGTGATCCGCGGCACGCACCGCGCAGCAGGACGGCGCCGCCGGGCGGCGCCGACGCCATGCAAACTGCCGGCACGCGTTCGCCAGCCGGTTCCTTCCACCAACGGGGTATGCGCATGAAACTGATCACCGCCATCATCCGGCCGTTCAAGCTCGACGAGGTCCGCGAGGCCTTGTCGCAGGCGGGCGTGTCCGGCATCACCGTCACCGAGGTCAAGGGCTTCGGTCGGCAGAAGGGCCACACCGAGCTGTACCGCGGCGCGGAGTACGTCGTCGATTTCCTGCCCAAGATCAAGATCGAGACCGTGGTGACCGACGAACGCCTGGACGCCGTGGTCGAGGCGATCCAGACCGCGGCCGGGACCGGCAAGATCGGCGACGGCAAGATCTTCGTCACCGCGATCGAGCAGGTCATCCGGATCCGTACCGGCGAAATCGGCGCAGATGCGCTCTAACCCCACTCTGGAGCCCTTCATGAAGACAGGTCTGTTCTCCGGGTGGAAGGCCCGGTTCTACGCGGTGTGCATGCTGATGCTGGTCAGCGCGATGGCGGCGGGCGTGCCGGTCACGGCGTTCGCCCAGGCCGAGGTGACGCCGGCACCGACGCCGGACGTGGTCACCGAACAATTGACCCCGCCGGCGGCGCCGGCCGCCGCCGCCGCGCCCGCCGCCGCCGCGCCGGTGGTGGAGAAGGGCGACGTCGCCTGGATGCTGACCTCCACCGTGCTGGTGCTGCTGATGGTGGTGCCGGGCCTGGCGCTGTTCTACGGCGGCATGGTCCGCGCCAAGAACGTGCTGTCGGTGCTGATCCAGGTCGCGGTGGTGTTCTCGCTGATCGCGGTGCTGTGGGTGGTCTACGGCTACAGCCTGGCCTTCTCCGGCGAAGGCCCGTGGGTGGGCAACCTGGACAAGGCGTTGCTGAAAGGCGTGACGATCGAGAGCCTGGCGGCGACCTTCACCAAGGGCGTGAGCCTGCCCGAGTACGTGTTCGTCGGCTTCCAGCTGACCTTCGCCGGCATCACCGGCGCGCTGATCGTCGGCGCCTTCGCCGAGCGCGTGAAGTTCGGCGCGGTGCTGCTGTTCACGGTGATCTGGTTCACCTTCGGCTACCTGCCGCTGGCGCACATGGTCTGGGCCACTGGCGGCTACCTGTTCGACAAGGGCGCGCTGGACTTCGCCGGTGGCACCGTGGTGCACATCAATGCCGGTATCGCCGGCCTGGTCGGCGCCTACTTCGTCGGCAAGCGCACCGGGTTCGGCCGCGAGGCGATCAAGCCGCACAACGTGACCCTGACCTTCGTCGGCGCCTCGCTGCTGTGGGTGGGCTGGTTCGGCTTCAACGCCGGCTCCAACCTGGAAGCCAACGCCGGCGCGGCGCTGGCCTTCCTCAACACGCTGCTGGCCACCGCCGCCGCGATCCTGGGCTGGTCGCTGACCGAGAAGATCATCAAGGGCAAGTCCTCGGCGCTGGGCGTGGCCTCGGGCATGGTCGCCGGCCTGGTCGGCATCACCCCGGCCTGCGGCACCGTCGGGCCGTTCGGCGCGATCGCCATCGGCTTGGCCGCCGGCGTGCTGTGCGTGTGGGGCGTCACCGGACTCAAGCGCCTGCTCGGGGCCGACGACAGCCTGGACGTGTTCGGCGTGCACGGCCTGGGCGGCATCATCGGCGCGATCCTGACCGGCGTGTTCTCCGCCGCGTCGCTGGGCGGGCAGAAGGGCGGCGACTACAGCATCGGCCACCAGGTGCTGATCCAGGCCGAAGGCGTGCTGATCACCCTGGTGTGGATCGGCGTGGTCTCGGTGGTCGGCTTCCTGGTCGCCAAGCTGGTGTTCGGCCTGCGCGTGCCGGAAGAAGCCGAGCGCGAAGGCCTGGACATCACCTCGCACGGCGAATCGGCCTACGAGTCCTGAGCAAGACCGGCCCGCGACCGCAGGTCGCGGGCCGTTGCGGCAATCCCGCCCGCGACCGGCCGCGCCGATCCTGGCGGCCTGAGGCCATCGCCGGCGCTCCCTGGGGCGGAACGACGGCAGTTTTTCAGCGATCGAGGTATTCCTGCGTGGCCGCCAGCCTCGCCCGACCCCAACTTCTTCCTTGCTCCGTCGTCGGCGCCGCGTGCGCACCGGTGACGATGGCAGCGGTGGCAGCAATCGCCCGCGATGCCGGCCAGTGCCGGCCAGCGCGCGCCACCCCGCTTTGCACTACATTGGTGCAATGCCCATGACCTCACCTTCGCCCTCGCTCCACGCCCTCGGCACCCCGGTGGCCTGGGCCGACGCCGACGGTCGCCTGCTCGGCGTCAATCCGGCCTTCGCGCGCTGGCTCGGGGTCAGCGCGCGGCGCCTGCTCGACCAGCCGCTGGCCTCGCTGGAGGTGCAGGGCGATGCGCTGGCGCGGTTCCTGCGCAACCACGAGCGCGACGTGCTGCGCCTGCACCGCATGGCGCTGGCCGTGCCCGGCGAGCCGCCGCGCTTCGCCGAAGGCTGGCTGGCGCGGATGGACGACGGTGGCTGGCTGCTGGAAGCGCATCCGGTCGACGAGTTTCCCACCCTGGACCCGGCGCAGGCGCTGCCCAACGCGCTGGGCGCGGCGCTCAAGGGCCTGGCCCACGAACTGCGCAATCCGCTGGCCGGACTCAAGGGCGCCGCGCAGTTGTTGGCGCGGCGGGCGCAGCACCGCGACGAGGACGAGCGCGAACTGATCGAGCTGATCGGCGCGGAGATCGAGCGGCTCAACAGCCTGCTCGACCAGTTGCTGTCGCCGGCGCCGGCGCGGCCGCACGCCATGCTCAACATCCACGCGGTGCTGGAGCGGGTGCTGCGCCTGGCCGAGAACGAAGGCGGCTGGTCGGTGCGCCTGCAGCGCGACTACGACCCGAGCATCCCCGAATTCCTCGGCGATGCCGACCGCCTCACCCAGGCGGCATGGAACCTGGTGCGCAACGCGATCCAGGCCGGCGCCGCGCAGATCACCCTGCGCACCCGCGTCGAGCACGGCCAGCGCATCCGCGACCGCGTGCACGCGCGCGGCGTGCGCCTGGAAATCGTCGACGATGGCCGCGGCGTGCCGGAGGAACTGGCCGAGCACCTGTTCCTGCCGCTGGTCAGCGGCCGCGCCGAGGGCAGCGGGCTGGGCCTGGCGCTGGCCCAGCAGGTGGCGCGCGAACATGCCGGTTCGCTGAGCTTCCGCTCCCGCCCCGGGCATACCGTCTTCACCCTGTTGCTGCCGCAGGCCGCAGCGGATCCCGACTAGGAGCATCGCGATGACCCAATCCCCGCACGGAGCGCAACGCATCTGGGTGGTCGACGACGACCGGTCGGTCCGCTTCGTGCTGTCCACCGCGCTGCGCGACGCCGGCTACAGCGTGGATGGCTTCGACAGCGCCGCCGCGGCGCTGCAGGCGCTGGCGCAGCGGCCCTCGCCGGATCTGCTGTTCACCGACGTGCGCATGCCCGGCGACGACGGCCTGGTGCTGCTGGACAAGCTCAAGGCCGCGCATCCGCAGTTGCCGGTGATCGTGATGTCCGCCTACACCGACGTGGCCAGCACCGCCGGCGCGTTCCGCGGCGGCGCGCACGAATTCCTGTCCAAACCGTTCGACCTGGACGATGCGGTGGCGCTGGCCGCGCGCGCGCTGCCCGACGCCGGTGCCGATGCCGGTGCGGAGGCGGCAGCGCCGGCGCCCAGCCAGGGCAGCGCCGAATTGATCGGCGACACCCCGGCGATGCGCGCGCTGTTCCGCGCCATCGGCCGGCTGGCGCAGGCGCCGCTGTCGGTGCTGATCAACGGCGAGACCGGCACCGGCAAGGAACTGGTCGCGCATGCGCTGCACAACGAATCGCCGCGCGCGCGCAAGCCCTTCGTCGCGCTCAACACCGCCGCGATCCCTGCCGAACTGCTGGAGAGCGAATTGTTCGGCCACGAGGCCGGCGCCTTCACCGGCGCCCAGCGCCGCCACATCGGCCGCTTCGAGCAGGCCGACGGCGGCACCCTGTTCCTCGACGAAATCGGCGACATGCCGTTGCCGTTGCAGACCCGGCTGCTGCGCGTGCTGGCCGAGAACGAATTCTTCCGCGTCGGCGGGCGCGAGCTGATCCGGGTCGACGTGCGGGTGATCGCCGCCACCCATCAGGACCTGGAGGCGCTGGTCGAACAGGGCCGCTTCCGCGCCGACCTGCTGCACCGGCTGGACGTGGTGCGCTTGCAGTTGCCGCCGCTGCGCGAGCGCCGCGCCGACGTGCCGCAACTGGCCGAGAACTTCCTGGCGATGGCCGCGCGCAAGCTCGACACCCCGCCCAAGCGGCTGGCGCCGGCGGCGCTGGACGCGCTGCGCGGCTACGCCTGGCCGGGCAACGTGCGCGAACTGGAGAACGTGTGCTGGCGCCTGGCGGCGCTGGCGCCGGCCGAAATCATCGACGCGCACGACGTGGACGCGGCCTTGCTGCGTGGCAGCCGTCGCGAGCGCGTGGGCGAGGGCGGCGAATGGGACGCGCAACTGTCGGCCTGGGCGCAGCAGCGCCTGGCCGAGGGCGCCGAAGGCCTGCACGCCGAAGCCCGCGAGCGCTTCGACAAGGCCCTGCTGGAAGTGGCGCTGCGCTTCACCCAGGGCCGCCGCGCCGAAGCCGCCGCGCGCCTGGGCGTGGGCCGCAACACGGTGACGCGCAAGCTGGGGCCCGGTCGGCGCCGGCGTTGAAGGCCCGCTTGCAGCGGGCCTTGGGAGTCGGGAATCGGGAATGGGGAATCGGAACAGCGGTCCGGCGCAGGTGAGCGATTAGTGCCGCGCACGACCTCACCTGCATTCCGTAACGCGCGCCGCGGATAGCTTTTTGCGATTCCCGATTCCCGATTCCCGATTCCCGACTCCCGGCATTCAAGGCCGCAACGCCAAGAACACCGTGCTCCACAGTTGCGCGGCATTGGATTCGTCCGCGTCGCCGTGGTCCTGGCCGAACGCGCGCACCGCGTAACGGCCGTCGCGGTAGGTCCACGACCATAGCTCCGAGGTGCGCACCTCGCGCGCCGCGTCGATCGCCGTCCACAGCCGCTGACGCGCCGCCAGCAGGCGCGCGCGGGTCGCCGCGGGCAGGTCGCTGCGTCGCAGCTGACGCTCCAGGCCGGCGGCCAGCACCGCCTGCTGCCACGACCACACCACGGTGCCGTGGTACGCATCGGCGCCGAACTGCGCCTGCAGCGCCGGCGCATACGCGGGATTGGCCACCAGCAGCCCGACATCGGTCATCAGCCCGGCCGGGAACGGCCGCAGCTGCGCGTCGACCAACGCATTCAGCGCGTCCGCGGACGGGTCCAGGAACAGCAGCGCGAATCCGCCATCGGAATGCAGCACCGGCAGCGGCTGTCCGGCGGCGTCCAGCGCCAGGGCGGCGAAGCGCAGCGGCGTGCGCGGCAGCGCGGCCAGCGCCGGCGCCGGATCCACGCCGGTCGCGGCCGCGTACGCGGCGACCGCGGCACGCGCCTGTTGCGGCGTGCGCGCGACCGCGAACAGTGCCGGCGCATGCCGCTGCCAGCGTTCGGCGAACCCGGCCGCGCGCTGCAGACGCTGCGCCTGTGCCGGATCCAGATACGGCTGTAGCAGGCCCTGCGCCTGCAGCCGCGCGATCGCCTGCAGCGCCGCCGGCACGAACACCGCATTGACGTCGTAGGCATAGCGGCCGCCGCCCAGCCCGTGCTCGCTGTCGCGCCACTGTCCGGCGCTGTGGCCCGGCTGCAGGGCGATCAGGCGATCCCAGCGCGGCGTCTGCGCGAACGCGGCGCTGCGCTCCACCACCCAGGCCAGGTTGCGCGCCAGCGCGGCGCCGTAGCGCTCGCCGTCGGGGGTGGTGCGGGCCAGGAACGCGGCGGCGCGTGCGCGCCCGTCGGCGCTGTCCAGCAGCCAGGCCGCCATCACCGGCGCGAGCATGAAGTCGTCGTCGACCATGCCGTAGTCGTAGATCGGCGTGGCGTCGTCGCGGCCGTCGCGCCGGCGATGGCGCAGCACCGCGAATTCGCCGATGTCCTCCTCGTGCGCGACTTGGCCGTCGCGGTCCAGCCGCGCCAGCACCGCGCCGAGCCCGGCCTCCACCGCGTCCGGCGCCAGTGCCGGCAGCAGCAGGCGCAGCGACATCAGCGTGTCGCGACCGAAGTAGGTGTCGAAGCGCCAGGAACCGGCCAGCAGCTTCTCGCGGTAGCTGAGGAAGGCCAGCGCCTGGCGGCTGCGCGGATCGCCGCCGGCGGCCGGCGCGAACAGCTGCGCCGTGTCCAGCGGGGTCAGCGGCGGCTCGCCGGTCAGCGCGCTGAAGCGCACCCGCAGCGGCCTGTCCGCAGGCGCGTGCAGCACGATCGGTTGGCCGGCGCGGGCCTCGATGCGGCCGTCGAGCACCTTCAGGTCCAGCGCGTAGCCGGCCGCGCCGTCGAGCCGGTCGCGTGCCCAGCGCAAGCGCTGGCCGTCGCGCACCGGCGCGGCGGCCACCGCGTCCGGGCGCTTGCCCAGCGCTTGGAAGTCGCGCAGCACGCGCACGCTGCCGAGCACCGCCTCGCGCACCGTCAACGTGGCCGCGTCGCTGCTGGCCTCCAGCGCCACGCCGCGCAAGGTGCGTCCGTGCGCGTCGGTACGAACCAACTCGTGCGGTTCGCCCTGGGCCTGCCACTGCACCGGCGCGGCGCTGGCCGCGAACCACAGCCCGGCGCCGCTGTTGCCGGCCGGGAACGCCGCCAGCAGCCGCGGCTGCGTGCCGGAGGTCAGCAGCACGTGCGCGGCGACCGGCCCGTGCCGGTAGAAGTAATTGGCGTTGCGGCCTTCGCGGATCTGGAAGCGCAGGATCTCGCCGCTGCCGCTGTCGGCCTGCGTGGTGGCTGGCGCCTGCGCGGCGAGGGCAGGGCCGCACAGCGCCATCGACAGCGCCAGCGCGACGCCGGCGCTGCGGCGGAAAAGAACGGGCATGGCGGGGGGCCCTCGCTCAGAAGTCGTAGGTCAGGCTCAGCAGCAGGTTGCGGCCCAGGATCGGCCGCGCGTAGAAAGCGCCGGACGCGCCGCTGTTCTCGGCGAAGCCCGAGCGCGGATTGCCTTCGGTCAAGCCCACCTCGTCGGTCAGGTTGTCCAGGTTCGCCTGCAGCTGCCACTTCGGCGTGAGCCGGTACGTCACCCCCGCGCTCCACACGCCGTAGCTGGGCAGCTCCAGGCTGTTGGCGATGTCCGAATACATCTTGTCCAGGTAGTGGTAGGACAGGTAGATCTCGCCGCGTCCGTCGGGCAGCAGCAGGCTCGGGGTCACGGTGACGTTGACCGGCGGCGTGCGCTCGGGCTTGTTGCCGTCGAACAGCCGCGCGAAACCGGTGCCCTGGTCGTCGTTGACCTGGACCTCGGAGCGTTGCACCACGCCGGTGGCCTGCAGCTGGAAGTAGCGCGCCGGCTTCCACAGCACGTCGAACTCCACGCCGTTGGAGACGATGTCCGAGTAGAAGCGCACCTCGGTCGCCGCGCCCGGCGGCAGGCGCGAGAACAGGAAATCCTTGTAGGTGGTGCGGAAGCCGGTCAGCGAGGCGGTCAGCACGCGGCTCTGGTAGCGCAGGCCGACCTCGCCGAAGTCGATCTTGACCGGATCGAAGCGGCCGTTGGCCTGGAAGCCGCGCGCATAGCGCGCATACAGCGCGAAGTTGTCGGTCAGCAGGTAGGTGCCGCCCAGGGTCGCGGCGGTCTCGGTGAAGCCGCCATCGTAGTGCCGGTAGTTGCCGGTGAACGCGCCGCCGCCGAACTGCGCCAGGTAGTTGTTGGCGATGATGGTGTCGACGTCGTTGCCGTTGGCGTCGAACGCGCCGGCGATCGGCTGCATCGGCGTGGAGATGCCTTCGTAGAAATCGATGTCGTAGCGCTCCACGCGCACGCCGCCGTCGATGCGCAGGCGCTCGGTGGCCTGGAACTCGTCGTTGAGGTACAGCGAGAACGAATCGGCGCTGTAATGGTTGTTGCTGTCGCCCCAGTTGCTGTAGTTGAGCAGGCCGTTCTCGGTCAATGAGCCGACCGCGTTGCCGGCGGCGTCGAGCGCGACGATGTCCATGCGGTCGGGCCGGTTGCGCACCTCGCTGACGAAGGTCGAGGCGCCGATGTTGGAATCGCGCACCCGGCTGTGGAAATACAGCAGGCCGGCGGTGAAGCTGTTGCGCTCGTCGTGCCAGGTCAGGCTGGCGTCGTTGACGAATTCTTCCACGTCGCGGCGGTTGTCGCCGGTGATGCTGTGGGTGACCAGGCCGTTGCCGTTGAGCGCGTTCAGCGCATCGGCGCCGGCGATCACCTCGCCGTTGCGGACCCGGCGCAACCCGGCGGTCACCGCGCCCTGCGCGGCGAAGCGGTCCAGCAGCACGCCGATGTCGCCGAAGTTGGCGCGGTCCAGGCGATAGGTCGCCGGCACCAGCGAGGCGTTGTCGGAACTGAACACCGAATTGAAATCGCTCTTGAAGTCGGTGTAGCGGCCCTTGGAGCGGAACGTCAGGCCATCGTTGATGTCGTATTCGACGTGATAGCCGGGCGCCACCGCGGTGACATGCACGCCGTCGCGCAGGTCGTGGCGCTGCCAGCTACGCCCGGAGGCCGGCGCGGTGCGCACGTCCATCACCGCATTGTCGCGGCTGAGCATGGTGCCGGTGCTGGCATCCAGGCCGGGCACGCCGCGCGGATCGCCCGGGTCCTGCAGCGGGATCGGCAACTGGAAGGTGTTGTGGTCGTCGACCAACTTGAGGCTGAAGCCGAATTCGCCGCGCTCGAACATGCGCCCGATCGCGGCGCGGAAGATGCCGCCGTGGTCGCCGGTGAAGCCCGGGTCGCGCACCCCGTCGGCGCGGCGGTAGAAGCCGCCGACGCTGTACTGCCAGTTGGCGTCGATCGGCCCGCCCTGCCACAGGTCGATGCGGCGCGTGCCGAAGTAGGAGGTGGTCAGGCGCAGCGTGCCTTCCGGCTCGGCGCCGGGCTTGCGGGTCAGGAAGTTGACCGTGGCGCCGGCGCCGTTGGCGGTGAGGATGCCGGAGGTGCCGCCGCGCACCGCCTCCATGCGGTCGATGCTCACCTCCTGCTTGAGGATCGTGTCGGCCAGCGCATTGGTGTAGAACACCGGCAGCCCGTCCTCGGACAGCTGCACGAATTGCTGGCTGCCGCCGGGCATGCCGCGCACCGAGAAGTTGTTGGAGATCTCGCCGCCGGAGGCTTCCACGAACATGCCCGGGATCAGCTCCAGCGCCTGCGCGGTGCTGCGCGGCGCCTTGCGTTCCAGCGCCTGCTGGTCGGCCACGGTGATCGCCGAGGACGACTGCAGCACGGTGCGGTGCGCGGCGGTGGTCCCGGTGACGATCACCGCGTCCAGCGTCTGCGCGCCGCCGCTGGCCGGCGCCGCCTCGATCACCAGCACCCCGTTGCCGGCCGCGCGCGCGCTCAGCCCGGTCCCGGCCAGCAGCAGGTCCAGCCCTTCCTGCGCGCCGTAGCTGCCGCTGAGCGCGCTGCTGCGCTTGCCGGCGACCACCGCGCGGTCGTACGCCAGCTGTTGCTGGGAAACGCGGCCGAAGGCGGCCAGCGCGCCGGGCAGGTCCTGCGCGGGAATGTCGAAGGCGATGCGGGCGGCGGTCGGCGCCGGCGGCGATTGCGCCAGCGCCAGCGCCGGGGCGCTCAGCGACAGGGCCAGGCCGAACTGCAGGCAGGCACGCACGGCCTGGGAAAGCGGACGGGGACGCGACGATGGCGACATGACGGGCTCTCTCTCCTCATGGCAGGGACGGCGCCGCCGGCAAGGCGACGCGCTCGCTAGGAAGAACACGCACCAGTGGGGAAAACACACACTTGGGGCTGGGAATCGGGAATGGGGAATCGGAACAGCGGAAGGCGCGCGCGGTCGGCGGCAGCGCGTGCCTGGAATACGCTCTTGCGATTCCCGATTCCCGATTCCCGATTCCCGATTCCCGGCCCTCAACGCGCCTCGAGCACGATCGCCCCGGCGTCGCCGCTGCGTGCGCGCAGCGGCAGCACCGCGGTCACGCCGGAGACGAAGGCGGCGCTGTCCCCGGCCTTGAACATGCCGCTGACCCGCAGCTGCCCGGTGCTGCGGTCGGCCAGTCGCAGCTGCACCGGGCTGTAGCGGTTCACCCGCGCCACCGCGACCGCCAGCGGCTCGTCGTCGAACAGCAGCAGGCCGCTGCGCCAGGCCTGTTCCTGCGCCGGATCCACCCGCACCACGCGCGGCTGCGCGGCTCCCGGCGCGGCCGAGGTCCAGGCCTGGCCGGCGGCCAGCCGCTGCGGCGGCGCGGAGGCTTTGGCCGTGGCTACGCCGCGGTCCTGGTTTTCGATGCGCACGCTGCCTTCGTACAGCACCACCCGCACCTGCTCGCTGACCCGTTCGACGCTGAACGCGGTGCCGGTGGCGACCACGCGGCTGGCGCCGGCGTCGACCACGAATGGCCGCTCGCGCTGCTTGGCCACGCTGAACGCGGCGCGCCCGCGGCGCAGCCGCACTTCGCGCAGGCGGCCGCTGTAGCGCACCTCCACCTGGCTGTCGGCGTCCAGCGTCAGCGCCGAGCCATCGTCCAGCACCACCTGGCGCTGCTGCGCCAGCCCGGTGCGGTACACCGTCGGCGCCAACAGCCACCAGCTGCCGATCGCCGCCAGCGCCAGCGCCGCGGCCGCCGCCCAGGCCAGCGCCGGCCGCCGCGCGCGCTGCAGGTCGGTGCGCGCGGCGCGGCGCAGCGCCTGCACGCGCGGATGCGCGGCGGCGGCGCCGGTCATGTCCCAGGCGCGCTGCGCCCGCGCGAGCAGGCGCGCATGCGCGGGATCCTCCTGCAGCCAGCGCTGCAAGGCCTGCCGCTGCGCCGGCGACAGCTCGCCGCCGGCCAGCAGCAGGCACCAGCGCGCGGCGTCCTCGGCGCCGGCCTGCGCGCGGCTCACGGCGCACGCTCCATCAACTCCGCCAGTTCGGTCATGGCGCGCAACAGATGCTTCTGCACCGCGCTGACCGAGATGCCGTAACGGCTGGCGATCTGCGCCTGGCTCATGTTCTCCAAGCGGAACTGCAGGAAGATCGCGCGGGTGCGCGGCGCCAGCCGCTCCAGCGCATCGGCGACCTCGCCCAGCGCCTGGCGCCCGGCCAGCACCCGCGGCGGATCCAGCGTCTCCACCGCATGCTCGGCCGTCGCGCCTTGCCGCTGCCGATGCAGGCTGCGCACCTTCTCGCGGCGGGCGCGGTCGCGCAGCAGGTTGGTCGCGCTGCGGAACAGGTAGCCGTCGTCGCAGACCGCGCCGGGCGATGCGGCCAGATTGGCGAAGACCTGATGGGTCAGGTCTTCCGCCTCGCTGGGGTCGGCCACGCGATGGCGGAAGAACGACAGCAGCGCCGGCCGGCAGCGCTGGTACAGCGCGCTCAGCGCGCCGCCAGGCCATGCGGTCGTCGCCAGCGCGGGGCGGAGTTTGCGGGTCGCCATCGCGCCGGGACTATAGGTGCGGCGGCGCCGGCAGGCGTGACACAGTGCAGCAAAACGGCGTCCGCCGCGCGCCGGTTAGACTTGCGCGCGGCCGTAGCCTTCATGAGCTTTGAACGGCCATCCTTCTAGTTTCCGCTGCACAAGGAGCCAAAATGCCGATGCGTCACCGCTTGCATGCCATCGTAGGAAGCGCGTTGCTGGTGCTGGCCGGCTGCAGCAGCACGCCGCCGGCACCGCCCGCGCCGCCACCATCGAAGGCGCCGCCGCTGCCGCTCAGCGGCACCGTGCAGCAGGCGCAGGCCGTGCTGGCGCCGGCCTCCGGCAGCCTGGTCAGCGGCAAGCTGTCGCTGGTGGCCGCGCCCGGCGGGGTGCGCATCACCGGCATCCTCGGCGGCCTGCAGCCCAGCCGCGCGTTCGCCTTCCATGTCCACGAGCGCGGCGATTGCAGCGCGGCCGATGCCAGCAGCGCCGGCGGCCACTTCAATCCGCTTGGCGCGCCGCATGGCCGCGCCAACAGCGGCCCGCACCACGCCGGTGACATGGACAACCTCACCGCCACCGCCGACGGCACCGCGCAGGTCGACGTACTGCTGCACGGCGTGGTGCTCGGCGGTGGCGCGGCCAACGACATCGTCGGCCGCGCGCTGGTCGCGCATGCCGATCCCGACGACTACCGCAGCCAGCCGGCCGGCAACGCCGGCGCGCGCGTGGCCTGCGGCGTGATCCGCGCGCTGCGCTGACCGCTCATCCGCCCGGGTCTGCCCGGGCGTCCGTCCGCATTCCGCGGACCCAGCAAGGAGAACCTTCATGCGTACGCTTCCCACCGTGTTGTTCCTGGCCACCACGCTCGCGCTCGGTGCCTGCAAGCGCGAAGAACCCGCCGCGGACGCCTCCACCGCTGCCCCGGCGCCCGCCGCCGAGCCGGCTCCGGCGGCCGAACCGGCACCTGCGCCGGCCGCCTCCACCGCCGCCAGCGCCGCATTGAGCCCGACCCAGGGCAATCAGGTCGCCGGCGAGGTCAAGTTCAACGTGGTCGGCGGCGCGGTGCACGTCACCGGCACCATCACCGGGCTCAAGCCCAACAGCGAGCACGGCTTCCACATCCACGAATTCGGCGATTGCAGCGCGCCCGACGGCAGCAGCGCCGGCGGCCACTTCAACCCGGCCAAGACCGACCACGGCCAGGTCGGCGCCGATCCGCACCATGGCGGCGACATGCCCAACCTCAAGGCCGACGCCGAGGGCAAGGCCACGATCGACGCGCCGGTGTCCAACAACGTCAACATCGGCAAGGGCGATGGTTTCGACATCCTCAACCACGCGGTGATCGTCCATGCCGACCCGGACGACTACAAGACCCAGCCCACCGGCAACGCCGGCGGCCGCCTGGCCTGCGGCGTGATCAAGGGCGACGCGGCGGCAGCGCCGGCACAGTAAGACGGCGCGATCCCAGCGCCGAATCGCGATCGCGCAATGCAAACCGGCGCCCGGTCTCCGGGCGCCGGCCTCCCCGCCAGGCGCGGCACCGATACCGATGCGCACGCTGCAGCCAAGAAGTCGGCGAAGTGCCGCTGCAGCGGAGCGGTCGCACGCTGCGACCGCTCGCCAGTCTCAGGTGGTTCCTGATTTGGCCAGGTGCTGGCGGACGTGCATCAGTGCGAAGCCCAAGAGGTTGTCGCCCTGCCATTGCGCGGGGTCGGCTGCCCGCGGGTCGTCCGCCGCCAATTCAATCCCCCAAATCCGGTCGACCGGGCTGGCCTCGACCAAGACCCGTTCCTGAGTCGCGAGCAGGAACGTTCTCAGCACATCGTGCTGGCCGAATTTGCCGAGGTTTCCCTCGACGACCAACTGCATGCGTGCTCTGCGCCAGGTCTGCTCGTCGAAACCGCGGATCTGGCGACCAATCGCTTTCGCTTCGCCGGGATGAGATGCCGCAAGAATGCGTGCACAGGCGTCGTGATCGCCGAACAGGCGCGCCTTGCCGGCCATCATGTAGTGCTCGGCGGTCGGATAGGAGACCGCATCGAGCACGAAGGGCGCTTCGAACCATTGGCTGAAGCAGCTTCGGTCGATTTCGCCCGGCCGCTTTGGCGTGTGTCCCCAGAAGTACACGAATTTGAGGTGTTCGCCAGCGAGCAGGCGGGCACGCAACGCCGACACCGTCAAAAGATCGCGCATCTCAGCGTCGCTCAGGCGGCTGCCAGCGCCTGTTTGGCGTCCTGCCCGCTCTCACAGTGCACGTACAGCACCGGCAGGCCGTGCGCTTCCAGCACCGCGGCCAGTTGCCGCTGGCGGGCCAGGTACTGCTCGTAGACCCGCTGCAGGCGGTCGCAGTCCTGGCGGTCGTGCGCGTAGTGCGCGCACCAACTGGCCGGATCGAACAGCGCCATGCGCACCTCGCCGCCGCGGTAGCGCAGCAGCGGCTCGGGCGCGGTGGCCAGCCACTCCTCCTGCTCCGGCGCCAGCAGGGCGGTCTCGATCAGCGGCCATAGCGCCGCCAGGCCCTGGTTGTCGTACTGCATCGACATCATCGCGGCCAGGTCGTTGCCGGTCAGGTAGCGCGCGTGTTCGATCTGGGCGCCGAAGGCCTGCTGCGCCAGCAAGGCGGTGTCCGGCTGCGCCATGCCCTGCGCCAGCAGCACGTCCTCCAGCGCGTCGGCCACCGGCTGCAGCAGGTCCGCCGGCCCGCTGAGCAGGAACGGCACCACCCGCAGCGCGCCGCCGAGCAGGCCGGTATCGGCCTGGAACGGCAACGGCACGGTGCCGTCGGCGTCGCTGCCGAAAGCCAGCAGCCGCGGGCCGTCGGCGCGTCCGGGGGCGCGGACGCCGAGTTCCTCCAGGCGCCGGTGGATCGGCCAGCCCGGACGCAGCACCTCGGCCGGGTCGAAATGCGCGCCGGCCAGGCTCAGCTCCAGCTCGCGCACCGCCGGCACCAGCTGCGCCAGATCGCGGCCGACCTTCTCGGCCAGCTCGGCGGCCTGCGCGTGCGGCAGCGCGGCGTGGGCCGGGGCGCGCCCGGCGGACAGTTCCAGGGCGATCACCCCGCGGGCGTGGCTGTTGGCGACGGCTTGGTTCATGGAGATTGGCGGTTGGCCCGTGGCGGGCGCGTAGCTACACTCGCTTCATTATGCCTGCGCTAACGTGCAGGCCATGTCCCCGACTCCCCTCGCGCGAGGTAATCCCATGCCAGCAGCCCGTCCCGTCGCCATCCTCGGCGGCGTCCGCATTCCGTTTTGCCGGCAGAACACGGCGTACGCGGATGTCGGGAACCTCGGCATGTCGGTGCGCACGCTGGGCGCGCTGGTCGAGCGCTATGGCCTGCACGGCCAGCAGCTGGGCGAGGTGGCGATGGGCGCGGTGATCAAGCACTCCAGCGACTGGAACCTGGGCCGCGAGGCCGCGCTGTCCTCCGGGCTGTCGCCGCTGACCCCCGGCATCACCCTGCAGCGCGCCTGCGGCACCAGCCTGGACAGCATCATCACCGTGGCCAACAAGATCGCGCTGGGGCAGATCGACTCGGGCATCGGCGGCGGTTCGGACACCACCTCCGAGGTGCCGATCGTCTACGGCAAGAAGCTGCGCGCGCGGCTGCTGGCCGCCAACCGCGCCAAGAGCACCGGCGACAAGCTGCGCGCGCTGACCCGCGGCTTCAAGTTCGCCGAGCTCAAGCCCGAGTTCCCCGGCGTGGCCGAGCCGCGCACCGGCAAGAGCATGGGCGACCACTGCGAGGACATGGCCAAGCAGTGGAACATCGGCCGTGATTCGCAGGACGCCTGGGCGGTGTCCTCGCACCACAAGCTGGCCGCCGCCTACGAGCGCGGCTTCTTCGCCGACCTGATCGCGCCGTTCCGCGGCGTGGAGCGCGACAACATCCTGCGCGCGGACACCTCGCTGGAGAAGCTGGCCACGCTGAAGCCGGCGTTCGACAAGACCAGCGGCCGCGGCACCCTGACCGCGGCCAACTCCACCCCGCTGACCGATGGCGCCGCGGCGGTGTTGCTGGCCTCGGAGGAGTGGGCGCAGGCGCACGGCCACGCGCCGATGGCCTACCTGCGCGATGCGCAGGTGGCGGCGGTGGACTTCGTGCACGGCGAAGGCCTGCTGATGGCGCCGACCATCGCCGTGCCGGAGATGCTCAAGCGCCACGGCCTGCGCCTGCAGGACTTCGATATCTACGAGATCCACGAGGCCTTCGCCGCGCAGGTGCTGTGCACCCTGCGCGCCTGGGAGAGCGAGGACTACTGCCGCACCCGATTGGGCCTGGACACGCCGCTGGGCCAGATCGATCCGGCCAAGATCAATCCGCTGGGCTCGTCGCTGGCCACCGGCCATCCGTTCGCCGCCACCGGCGCGCGCATCGTCGCCACCGTCGCCAAGCAGCTGCAGGAGCGCGGCGGCGGCCGCGCGCTGATCTCGATCTGCACCGCCGGCGGCATGGGCGTGGTGGCGATCGTCGAGCGCTGAGCGCGGCGTTGCCGGTGCGCCGGAAGTCGGCACGCTGCGCCTGCCCGATCAGGTGAGTGATCCGCGCGGCGCCGACATGCCCGCGTAGCGTTGCGCTGCCTTGGTAGCTGCGCAAACAGGCCGCGCTCACGGGGGTAGGCTCTCGCCGGACATGGTGCTTGTCGCGGCATCGCCCTCGTCGAGGTGCGAGTGTACTCGGCCGTGTCGTTGCGGCCGGGGGGTGAAAAGGCCGCCCGCGCTTAGCGTTTCGCCGCCGCCGCGCTACCATGCGCGCCGGCTCTCCCGCATGACGCGGGCGGGGATCGCGCAGGGGGCGCATGCCATGCAACAGGACGCTTTCAACCCGTATCAGGCACCGGACACGGCCATCGAGGCCGCCGATATGCCGCCATTGCCCGGCCAGACGTTGTGGCGCGACGGCGAGGAATTGCTGTGTCTGCGCGACACGCCGTTCCCGCCGCATTGCGTGAAGTGCGGGGCGGCAGTGCGCAGCGATGAAATGAAGTCGCGCACCTTCTACTGGCATGCGCCGGGGTGGTATGCGCTGATCCTGGTGAGCATCCTGGTCTACGCGATCGCCGCGTTGATCGCGCGCAAGCGCAGCAGCCACCTGCTCGGGTTGTGCGAAACGCACCGGCGCCGGCGCACAGGCTTCATCCTGCTCACGCTCGGCGGATTCCTTGCCGGCCCGTTGCTGGGCATCGCGATCGGCGACGACCTCGGCTGGATCGTGGGGACGCTGGTGTTTCTGGTGATGCTGATCTGGGGCATGTTCGGCGCGCGCATCCTGGTGCCGCGGCGCATGGACGAGCGCTACGCGCGCTACAAGGGCGTGGCGCCGGCGTTCCTGGCGCGCCTGCCGGTGCTGCCGCGCGGCATGCGGCCCTGAGCCGACCGCCGCGGCGCCGCGCCTGAGCCACGATCGGCGCGCGCCGCCGCGGAACACACACCAGCTCGCGCGGGTTCCGAAGCCGCCGTGCGAGGTGGCGATCTGATCTCGCCTGCGCCCGACCTGCATGGTCGGACGCGGTGTGTCATGGCTACACCGGCGAGGCAGCACCGACCGCCGCCAGCGCGTGTCTGGGCCGTGTGGCGTGCCAGTGCCGCGCCGCCGCCTCGTCAATCCTGCAGGCGCGGGAACCCGTGCTCGTCGCGATGCTCAGCCAGGCCCGGCTCCGGTTCCGGCGCGAGCGGAACCACCGTGGACGCACTCGCGGGCAACGACTGCGCGGGCTCGCCGCGCTGCACGCGCAAGGCATTGGCGTAGCAGCGCTGCGCCATGGCGGTGTCGCCGGCGTCGGCATAGCCATCGCCGAACGCCTCCCAGGCCTCGGCGCCGGCGTCCAGCGCCAGCGCGCGGTGCAGGAACTCCTCGGCCTGCGGCCACTGCTGTTGCTGGCGCGCCAGTCGCGCCAGGGTCAGCAGCAGCCCGGGGCTGTCCGGATGGCTCTGCAGCCAGCGCTGCGCGCTGGCGCGGCGCGAATCGTACTTCTCCACCGGCAGGCGTCCGTACAGCGCGGCCAGGCCTTCGTCCCAGCGCGTCTCCAGCGCCTGTTCGACGCTGCGCAACGCGGCATCGTCCCAGTGCAGCGCGGCGGCGCGGGTCGCGTAGGCGGCGACCACCGGCGGTTCGCTGCGTAGCGACTTGGGCAGGCTTTCCCAGCGCGCGGCCAGTTCGTTGGCGTCGGCCGCTTCCTGCAGCGAGGCCGCGGCCAGGCGCGTTTCCAGCGGGCCGATCGCCTCCAGCGGCAGCGCCTGCTGCTGGCGGATCGCGCCGAGCTGCCCATAGGCCTCGCCGGCACGGCCGATGCTGGCCAGCGCTTCGGTGCGCAGCAGCAGCCCGCGTGGCGGCAGGGGTTGCGCCGCCGCCACGTCCAGCGCGTTGATCGCATCGACCGGACGCTGCTGGGCCAGGTGGCGCTCGGCCTGCAGCAGCGCGTGCGCGCCCGCGTCGCGTTCGGCCAGCCGCTGCAGGTAGGCGGTGGCCGCCTGCGCGTCGGCGCGCGCATCGGCCGCGCGCACCGCCGCGACCAGGGCGATGGCGCTGACTTCCGGATCTTCGGCGGCGGCATTCAATTGCTTGTCGGCGCGCGTCCACTGGCCGTTGTGCAGCGCGGTCAGGCCTTCGATCAGGCGCGCGCGCGACTGCTTGCGACGATGCCGGCCCCAGGCGCGGAACGGAAAACTGAGCAGCTTCCACAGCAGCAGCAGCGCCAGGAACGCGATCACCAGCAACAGCAGCGCCTGCGGCAGCGGCGAGATGTAGTCGTTGCCGCCGGCGCGCACGATGACCTCGCCGAGGTCGCCCAGCCGGTCCTGCGCCAGCCATTGCGCACCGATCACGCCTAGCGCGATCACCACCAGCAACACGATCAGGGAACGTAGCGATTTCATGGTTGGCTCCTTGCGTCACGCATGCTGCGCAACTGCTGCAGGGTGGTGCCCAGTTCGGGAATGGTCGGGCGCAGGGCGGCGTCGCGCAGGGTCTGCAGGGTCGCGCGGCGTTGCCGCAACGGCGCCGAATCGGGCCACAGGCGTTGCAGCCAGGTGCCGGCACGGGCCAGAGCGCTGCGGTAGCCGCGCGCATCGCCGCGTTCCAGTGCCGCACGTGCCAGGCTCAGATCCAGCTGCAGCGCGTCGCGTGCGGCGATCCGGTCCGATTGCGCGGCCAGCACGCCGCCCTGCGCGGGACGGATCTTGACCAGCGGCGACAGCAGCCGCTGCCACAGCGGCGCCTGCGCCGGCTCGGGCAACTGCGTCGGCAGCGCGTCGAGGCTGTCAGCGAAGGCGTCCAGTTGCGCCGCCAGCCGTGCCTGCGGGCCATCGCCGAGCGCGTCCAGCGCGGTGCGCTCCTGCAGCAGCACCTGGCGCAGGTTGAGATAGCGCGGATCGTCCACGCCTTCCAGCACGCCGCTGGCCAGCGCGTAGGCACGGCGCGCGCCCTGGGTGTCGCCGGCCACCTGCAGGCGCTGCTGGCCCTGGCTCAGCAGCAACTCCACTTCGTCCAGGCGCAGCGCCTGCGCGCCATGGCGATTGGAGTCGGCGAGCTTGGCCACGTTGTCCTCGAGCAGGGCGCTGCGCTGGCTCAGGCCGAGCATCTCGTCACGCAGCACGCGGTTGGTGCTGGCCGCGTCCTGCACCCGCTGCACCGTGGCGCGCTGGTCGCGGCGCAGCGTTTCCAGGTTGTCCTGCAGTGCCTGCAGTTGCAGCTGGACCTCCGATTGCTCGGCCAGCGCGCGCGCGTTGCGCGCCTGCCACCACGTCCAGCCGCGCCAGCCGGCCACCGCCAGCGCGGCCAGCATGGCCAGCACCAGCAGCAGCCAGATCCAGCGCGTGGAGCGGCGGGGCGTGGACGGGATGTCGGTCATCGTCAGCGATCCTTGTCGGTCTGCGTCCCGTCGCGATATGGGCGACGGCCGGACGCGCGGCACCGCGGGAGCATGGCGTGAGCGGCACTGCGCCCGCAAGCCATGCGCCGGCCCGCGTTCAGCGAGGTCGCGAGCGCGTTACGGCCGCTGCGGCGGCCGCGGCCAACTGCTGTGCCAGTGGGCCCTGTGCGCTGCTGATTTTGGCGAAGCCCAGTTCCGCCGCCAGCGCGGCCAGCCGCGCGCTGGCGGCGACCAGCGGCCGCGCGCGCCACGCCGCGACCACGTCGTCGGGAAGCTGCGGCACCACCAGCCGCAAGGCTTCGCCGCTGCTCAGCGCCAACACGCCGGGCGGCGCACGGCGCACCCGCGCGATGCAGGCGGCGGACAGCGGCACCGGCAGCCGGCGGTAGACGTCGGCGCGCTGCAGCGGGGTGCCGCGCGCCTGCAGTTGCGCGGCGATCAGGCCACGGCCGCCGGGCGCGGTGACCAGGCCCACGGGGTCGTCGCTGGCGGCCAGTTGCGGCAGCGCGAGCAGGCCGTCGCTGTCCATCCGCGCCGGCGTGGCGACCTCGGCGATGCCGTGGCGGTGGAGCGCGCGCGCCGTACCGACGCCCACCGCCAGCCAGCACTGCCCTGGCGCCGCCTGCAGCGGTTGCAGCGCGGCGGCGGCGCGCACCGCGGCGGGACTGCTGAAGATCACCCGCGGCGCGGCCAGCGCCAGCGCCAGCGCGCTGCGCGCGGCGTCGTCGGTGCAGGCCTGCAGGCGCCACGGCGAGACCGCCAGCAGGCGCGCGCCGACCCGCGCCGCGGCGCGCCGCAACGGCGCGTGTTCGCCCTGCGGGCGCAGCGAGATCAGGGTCCAGGCGTCGGTTGCATCTGCGCTCATGCCAGGCATTATGCGAGCCCCCACTGGCAGTACCAATGGCACCATGGCCGCCGATTCCTCCTTCGACGCGTTCCTGCAGCAGCTGCAGCGCCAGTTCGACGCGATGCCGCCGGTGGCGGCGCTGCAGGTCGCGCTGCACGGCTATGCCGCGCAGCGGCTGCACCTGACCGCGCCGCTGGCGGCCAACATCAACGACAAGGGCAACGCCTTCGGCGGCAGCCTCGGCTCGGTGATGACCCTGGCCGGCTGGGCGCTGGTCAACTGCGAACTGCAGCGCGCCGGCTTGCAGGCCGACGTCTACGTCGCCGACAGCCAGGTGCGTTACCTGGCGCCGCTGTACGCCGACCTGCACGCGCAGGCCAGCGCCGCCGCGGACGCCGACTGGGACGCGTTCGTGCAGACCTTCCGGCAACGTGGACGCGCCCGCATCGGCATCCAGGCGCAGGTCGGCCCGGCCGACGGTACCGCCGCGGCGACCCTCAGCGGGCGCTTCGTCGCCATCGCGAAAGGGTAGGATGCGCGCACCGCTCGCGCCGCCCCGGGGATCCGCCATGCACTCCAAGTTCCGCGCCTTGGCGCTGCTGCTGACGCTGGGCCTGGCCGGCACCGCCGTGGCCGGCAGCCGCGGCCAGCAGAACAAGCTCGACGATCTGCAGACCGCCTACGGCGCGGCGATCCGCTGGAGCGAATTCGACTCGGCGTGGGAGGTGGTGGACCCCGCCTACAGGCAGGCGCACCCGCTGACCGACCTGGAGCGGGAGCGCTACCGCCAGGTGCAGGTGTCCTCCTACAAGATCGGCCGGGTCGGCGTGCTGGACGGCGACGTGGTGCGCGACATCGAACTGGGCGTGATCAACCGCAATACCCAGGCCGAGCGCATCGTCCGCTACCGCGAGCGCTGGCGCTGGGACGCGCAGGCCAAGACCTGGTGGCTGCTGGACGGCCTGCCGGACCTGTGGAACGGCCAGTAGCGCCGCCGGCCAGCTGTGCGACAATCGGCGCCCGCTTCCAGCCCCCGATTCCCGTGAACTTCGAAGAACTGCTGGCCTTCGCCGGCCGCAACCCGATGCTGGCCCTGGCCCTGGTGGGCCTCACCATCGCCCTGATCGTCACCGAGGTGGCGCGCCTGTTCCGCGGCTACAAGAGCCTGCGGCCGGCCGAACTGACCCGCCTGATCAACGCCGGCAACGCGGTGCTGGTCGACCTGTCGGCCACCGCCGATTTCGAGAAGGGCCATATCGCCGGCAGCCGCAACGCCACCGCCAGCCAGTTCGGCCCCGAGCACAAGCTGGTCGCCAATGCCAAGGCGCAGCCGGTGGTGCTGGTGTGCCGCAGCGGCACCACCGCCGACGGCGCCGCCAAGCAACTGAAGAAGGCCGGCTTCGAGCAGGTCTACGTGCTGGAGGGCGGCATCGCCGCCTGGCAGCAGGCCGAGCTGCCGCTGGTCAAGGGCCGCTGAGCCATCCCGCCCGGCCGGCCGCCGAGTGCCGCGGCCGGCGTGTGATAATCCCGCTTCTTTCTGTTACCTGAATCCACCGGAGTCAAGAAATGTCCGACGTCACCAACAACGGCGCCGCGGCGCCGGCCGAAGCCGCGGCTGGCCCCGCTTTCACCATCGAGAAGATCTACGTCAAGGACGTGTCCTTCGAGTCGCCCAACGCGCCGGCGGTGTTCAACGACAACGTGCAGCCGGAGCTGCAGCTCAACCTCAACCAGCGCGTGCAGCGCCTGAACGAGCAGGCCTTCGAAGTGGTGCTCGCGGTCACCCTGACCTGCGCCGCCGCCGGCAAGACCGCCTACGTGGCCGAAGTGCAGCAGGCCGGCGTGTTCGGCCTGGTCGGCCTCGACCCGCAGGCGGTGGACGTGCTGCTCGGCACGCAGTGCCCGAACATCCTGTTCCCGTACGTGCGCGCGCTGGTCAGCGACCTGATCCAGGCCGGCGGCTTCCCGCCGTTCTTCCTGCAGCCGATCAACTTCGAAGCGCTGTACGCCGAAACCCTACGCCAGCGTGCGCAGCAGGACGAGACCCAGTCGCTGGCCGACTCGGAGCCGGCCGGCAACGCCTGAGCGCGTTCGCCGTTGCGCATGGGCGATAACGCCGCCAAGAAGATCGCCGTCCTCGGTGCCGGTTCCTGGGGCACCGCGCTGGCCGCGCTCGTCGCCCGGCACGGTTTCCCGACCGTGCTGTGGGGGCGCGACGCCGCCGTCGCCGAGGCGATCCAGCAACGCCACGAGAACCCGCGCTACCTGCCGCAGATCCCGCTGCCGGCGGCGCTGCAGGCCACCACCGACCTGGCGGCGGCCGTCGACGGTGCCGACTGGATCCTGGTGGTGGTGCCGTCGCACGCGTTCACCGAGACCTTGCGCCAATTGGCGCCGCTGCGTCCGGCGCAGGCCGGCGTGGCCTGGGCGACCAAGGGCTTCGAGCCCGGGTCCGGACGCTTCCTGCACGAAGTAGCGCAGGAGATCCTGGGCGAGGGCGTGCCGCTGGCGGTGGTCACCGGGCCCTCGTTCGCCAAGGAAGTCGCGCTGGACCTGCCGACCGCGGTGACCGTGCACGGCGATGCCGCGTTCGCGCAGCAGGTCGCCGACGCGATGCACGGCCCGACCTTCCGCGCCTACACCGGCGACGACATGGTCGGCGCCGAGCTGGGCGGGGCGATGAAGAACGTGCTGGCGGTGGCCACCGGCGTGGCCGACGGCATGGAGCTGGGCCTGAATGCCCGCGCCGGCCTGATCACCCGCGGCCTCAACGAGATGCTGCGGCTGGCCGCGGCGATCGGCGCCAAGCCGGAAACCCTGATGGGCCTGGCCGGCCTCGGCGACCTGGTGCTGACCTGCACCGGCGACCTGTCGCGCAACCGCCGTCTGGGCCTGGCACTGGGCCGCGGGCAACCGCTGCAGGACGCGGTGCGCGCGATCGGCCAGGTGGTCGAGTCGGTGCAGACCGCCGACGAGGTGATGCGCCAGGCCGAGCGCCACGGCATCGACCTGCCGATCTCCAACGCGGTGCGCGCGGTGCTGCATGGCGAACTGACCCCGGCGGTGGGCCTGCAGCAGTTGCTGGCGCGCGAGCGCAAGCCGGAGTATCCGACCACGCTGTTCAGTTGAGCGGCGGCGGTCGCAGCGGAAAAGAAAGAGCCCGGCTTCGGCCGGGCTTTTTCGTGCCGCCGTGGTGCGCGATGACGGCGCAAAAAAGAAGCCCGGTCCTGGGACCGGGCTTCGAACCGCGCGCGGCGGGAGAGAGAGACGCCGCGCGCAGCGTGACGCTGTACCGCTTACCAGCTGAAACGCGGGCCGACGAACCATTCCTTGTCGCCGTGGCGGTCCATCTTCAGGTCGGCGCTGAGGCCCCAGTTCTGGTTCAGCTTGGCCTGCGCGCCGAGACGGCCGTAGAACTGGCCTTCCGGGTTGACGCCGTCCTTCTTCAGGTAGTCCTCGTAACCACCCAGCGCATAGACTTCCAGGTACGGATTGAACGCGGTGCGGATACCCGCTTCGGCGTTCCAGCCGTTGAACTTGGTGCCGGATTCCGGGGCGAGGCGGTTGTAGGACACGCGGGTCACCAGGTCGGTGCTGGTGGCGATCTCATGGTTATAGCCGGCGCCGATGCGCCACTGGTCGACGCGCACGTCGCCGAAGTCGGTCTTCTGGCGGTTGAAGTCGCCGAACACGCTGAAGTTCGGGTGGAGCGCATAGGAACCCTTGACAGCCCAGCCATCCGCATCGCCACCGTCGGCATCGGTCTTCACGTAACCGCCTTCGACGTAGTTGTAGGACAGGCCTTCGGCCGCGGAGGCAGCGAACGGCAGGGTGGCCAGGAGGCCAAGAGCGAGCAGAGAGGTCTTCATGATCGGGATACCCTTGTTATTGGTTTAGTCGGCGCTGAGGCGTGGGGCCGTTCGCTGCCGATATGTAAATTATCCGTTAGCGACCCGAACTTGCCCTGAATTTCAAACTGACCAGTACATGAATTAAACGTGGGGTTCAGGAACTTTGCGCATCCGCTGCTGCATGCAGTGATCACGAATTGGCGCTGCAGCGAACCATGGCGCAGCGAGTTGTTCTATCGCGTTGCCAGGTGCCTCTTTGCTGCCCACGCGCAGCAAGAGAGACGAACCGCGGTTCGCTTGATGAGGACACCAATGGCGCTGGATGCTGGCATCTAGAAGGACTCCAGCGCCGCATGGCCTTCAGCCATCCACTATTCCACGATCACAATCATCTCGGATGCAGGCGAGCATAGGCACCAGTTCGTAGCTCAGAAGACGTACGCGTGTGGGTGCAGTGCCTTGGATATTGACGATCGCATATAAGGGCTCTTTGCTGTCTCGTGGTCAAGGTGTCGTTAGCGACGCCGTTGGACACGTCCTGAGAAATTGACAACGGTTTAGCGAGCTATGTAAAGTAAACGAAGCATGAGCGCAACGCTCATGCCATGGGGAACCGCTGCTGATCAGCGGGTCGATAGCACACCAAACATGTTAACGACGTCATGGATGACGCGTGCGCGAATCCATGCGAGGTAATGCAAATGGATTCGGCTTGCCGCTTAACGCTCAGCCTTCTGTTCTCTCGCCAGCGCTTGGGCTCCAGCCAACGGACCGCCTGTGAAAGTTCTCGCCATGTGCGGGTCACGCTGTTGGCTGCTCTGGTCTGCCTGTCAGTTGTCGATGCTGATGCAAGAATTATCCAGAATCAGCCCAGTACAGGAGGAGCTACGGGCCTGAGCTCCAGTGGCATTACGGATCTTCCCGGAACGACAACGGTTGCATATAGGATTTCGCCAGGGCGACTAGAGGGCTTCATGGCCCTATGGGGTATTCCTTCGAATCTCTTTCCACGCCCTAATCAATGGGACGACTTTGTCGAGACGAGCAAGGGAGAGCCGGATGAGAAAGGAAAGGATTCCTCCGACGAATGCCCCAAGAGTGGCAATCCTGTAGTTGTTCGCACTGGAACGAAGATCGAAACCGAAGTGGATTTTACCGGGGGCGGCGAAATGCCGTTGACACTGGAGCGTACCTTCAACTCCGCTGCCATGGAGCGCTTCAACATCTTCGACAGCTGGTACAGCAATCTGGATCGGCAACTGATCGTCTACACCGATTCGAACCAGGCGCGGATGCGTCGACCGGATGGACGATATCTGGTGTTCAAGCGGGGAGGCGACGGGGTCTACAGGGAGGATGGCGCACAACAGGGTGGATATCTGTCGTCGGCTGCCGGAGGAAAATGGATCTATGTCAGTCCGGACCTAACTACCGAAACATACGCCGACAGCAAGATGGTGGAGATTCGCAATGCCAATGGCGTGCGCTGGACACTAAGCTATGGAGGCCCAGAAGAGAGCCAGTTGCAGCGCGTCACCCACAGCAACGGGCGCTACATCGAGTTCACCTGGACTCAGAAAAACACACAGACCGGGGTTGGTCCGCGCATCATCCGTGTGCGTGATCCACAGGGAAATGTCATCGAGTACGGGTATACCCAAGACGCATACGGATTCCTCGAGTCTGTCACCTATGCCGGCAGTCCGGCGACTACCGTCAAGTATCACTATCTTTACAAGGAGCTCGGGCAGAGTAATGGAATTCCGCTGCTGACAGGCAAGTCGATCAATGGCAGCCGTTATTCGATGTTCACTTATGATCAGCAGCAACGAGCAACTTCCACAGCACACTCGGGCGGGGTTGAACGCTTCGGCTTCGCCTATGAGCAAGGCTCCAATGGTGAAAGCGTCACTGTGGAGACCAATCCGCTTGGAAAGGTTGCTCGCTACCGCTTCAAGGACCGGCGACTGATCGCGATTGAAGGACTTCCTTCGGCAAATTGCGCTGCTGGATATAGTGAGACGCACTATGATGAAAATGGAAACAAGTCTCTCACCTTGGACTTTGAAGGGAATCTGACTCGCTATCAATACGATGGCCATGGACATTTGCTGCTTCGAGAGGAGGCAAGTGGAACACCCGTTGCACGGACAACGACGTTCGAATGGGACGAGCAGAACAACCGGCTCGCCGCCGAGACCCTGCAAGGTGTCCTGGAAACCCGCTACAGCTACGACTCCAACAATCGTCTGACGACACGCTCGCAGAAGAGCTTGGTGTCCGGAAATGCGCAGGGTGAGGTGCAAACCACGACGTTTAGCTATCAACTGCATTCCAATGGCCTGGTCAGCAGAATGGTCGAGGACGGGCCTGCCGCGGGCAATGGCGATGCGGTGACCTTTACCTATTCGGACATGGGCGACCTGACGCGGATAGAGAACAGCATGGGTCATGCCATCGTTATGGGAGACTACACAAATTATGGATACCCGGGCTATTCGATCGATGTCAATGGTGTGCGGACCAATTTCGTTTACGATTCGCGTGGACGTCCGTCGGAGGTCCGGTTGGTGCTTCCCAATGGCACTCGTACAACCCAATACGAGTATGACGCCTTTGGGAAGTTGGCATCAGTGACCGGGCCGGATGGTGTTCGTATCTCCAATCTCTACGATGTAGCTGGGCGGTTGATATCCACCTCAATTCCGGAGCCGGGCGGGAGCTTTGCCGAAACGCGATACACATACAACGCGTTGTCGCTGCCCACCAGCGAAACGATACAGCGCGTGTACGCCGATCCGGGTCGGGGGACGCAGCCATGAACGCATTCGTTCGATTCGCCCTCCTCTCAATACTGTTCTTGGCGGTGATCGGCCATGCGTCTGCCGAAGGCTGGATTCGCCTTGATGGGCCTCCCAGCAACAGCTACCAGGCACCTGCCGCATTTGATCTGAAAGTCAACTGGGGGGCCACTACTACCGGCCCAAAGGCGGAGTACATCGATGGACTTCGGCTGCTGCGCAACGGGACAGTCGTCACCATTCAAGCGGGTGGTGTGTACAGGGAGGTGGGCCTTAGCCCAGGCACCTACTACTATGAATTGCGTGCGGACGCAGTGCGTAACCTTCCTGATGGTGATCAGGCGCGTCGTTCACTGGTTTCCGCGGTGGGACCAATCACGGTCAGCGCTCCTCCAGCACCGTTTGATGGTGCGGAGTTCACGGGCGTGCAGATTCCCGGGCCGCTGCAGCATCGGACACCCTATACGTTCTCCGCGACGGTGCGTAATACGGGTAACACCACTTGGCCGGCGGGCTATGAGTATCAGTTGGGAGGAGCTCACGACAGCTATGCTGGGACATGGTCCTTCGCCAACGTCCCAGTCCCCCATCCGGTGAGCCCTGGTGGATCGGTCACATTCAATATCAACGTGACCGCGCCCCCGCCAGGTGAATATGGCTTCCAGTTGCAGATGATCAGAAATGGCGTCGGGCGCTTCGGTGCTGCGTCGGGCTTAGCAACGCTGTGGGTAAACGGGCCGATTAACAAGGCGCAGTTCGTAGACCAGAATGTGCCTTCTCAGATGGAAGCAGGAAAGTTCTACAACGTGTCGCTACGGATGAACAACGCCGGCAACACGACGTGGAGTTCAGCTGCGCGCTATGCACTAGGGGCAGTGAATGACAACACCATCTGGGGTACCGGTCGTCTTTCACTGCCTGGCGATGTCGGTCCCGGAGCCACCGCGGTGATTAACGCCCGGGTCCGGGCGCC
The DNA here is from genome assembly GCF_041242975.1 of Xanthomonas sp. DAR 35659. Classification (NCBI taxonomy): domain Bacteria; kingdom Pseudomonadati; phylum Pseudomonadota; class Gammaproteobacteria; order Lysobacterales; family Lysobacteraceae; genus Xanthomonas; species Xanthomonas medicagonis. Next base: position 327,585 of record NZ_CP162488.1, read on the forward strand.
GACGACGCCTGGGGCGTACAACTTCCAGTGGCAAATGGTGCAGGACGGAGTGGAGTGGTTTGGGGTCCCCACTGCAAATGTAGCTGTAACTGTCGTTGCACCCCCTTCCGTGGTGACCGGAAATATCGATGGGCTTTCGGACGATGAAAACGCGCTAGTGGGCTGGGCGTGCAGCACGAATCGAAACGACTCCATCGACGTCCATCTTTACGCGCGCGGTGCAGCTGGGCAAGGGGTGTTTGTCGCCAGTACGCGCGCAGATCAATCCAGTGAGCCCGCTGTCGCTTCCGCCTGCGGGGCTTCCGGAGCAAACTACCGGTTCAAGCTGCCGCTGAGCTACACGGCGCGCCGTGAACATGTCGGTCAGCCGCTCTACGTTCACGGCATTTCGCCTGTAGGTGGTGCTAACAATCTTATCGGTGGGTCCGGTACGTTTCGCATGCCTTCGGTGCCGGTCGGCAGCATCGTGGTCAACCCCAATCCGTGCACGATCGCATGGGGGCAGTCCACCTGCTCCTCGACGGTCCAATGGCTGGTGTCCAAGGGAACTGCTCAGCTTCTGGGTGTAACGGGAGCGGGCGCTGCGACGCAATTGGCGCAGGGGCCGGGCGGCAGTGTGGCGCTGGACAGCATCCCCGCAGAGGGAATGCTGTTGCGGGTCGTAAGCCAAGGGGAAACGATTGCAGAGGTGCGTGCCTCGGCAGTGGCAGGCGTGCGGCCGGGCGAGGTGCTGTCGAGGTCGGAGATCACCTACGACGAACTGGGGCGCGTCATTGCCCGAACAGACGCAGCGGGGAACACGAGCCGCAGCCGCTACGACGGCAATGGTCGGGTGATTGAGCGCAGCAGTGCAGGCAATGAAAAGACGCTACTGAGCTACGATGCCCTGGGGCGCGCGATTTCTTCCGCGGACGCGGCTGGAGCGGTCACAAAGATCCGCTACGACGCCATGGATCGCGTGATTTCGGTGGTCGATCCACGCGGATTGGAGACCTCCTACGAACGCGATGGGTTTGGTCGTTCGTGGCGTACCGTGAGTCCCGATGCGGGTAGCAGCACATATCACTATCAGGCCCCGAGTCGTGTAGTGCGGAGCATCCGATCCGATGGTATCGAAACGGTCATCCAATACGACGAGCTTGGGCGGATTATCTCGAGTTCGGCTGCTGGTGATGATCGGCTGTGGACCTATGATAGCTGTACAAATGGCATTGGCAGGATATGTTCGGCCGTCAATCACGCTTCCACTGTAGCAATGTCCTATGCTCCGGATGGGCAGTTGGCTGAGCGTTCGGAAGACTTTGCGCTGCCCGGCGTTGCAAAAACGGCTATGCAGATCGGATATGACTCTGCAGGTAGGCTGTCGAGCATCACCTATCCCGATGGGACCGTTGCGGGCTATGGGTACAGCGGTGCCTGGCTGTCCGCGATGAGCATGAAGGTAGCCGGGGTCGTACAGGGCGTTGTTTCCAATGCTCAGTACAACGCGGAAGGGCGGTTGGCTCGGTTGACGATTTTCAACGGACTGGTCTACAGCAATTCGTTCGATACAGCGGGTCGGCTGTCGCGTCGCGTCGCATATCGCACGACGGATGGAGCGGCGCTACAGGACATCGGCTATCACTATGATGCGGTCGGAAGAATAGCCTCCATCGATGACATGCTCGATGCGCAGATGACGCAGTCCATTGCTTACGACAGTGCCGGTCGCCTTGCTTCACTTGCGCGTGCGGGAATTACCCACACGATGCAGTACGACGCCAATGGCAACTGGTTGACATACACGGATGGGCAGTCCTTGCGGCAGTACGCAATTGACGCAGGCAGTAATCGGCTGTCTGGCTATCAGACGAACCGTCCCGGCGATGCTGATCGCGCATATGGCTATGATGCTACGGGTAGCCGCATCAGTGAGGACGCTCCGGGTGATCGGCGCACCTACACCTACGATGGCTTCAATCGCCTATCAGGTGCTGTGGTGAATGGGGTGGAGACCCGGTACTTCGTCAATGCCCTCGGTCAGCGGACGTCCAAGACGGTGTCGGGCGCAGGGGCGACGACGCTGGCTTTTCTCGGGCAGAACCTCCTGCTTGCAGATCATGATGCATCCGGCTGGTCCAACTATCTATGGTTCAACGGGGATTTGGTTGGCGTCGCGCGTAACGGGCAGATCTACGCAGTGCGTACAGACCACTTGGGCAGGCCAGAGTTTGCGACAGATGGTTCGGCACAGGTTGTATGGAAGGCCTACAACTATGCCTACGGGCGCACGGTCATCCAAGACCAGATGGGGGGCATCAGACTGGGCCTGCCTGGGCAGTACTTCGACTCCGAGACGGGACTCTGGTACAACGGCTATCGAGACTACGATCCAGTCATTGGCCGATATCTGCAGAGTGACCCCCTGGGTCTAACAGGGGGAGTGAATACATACAGCTATGCTAATTTTAATCCTATCTCGCGCATTGATCCGCTTGGTTTGAAGGATTACGACGCATGCGAAACTCGAGCCGAGCTGGACAAAGTCGTCATGCAGCTAAACAAGGTACCACAAGTGCCACTCAATTCGTGGCGTCTAGGCACAGTAGCGTGGAATCATTCCGCAGGTGGAAAATTCGACTACAAAATTCGACAGCCAACGGACACATTCATGATTTCCGGAGTGCGTTACTCAGCTCCGGCCTTTGGAAATTACGCGGCAGGATATATGGCAGCTTGGTTCGATACCCAAGGATTTGGCTATGAGTCGGTTCGAAAGGCGGGCGTCTTCTACGATTACATCGACGGCAGGAGTGATGGCGATCTAGACAGTATTGAGGATATTAATGCAGGCTATGAAATGGGTAATAGGGAGCGCGCTAGCGGACAAAGAAACACTTGTGGATGTGGGAAATAATAGATGATTATCTATGTATCAATGGCAATGCTGGCATTCGCTGTCATTGCATGTATACGGAAAATAACTTCAACTTATAGAATTTACTTTGCTCTTGGAGCTTTGGGGTGGGGGACATTTTTGCTCACATTCTATATGAATGCTCTGATAAGAGTGGCTGCTAGAAAAAATGAATTGCCAAAGTCAACGGATGCTTTTAATGCTGGAATTCTGGCGTACAACGACGTCCTGGGTGAGTGTAGAATCTCGTTAGGTGTGCTGCTCTTGGCCCTCGCTATCCTTGTTTTCTTTCCGGCGCGCTCAGAAAATTCCTAAAGCGGGCCAAGGGGTGCAAGAAGTGAAGATGGCGCTGCCGGTTATCTTGGGGACTTGATGACTACGGGGTGTACCGCTTTTGGCGGCGACATGGGTCATTGGGTGTCCGGATCGGCGCCGGTGTATGGGCTAGCAGATAAAGATAAATCGAACGAGCTTCGCCAGCTTGGAATGATCTCCACTGAGAGCGAGAAGAAGTCGCCCACACGGAATGTTCATGATGACTTCTCTACTACCATGATAGTTGTTGCTGGCCCGAAGCCGAAACTCTATTGCTTCGTTGCCAAATGTGGCAATGGTCGCAGTTTTCGCTCGAAAGACGTTACCATCAGTAGTCGATGCTCGTACAGCGGGAGGTCGATTTGGGAGCGCTTGCCGAGGAGCCGTAGGTGGGCTGCGTCCCACGAGATGAAGCAGCGAAGCCCCGCGGTGCGGGGCTTTTTCTTAATTTTCTGCTTGGCGTCGTCCTCGAGCGTCAACCGTTCGATCGGATGGCGGACAATGAAACGCTCTTCCTCGACAATCTATGAGGAACTGGGCCGCAGATAATTTGTCTTTGGATGATTGTTATTGCTGCAGCTTTCTTATGAGCAGAAGTTGGATTTGTACGATACGATCGTGAATGAATTACTGCATCGTACGTTAGGGCGAAAATCTGGTAAGGGGGACAAGGATTCTGGTCCGCATTCAGAGGTATGGAAAGAAGCTAAAAGGCGGACTGCCATTCAAAATTCATCTATTAAGGACGGAAACTGTGGATGCGAGTAGCGCAGTTGGGTTCGTCTCGGTAGCACTGGCACTCCTTGTTGCTTCGTGCGCGACAACTAAACAGACAAATTTTGCTGTAAAGAATGTATCGACGGATGCGCATAACTGCTTAGATGTCGATAGTGGGCAGCTACAATTTGCTTGCCATCGGTTCCATCCAGGTCAGATGACCGTAATTGCTATTCGGGAGTTCACGCCATCAGGAAAGATGGACGGAAGCAGCTTCTCGAAAATTACGGTTGTACTGCCAAAATACGTGAGTGCAGGCGACGTCTTTAGCGTTCAAGGAGGTGCAGCGAGCGTGTTCTACAGTCGTGGATCGAGTGCGTTTGCTGGCAAGAAAGGTTGTTACGGTGCCGCTAGCTCTGGGAAAGTTGAGATCCTATCAGTAGGGACGGATGCCATAGATGCCTCGATAGATGTGGCAGTCGATATGCGAAGCCCTTTGAGTTGGCCGGGGGAGTGCAAGCGTGTGCTGTTGCAGAAAACTTTTCGGGCCACTTGGGCGGAGTATGAATCTCTCGGTGCGTGGGAAGGAAAGCCAAAAGTCGACGATACGCCTTTTGAAGAAGCGAATCCGATTAGTAATTGACATCTGCAACATTCGCGATAGCCAGTGCCTGAAAAATTGCTATTTTGGGTTGATCGGGTGATATACATGAAAAAATAACGATGAGCTTGAAAAATTTTATGCTGGATAAGTAGAATCCTACGTGATTCGCTCAGTTCTTGGAGGTGGATCCCATGGCTTGGAATGATTCATTGCCGGATTATTCGATTAAAAGGTTCGACCACCAGTAGGCACGATATCCTGTGCCATTCGAGTGCTGACTGCGCTCGGTGCCGCGGCGCTGACCAACCAGACTCACGTTCGCCTTCTCCTTCGGCGAGTTGCACTCTAGGAACTCGGTTTTACAGCGCAGCGAGTTGCACGATCGCATCGCGCACGCGCTTCCTGCTCATGCGCACCACCGAACGATGGATCGTCGCGCCTTCGATGAAGGCGTCGATGGCGCTGGCCGCGGCGGCGGAGAAGTGGGTCTCCAATGCGGCTCTACTTCTGGCCATCCACTGCTGCATGATCGCGGTCATCTCCGGATGACGGCGGGCGAAGGCATACAGTTCGTAGCTCAGCAGCAGCACCCGTGGCGAGGCCGTGCCTTCGGCGAAGATGATGTTGACCACCGCGTCGCAAGCCTGTTCACGGTTCTTCGCGGCGCGGATCTCGGCGGCGAAGTCTGTGGAGACTTCCTGGGAAAAGCGGGTGAACGCGGCGATCAGCAATTCGTGCATCGAGCCGAAGTAATACGTGGTGGCGCTGAGCGGAACGCCCGCTTCCTCGGCGACCTTGCGGAAGGTCGTCCCCGCGACGCCGTGATCCAGGATCACGCGCAACGCCGCCTGCTCGATGGCCTCCTTCCTGTTTGGATCCTGGCGCCAGGTCCTGCCGCTCATGCCTGTCCACGCGATTTCGACGGAGGCCGATGATCGCAGTTCGCGATTGACAACTCAATTGGTACGGATGTACAAATTCGCCGCTGAGGTGCACGACGGCCATCGACGATGGCGTCCAGATGGCAACGACCTAAGGAGTGGAGCGATGGCGAATTCTGGGAAGCAGGATGTGGATGTCGGCCGCAGGGCGACCCTGGGCGGCCTGGCCGCGGGCGGCGTAGTGCTGGCCACCGGCGGCGCGCGCGCGGCGGCGCCTTCCGCCTGGGAGGCGGGCACCTGGCTCAATGCGCCCAAGGTCCATCGCGTATTGGCCGGCGACGTGCTTGAAGTGGTCACCGACAAGGGCACCGATTTCTGGCGCGAGACCCACTATGGCTTCACCCGCGACAGCGGCCACTTTCTCGGCATCGCCGCGCCGGCGGGTTTCACTTGCCAACTCCGCGTTCGCGGAAAGTTCGAGCAGCTCTACGATCAGGCCGGGATCATGGTGCGGGTCGACGAGCGCCGCTGGGTCAAGGCCGGCATCGAACTGAGCGACGGGCGGGCCATGCTCAGCAGCGTGCTGACCGATGGCCGCTCCGACTGGGCCACCGGTCCGTACGAGACGGACGCGTCGGATTTCTGGATGCGCGCCACGGTGGACAACGGCGTGCTGCGCCTGCAGGTCTCGCGCGACGGCAAATACTGGCCGCTGGTTCGTCTGTGTCCATTCCCGATGGCCTCGAAGTACCTGGTCGGCCCGATGACCTGTACGCCGGAACGCGAAGGGCTGAAGGTGCGGTTCTCCGACTGGAAGCTTGGGCCGGTGCTGGGCAAGGACCTGCACGACCTGTCCTGACCCCGCGCGCGATGCGTCAGCGATGCAGCGACAGGCCCTTTGTGGCCTTTTCGATGGCCTTTCGCGGCCCGCGCAGGCCCAGCCCCACCAGGTTCGGGGCGGCAGGATCTTCGGCCGCGAATGCCTGGCGATTGGCGTCGTCGTGGCCGGTCGAGAACATGGCGAACACGTACGGCAGCACGGTGATCTCGCGGGTGAGCCCCAACCGGTGCGCGGCCTGGAGGCCGCCGAGATCGGCTTCGAAGATCAGCATCGGCTGGCCGAGCATGGCGCCGTAGCGATGGCCGTTGGCATCGACATAGGGATCGCCGATCGCCTCGGGGGCGGCCACGGCGATGCCCGTGGCCAGGAAGGCGACCACGTTCAGGCGTTGCCAGATCGCCAGGTCGTTGCGGACGATCAGGGCCACTTTGGTGTCGAACACGGGAAGCTCCGCGGTGGGGATGTGCGGCCATGGTCCGCACCGCTACCGCTGCGTTCTAGAACGCCTGTGCAGCTGGATCGGCGCACTGTCGCCGGTACGCGGCCGGCGTGAGCCGATAGGCGCGCTTGAACCAGCGGCCGAGATGGCTCTGGTCGGCGAACCCGACCTGGGTGGCCACGTCCGCCGGCTCCTGGCCATTGGCCAGCAGGGCGCGGGCCACGCGCAGCCGCAGCCGGATAAGATAGGCGTGCGGCGAGAGGCCGAACGCGCGCTGGAACTGCCGGGTGAGGCGAAACCGGTCCAGCCCGGCGTGGCTGGCCAGCTCGTCGAGGCCGACGTCGCGCTCCATGTACGCGTGCAGGAACTCCCGCGCCCGCGCCATCCGCTGCGCCGACTCGGAGGGACTGCGCGTTTCGGCGGACAGATGCGGGGACAGCAGGTCCATCATCCGGTCCAGGCTCTGGTCGCGCGCCAGGCGGCCTTCATGCTGATGGATCGCCAGAAACGCCTGGCGGATCGCCGCGCTAAGCATCGCGTCGTTGGTCAAGGTGCTGCGGAATGCCGGCTGGATCGCGGAAATGTCGTGCTGGCCGAGCCGTTGCAGCATGCCGGCCACCCAGGGTTGCGGGAGATAGAGCATCGCGTAGGTGAAGCCCTCCGCCGCGGGCGCGTGCCCGTCGTGAACCGCGCCGGGTTCGATGAGGATGGCGCGTCCGGGCGTGCTGGTGTGCAGCGACCGATGGCAATGGAAGCGCTGCACGCCCTGCAGGGTCACCCCGACCAGCACTTCGTCGTGATCGTGCGGGTCGTAGGCATGCCCCTGGAAATGCGAATGCACGCTTTCGATGCCGGTTTCCTGGTCGCGGCGGATCCTGACCCAGTCGTCGGCGGTCTTCGGTGGGGACGATGCCATTCGCGGAAACCTTGCCGTAGCGCTACGGAAGTGTCGAAGCAGCCGGAGATGCGCCGCGCTCCAGTGTAGGAACGAAGCGTCGCCGGCTTCAACCGCGCGGCGGACGCGGCGCGTGCATGGCGATGCCGTCGTCGCGTGGTCGGACCGGGGCGTTCGCGGCGCCGATCGCAGGCGCGTCCTGCGCTCAGTCGGCGCCAGGAAAGCCCAGTTGCCGCCACGCCTCGAACACCACCACCGCCACCGCGTTGGACAGGTTGAGGCTGCGGTTGTGCGGGCGCATCGGCAGGCGCAGTCGCTGCGCCGGCGGCACCTGCTCCAGGACCTCGGCGGGCAGGCCGCGGGTCTCCGGGCCGAACAGGAAGGCATCGCCGTCGGCGAAGGTCGGCGCGTCGTAGCGGGTGGTGCTGCGGGTACTGAGCGCGAACAGGCGGCGCGGGGCGATGGACTGCAGCGCGGCGTCCAGCGAGGCGTGTACCTGCAGGCGTGCGTACTCGTGGTAGTCCAGGCCGGCGCGTTTGAGCTGCTTGTCGCCGAGGTCGAAGCCGAGCGGCTCGATCAGGTGCAGCTGCGCGCCGGTATTGGCGCAAAGGCGGATGGCATTGCCCGTGTTGGGCGGTATTTCGGGTTGGAACAGCAGGACGTGCAGCGTGGGCGTGGCGATCATCGGCGCAGTGTACGCGCCGGCCGCCGGGTCGGTTTAGCGGCCCAGGCCGCTGGCCAGGTCCTGGCTCAGGTTCTGCAGGCCCGGCTGCAGCTGCAGCATCGCGCTGTCCAGGGCGCCGCTGACCACACTGCCGATCGCGAAGGGGGCCTGGGTGTCGGCATCCGGGCGCACCTGCAGCGTCGCCAGGGTGACCACGCGCCGGCTCGCTGCCTGCTCGGCCTCGCGCGCGGCGATCTGCTCGGCCGAGGGGCGCACCTGCACCGAGGCCAGCGTGGCGATCTGGCTGGACAGTTCCGCATCGCGCTGCGCCAGCTGTTCGGCGGAGGGGCGGACCTGCACCGCGGCCAGGGTGGGGATGCCGCTGTCGCGCTCGAACGCGCGCTGGGCGATCTGCTCGGCCGACGGGCGCACCTGCACGCTGTCGAGGGTGACGACGCGGGTGTTGGCCAGGGCCGGGGCGGACAGCAGGGCGGCGATGGCGAAGGTCAGGGCGAAGGACGTGGTTTTCATGGCGGGCCTCGTTGGTGTTGTTGAGCAGTGGTGTTGTAGTAAGGTAGTACACCTAATCAGGCAGTGCAAGGCCTTTCTGTCAAATAGTCTTTTCATTAAGCATTTGTTCATTAAATGACGGGTTTGGACTTGCTGCCTAGCTGGACAGCAGGTCCTGTGCCAATCGCAAGTGATTGTTCTTAAAGGCGAAGGCGCCACCGCGCAGTGTCCGGCGGCGGACATTCGGTCATGTGCGTACGTCCGCTCCCGGCGCGTGTGCGCTGCCTTGGCCCTGATTTGGGCGCGGTGTTCAGGGTCCGGGCGTGGCCGGGTGCGGAGTGGGCCGATCGGCATACGCGAGCATGGCCGTGGGCCGTTACGATTCAGGTTCCGTTGCCGTTTGCACCCATCGTCAAAAAGGAACTTGCATGACCGTGTCGATCCGCCCAAGAGGGGCCTTGCTGGCCATTGCGTTGTCCACCGCGCTCGGCGCGCTGAGTTACGCGCCGCCGTCCGAGGCGGCGAAGCGACCGGCCGCCGCGAAGGTGGATATCGCCTACGAGCAATTCACCTTGCCCAACGGCCTGCGGGTGATCGTGCACACCGATCGCAAGGCGCCGATCGTGGCGGTCAATCTCTGGTACCACGTCGGCGCCAAGGACGAGCCGGCCGGACGCACCGGCTTCGCGCACCTGTTCGAGCACCTGATGTTCCAGGCCAGCGAGAACCACCGCGGCGAATTCTTCGAGCCGTTCAAGCAGGTGGGCGCCACCGACCAGAACGGCACCACCAACAGCGACCGCACCAATTACTTCGAGAACGTGCCGACCACCGCGTTGGACACCGCGCTGTGGATGGAATCCGACCGCATGGGCCACTTGCTCGGCGCCATCGACCAGGCCGCGCTCGACGAGCAGCGCGGCGTGGTCCAGAACGAGAAGCGGCAGGGCGAGAACCAGCCCTACGGCCAGGCCTGGACCAAGCTGGGCCGCGCGCTGTATCCGCCGGGCCATCCGTACCACCACACCGTGATCGGGTCGATGAACGACCTCAACGCGGCCTCGCTGGCCGACGTGAAGCAATGGTTCCGCACCTGGTACGGGCCGAACAACGCGGTGCTGGTGCTGGCCGGCGACATCGACCTGGCCACCGCCAAGGAGAAGGTGGCGCGCTACTTCGGCGACATCCCGGCCGGCCCGACCATGGCCCAGCCCAAGGTCGATGTGGCCCAGCGCACGCAATCCACCCGCGAGACGATGACCGACAAGGTGCCGCAGGCGCGCATCTACCGGGTCTGGAACGTGGCCCAGACCGGCACCGCGGATATCGACCGCCTGCAGCTGCTGGCGCAGGTATTGGGCGGGGCCAAGTCGTCGCGGCTGGACCGGCGTCTGGTGCACGAGGACAAGCTGGTCGACCAGATCAGCGCCAGCGTGTGGCCGTCGCAGCTGGGATCCGGGTTCGGCATCATCGCCACGGTCAAGCAGGGCGTGGACCCGGCCAGGGTCGAGGCGGCGATCGACGAGGAAGTGCGCCGGCTGCTCGACAAGGGGCCGGACAAGGACGAACTGGCGCGCGCCAAGACCGCGTACCGGGCCAGTTTCATCCGCGGCATCGAGCGCATCGGCGGCTTCGGCGGCAAGGCCGACGCGCTGGCCGAATGCGCGGTGTTCACCGGCGACCCCGGCTGCTTCCGCACCTCGCTGGCCACCATCGAGTCGACCAGCGCGCGCGAGCTGAAGGCGGTGGGCCGCACCTGGCTGAGCAAGGGCGAGCACACCCTGCTGGTGGAGCCGGGCGAGCGCGTGGCGCTGGTCGAGGACCCGGCGGTGGAGCCGACGCCGCTGAATCCGCCGCCGGCCGATCCGAAGTACCGAACCCTGCCCAGCGTGGTGGACCGCAGCGCCGGCCCGCCGAAGACCCTGCAGTTCCCGGAACTGAAGTTCCCGGCGTTGCAGCGCGCCACCTTGAAGAACGGCACGCGGGTGATCCTGGCCGAGCGCCATGACATCCCCGTGGTGCAGTTCAGCTACGAGTTCCCGGGCGGCTACAGCGCCGACCAGGGGCGCAAGTCGGGCACCGCCAACTTCACCATGAGCATGCTCGACGAGGGCGCCGGCGAGCGCGACGCGCTGGGCTTCGCCGACGCCGCCGACGCGCTGGGCGCCACCCTGGTCGCCGGCGCCTCGCTGGACGGCAGCAACGCCTACCTGTCGGCACTGAAGGAGAACCTGGCGCCGTCGCTGGCGCTGTACGCGGACATGCTGCGGCGGCCGCGCTTTGAACAGAAGGAGATCGAGCGGATCAAGGCGAGCTGGATCGCCGGCATCCGCCAGGAGAAGGCGCAGCCGGGCGCGGTGGCGATGCGCGTGCTGCCGCCGCTGCTGTACGGCGCCGGCCATCCGTACGCGATCCCGTTCAGCGGCAAGGGCACCGAGGCGGGGATCGCGGCGCTGGAGCGCGCCGACCTGGTCGACTTCCAGCGTGACTGGATCCGCCCCGAGCAGGCCACGCTGATCGTGGTCGGCGACACCACGCTGGCCGAGGTGGTGCCGCTGCTGGATGCGCAGTTCGGCGACTGGAAGGGCGAGGGCGCCGCGCCGTCGCTGCCGGCGCCGGCCACGGTCGCGCGGCCGGCCAAGTCGCGGGTGTACCTGATCGACCAGCCGGGTGCGGTGCAGGCCAATCTGTTCGCGGCGCAATTGATCCCGCCGACCACCGACCCGGCCTCTGTGCGCTTCGATGCCGCCAACGGCGTGCTCGGCGGCGACTTCACCTCGCGGCTGAACATGAATCTGCGCGAGAACAAGCATTGGTCCTACGGTGCGCGCAGTTCCGCCTCCGGTGCCCTGGGCCAGCGCCCGTGGGCGGCCAGCGCGCCGGTGCAGATCGACAAGACCGCGCCGGCGCTGCAGGAGATGCAGAAGGAGATCAGCGCCTTCGCCAGCGGCAAGGCGCCGCCGACCGCGGTGGAGGTGGAGCGCATCCGCAACATCCAGACGCTGAGCCTGCCCGGCGCCTACGAGACCGCCAGCGCAGTGCTCGGCGTCATCGGCGGCATCGTGCGCTACGGGCGTCCCGACGACTATGTGTTCAAGCGCAAGGCCGAGCTGGAGGCGCTGACCCCGGCGCAGGTGCGCGAGGCGGCGGCGACCCTGGACCCGAACGCGCTGACCTGGGTGGTGGTGGGCGACCTGAAGCAGATCGAGCGCCCGGTGCGCGGGCTGAAGCTGGGCGAGGTGACGGTGATCGACGCCGACGGCCAGCCGCAGGGCGCGGCCGTGCCGGCCGCGCCCAAGCGCTGAGGCGGGCCTGCGTGGCCGGATGAAGGGGCGGGCGGCGCCTTGGGCGCCGACCGTGCGAGACGCTTCGCGCCGGACCCTCACCCCAACCCCTTTCCCGGTGGGAGAGGGGCTAGCGGCTGTTCCCTTCTCCCATCGGGAGAAGGTGCCCCGCAGGGGCGGATGAGGGTACGGGCGCAGCCTCGTGCACCCAACTCCGCGAGACGCTTTCGCGCCGGACCCTCACCCCAACCCCTCTCCCGACGGGAGAGGGGCTAGCGGCTGTTCCTTCTCCCCTCGGGAGAAGGTGCCCCGCAGGGGCGGATGAGGGTACGGGCACAGCCTCGTGCACCCAACTCCGCGAGACGCTTTTGCGCCGGACCCTCACCCCAACCCCTCTCCCGATGGGAGAGGGGCTAGCCGCTGTCCCTTCTCTCTCGGGACCATAGCCTCCTTTTCGGGGGAGGTGCCCCGCAGGGGCGGATGAGCGTGCGGGCGGCGCAGCCTCGCGCCGCGAGTCGCCCATGGCTGGCTGCGTTGCGATTGGCCCCCGGCCCCGCCAGCGTCATTGCCAATTCAGCAATCTGCGGCACAATCCGGGTTCTCTCCGTCTGCGGTCCCTCTCCATGCGCCTCCCGATCGCGTTGCTCCTGCTCGCCAGTCTCGCCGCCTGTACCTGGGTGCCGATGGCGCCGGAAGGCAAGACCGTGCGCGTGCTGCCGCCGGGGCAGGCGCCGGGCGGCTGCGAGAAGCGCGGCGAGGTGGTGGTCTCGGTCAAGAGCAATGTCGGCTTCTACCAGCGCAACCCGCTGCGGGTGCGCGAGGAACTGGAGACCCTGGCCCGCAACGAGGCCCCGGGCGTGGGCGCCAACACGGTGCAGGCAATGGGCGAACCGACCGACGGCGATCAGCGCTTTGCCGCCTACCAGTGCAGTGTTCGCTGAATAGGTTCATCCATACGCTGCGTTCCAATTTGTTAAAGATGCGGTAAAACCGGGCAGCCGCTAGAATTGGCGCCCCTTCGCCTGATACCGGCGTACATCTCGATGCTCTTCAACAATGTCTCCATCGCGGGACTGGCGCATATCGATGCGCCGCACACGCTGACCTCCAAGCAGATCAACGACCGCCTGCAGCCGACCTATGACCGTCTGGGCATCCGCACCGACGTGCTCGGCGACATCGCCGGCATCCATGCGCGGCGCATGTGGGACGCGGAGATGCAGGCGTCCGATGCCGCCACCCTGGCGGCGCGCAAGGCGATGGCAGACGCGGGCATCGAGGCCGGCCAGGTCGGGTTGCTGGTCAATACCTCGGTCAGCCGCGACTACCTCGAGCCGTCCACCGCCAGCATCGTCTCCGGCAACCTGGGCGTGGGCGAGCAGTGCATGACCTTCGACGTCGCCAATGCCTGCCTGGCCTTCATCAACGGCATGGACATCGCCGCGCGGATGATCGAGCGCGGCGAGATCGACTACGCGCTGGTGGTGGATGGCGAGACCGCCAACCTGGTGTACGAGAAGACCCTGGAGCGGATGACCTCGCCGGACGTGACCGCGCAGGAGTTCCGCGACGAACTGGCGGCGCTGACCCTGGGCTGCGGCGCCGCGGCGATGGTGATGGCGCGCGCCGAACTGGTGCCGGACGCCCCGCGCTACCGCGGTGGCGTGACCCGCTCGGCCACCGAGTGGAACACGCTGTGCCGGGGCAACCTGGATCGCATGGTCACCGACACCCGGCTGCTGCTGATCGAGGGCATCAAGCTGGCGCAGAAGACCTTCACCGCCGCCAAGCAGGCGCTGGGCTGGGCGGTGGACGAACTGGACCAGTTCGTGATCCACCAGGTCAGCCAGCCGCACACCCAGGCCTTCATCAAGAACTTCGGCATCGACCCGAAGAAGGTGATGACCATCTTCGGCGAGCACGGCAACATCGGCCCGGCCAGCGTGCCGATCGTGTTGAGCAAGCTGCGCGACCTGGGCCGCCTGAAGAAGGGCGACCGGATCGCGCTGATGGGCATCGGCTCGGGCTTGAACTGCTCGATGGCCGAGGTGGTCTGGTAGTCGAGCAGGACAAGACGCCGGCCAGGACGTGTTAAATAAATTGGATTTTTAGTACGCGTTTTTGCATCATGTTCGTTCTTCGAACATGAGTGACGCAGCCATGGAAGACGCCTCACGGTTCAAGGCCGAGATCCCCTACAACGATCTCCCGTTGCTGCCTCCGGCGGGGGATATCGAGACGCGGGCGCTGCTCAAGGCCTGCATCGGAGCGCGTACGGCTTTGGCCGAACTGAAACAAGCCACAGCGCTGCTGCCGAATCCCACGGTGTTGATCAACACGATTCCGATCCTTGAGGCACAGGCAAGTTCGGAGATCGAAAACATCGTCACAACGACAGACGAGCTGTTTCGTTTTGCCGACGATCAGGACAAGGCGCAAAAGCCTGCCACCAAGGAAGCCTTGCGCTACCGCAGTGCGCTCTACGAAGGTTTCCAGTCGTTGCGGCAGCGCCCGCTGTGCACGGATACGGCGGTCGTCGTCTGCAGCCGCATCAAGGCGGTGCAGATGCAGATCCGCCGCGTCCCGGGCACGGCGTTGGCCAACGACCAGAGCCAGCAGATCATCTACACCCCGCCGCTGGGTGAAACGCTGCTGCGCGACAAGCTGGCCAACTGGGAACGCTTCATCCATGAATACACCGACATCGATCCATTGATCCGCATGGCGGTCGCGCACTATCAGTTCGAGGCCATCCATCCTTTTACCGATGGCAACGGCCGCACCGGACGCGTGCTCAACTTGCTGATGCTCATCGAGCAGGGCTTGCTCGACCTGCCGGTGCTGTATCTGTCGCGCTACATCATCCGGCACCGCAGCGACTACTACCGCCTGCTGCTGGAGGTGACGCTGCACGGTCGCTGGGTCGAGTGGATCCAGTACATGCTCAGTGCCGTGGCCGAAACGGCGGTGTGGACCACGGCCAAGATCCAAGCGATCCGCGGACTAGAGGCACAAGCCCGCGACTACATCCGCAGTCATGCGCCAAAAGCCTACAGTCGAGAGCTATTGGAGGTGATATTCAACCAGCCCTACTGCCGTATCCAAAACGTCGTGGACTTGGTGAGCGTGACCCGGCAGACCGGAGCCCGCCACTTGAAGGAGTTGGTGGAGATCGGCGTTCTGCAGGAGCAACGCATGGGCAAGGAGAAGCTGTTCCTGCACCCGACATTTCTACGGCTGCTGTCCAGCGACGACAATCGACTGCCTGCATACCGTAGGCCCGTGCGGAACATGGAATCGAGCACATGACCAACAAGTACGACCAGCTCGACCGCCAGACCTTGATCGGTCTGCTGCAGCGGCGCGATGCCGAGCGCCAGTTGGGGCTGGTGTGGGAACGCGATGAGATCGAGGTTGACCAGGCGCTCAACGACGATTTCGTGGCGCTGTCGCTGGACGCCGACCTCAGCCATGGCGCTGCGCCGTGGGAAAACCTGATCATCGAGGGCGACAACTACGACGCCTTGCGTGCCCTGCGCATGACCCACAAGGGCGCGATCCGTTGCATCTACATCGATCCGCCGTACAACACGGGCAACAAGGATTTCGTCTACAACGATCGTTTCGTCGACAAGACCCACCGGTTCCGGCATTCGCTGTGGTTGGAATTCATGTACCGGCGTTTACAGCTGGCCAAAGAGCTGCTGGCCGACGACGGGGTGATCTTCGTCAGCATCGACGACAACGAGTTGTTCCGCTTGGGGATGTTGATGGATCGGGTGTTTGGAGCGAATGAGAGGCTGGCTTGTTTTACTTGGCAGACCGATGGGAATTTCGACAACCAAGCCAAGATCAAGATTGCACATGAGTATGTATTGGCTTATGCGAAGGATTCCGATCTTTTCAAAATGCCGGCTGTCGTTGATCCTAATGTTCCAGATACGAGTAAGCTCTTCCGCTCGGAAATTAGAAATACAATCGTTAAGAATGGGCCCAAAAACCCTGTTTCGGAAATTTTGCTTCCAAAGGGTTTTCCGGCCAATTTTGAGGAGGGCGTAATAGAGGCTCGTAATGACGGACGTTGGCCAAAGATCAAAACAGACATCCGTGTGCTAAATGGATGTACCCAATCAGAAGCTGTAATGAAAAGCGGGTGGGCCAACAAGGGGCTTTGTCAAGAATTCATCGCGAACGGATTCAGGAGTGTCAAAGACTCTAAGGGTCAAGAGACTCGTTTTGAGTTAACTGCGACTGGGGCAATTGAGAACGTCAAAGTCCGTAGTGCTTCTCATGTTGTTTCTGTTTTGCGCAATATGGGGAACACGCAGTTCGATAGTTCCGTTCTTGCGGACATGGGTATCCAATTCACATATCCGAAGCCTGTCACTCTGATTCAATATCTTCTTTCGATAATAGATGACGATGCAATCACCGTGTTAGATTTTTTCGCTGGCTCTGGTACGACAGCCCATGCCGTTACCAAGCTCAACGCTGAAGACGGCGGCCAGCGTAAATTCATCATGGTCAGCAGCACCGAAGCCACGGAAGACGCGCCGGATAAGAATCTGTGTCGCGATGTCTGCGCGCAGCGCGTGCGTCGAGTGCTCAGTGGCTATACCAGCGCTAAGGGGCAGGAAGTGACTGGCCTGGGCGGTGGCTTCGCATACCTGCGCGCCAAGCGCATTCCCAAGCACCGTATGGCGCTGAAGCTGGACCACGCCGAGGTCTGGAGCGCGTTGCAGCTGCTGCACGGATTGCCGCTGTCGCCCTGGACGGGTGACGGTTTTGCCGGCGACGGCGAGCTGGCCTATCTGGCGGACTTCCATGCCGCGCACGTGCAGCGCCTGCGCGATTGGTTGCAGACACGTGTCGCCATGCCCCACGCGGTTTATACCTGGTCGCCGCAGCGGCTGGCCGGCTTACTGGGCGACGCCGCAGCCGAGCTGGCGCTGCTTCCCCTGCCGCAACACCTGCGCGAACGCTTCGGACGTTGACATGCCCATGCCTCTGAAAGATTTCCAGTGTCTGCTCTGCGACGGCATCGTCGCCCAGTTCGGCCAGGTGCGCGCGCTGTACCGGCAGATCGCCGCCGCCGCACCGGAGCGCATTGACGAGGCGCGGCGCAAGGATGCGGTGATCGTGCTGCAGGCGCCGACCGGTGCCGGCAAGACCCGCATGGCAATCGAGGTCCTGCGCCGCGTCTCGACCGAAGAGAAGGTGCTGTGGTTCTGGTTCGCTCCGTTCACCGGCCTGGTGGAGCAATCGCGCGATGCATTGGTCAAGCAGGCTCCGCAGTTGGCATTGTTCGACCTGGAGGTGGACCGTCAGTTGGATGCTGTGCTTGGCGGCGGCGTGTTCGTGGTCACCTGGGCCTCGTTGGCGGCGCGCAACGCCGAGAGCCGCCGCGCTCGCCAGCGTGGCGACGAGGGTCTGTCGATCGACGAGGTAATTGCCCTGGCACGGGATGCGGGATTGCGTATTGGCTGTGTGGTGGATGAAGCGCACCATGGCTTCCAGCGCGCGGCGCAGGCACGGACGTTCTTCTGCGATGTGCTCAAGCCCGATTACGCCCTGTTGATGACCGCCACGCCGCGCGACGCCGACATGGCTGCGTTCGCGCGGGCCACCGGCTACTTCGTCGGCGAGTCGGCGGATTGGGCCTCGGTCAGCCGTGGCGACGCGGTTGATGCCGGTCTGCTCAAGCGCGGAGTGCGCATGGTGCGTTTCATCGCTCGCGATGGCGATACCGCCCAACTGGTGGACTTCGAGCATCTTGCCCTGCGCGAATGCGCACAGACCCACCGCGCCATCCTCAGCAGCTTGGCCGAGGCCGGCGTGGCGCTGACGCCGTTGATGTTGGTGCAGGTGCCCGACGGCAAGGCGGCGCAGGAGGCGGCACGGGCCTATCTGGTCGAGCAACTCGGATTCGACGCGACGGCGGTACGCCTCCATACGGCCGACGAGCCGGATCCGGACCTGTTGTCCTTGGCACAGGATCCGACCGTGGAAGTGCTGATCTTCAAGATGGCGGTGGCCTTGGGTTTCGATGCGCCCCGTGCATTCACCCTGGCCGCACTACGCGGTGCGCGCGATGTGGCGTTCGGCGTGCAGGTGATCGGCCGTATCGTGCGCCGGCATGCGCTGTTGCAGGTGCGGACGGATTTGCCTCCGTTGCTGGAGCATGGGTATGTCTTCCTTGCCAATTCCGAGTCGCAGGAAGGTCTGCTGGAGGCTGGCGCGCAGATCAATACGCTTACCACGCAAGCTCCCGAACTGGGGACGCAGACAGTGGTCACCATGATCGGCGATGGTGCAGCCTTGCAGGTGGTGCGCAGCGGCGAACCGCTGAGCTTGCTGGTGTCGAGTGCCGGCGTGCAGGTGGTGAAGGGTGACGCGGCAAGTGCCGCGGTCGATCAGGCGGCAACCGCGGGCGAGGTGGTGGACATGCTGGCCGGCACGCCGTTTGCCGGAATGACGGGGGCTGCCCAGGCGGCGCTGGAGTTGTTCGGTGGCGAAGGGGCCTGGCCCGCACGGGCCACACCCGTGGCAGACGCGTTTGTCCTTGCCCAGGACAGCATGTATCGATATCCGCGTCGTGCCGATGCTCCAGATCGCTTGCGCGGGGAACAATTGCCTCCGGTCGCGGTAGATTTCGAGGCCCAATTGGTTGCGTACGTCGATTTCTCGGCAGAGGTATTGGCCGACCGCCTGCGCGGGCGAGTGCAGGTGCAACGTCGTGACACCGACTTGTTTGCGGGCGACAGGGTGGCCGACGACGGCACCGACCTATGGGCCACGCTGTCGCCCGAAGCGGTAGCCGACAAGGCAGAGCAGATTCGTCTGCGCTTGGTGGACGCCAATGATCGTGAGTTGTCTATCCGACTGCTGGACAGATTCATTCGTGCCATTGAAGCGTCTGGTTCCGAGATCCCCGACAGCGAAGAGCTGCAGATGCGGCAATTGGACCTTTTGCTGGTTCGGCGCCCGGGGCTGTTGCGCGATGCCTTCAAGCGCCTGCGCATGAGCCAGGTCATGGACGTGGATGTGCCGCTGCTCGCCGAGTTGGTTAGTGCTCAACCGCTTCGTCGCGCAGATCGTGCACTCTATGGCGTCTATCCTGCTGGCCTGAATCAAGACGAATTGGCCATCGCGGAGCGGTTGGATAGCAGCGACCAAGTGAAATGGTGGCACCGCAATCTCCCCAAAACGGGTGTCGGCCTGTACCGCTGGGACGAGGGAAATGGCTTCTACCCGGATTTCGTGGTCTGTCTGGCACAGCGCGCAGCTCCGGGGATCGCGTTATTGGAATTGAAAGGTGAACACCTGTGGGGTGCTCCAACAGAAGTGGACAAAAGTCTGGCTGTGCACCGGGACTATGGTCCAGTGTTCATGGTCGGGCGTAAGCGCGGCGAGCGCGACTTCTTCTACCTGCGGGAGCTGGGCGGACGCCTGCAGAGTGCAGGTTCCTTCGATTTGGATCGGATGCGATTTACATGAACTACCCCGGCTACCCCTTCACCCCGCAGCGCTTCCAGGTCCGCCCGGGGGTGAACATGTCCTACCTCGACGAAGGCCCGCGCGACGGCGAGGTGGTGGTGATGCTGCACGGCAATCCGTCGTGGAGTTACCTGTGGCGGCATCTGGTGAGCGGCCTGGCGGACCGCTACCGCTGCATCGTGCCCGATCACATCGGCATGGGCCTGTCGGACAAGCCGGACGACGCGCCGGGCGCGCAGCCGGGCTACGACTACACGCTGCAGTCGCGCGTGGACGATCTCGATGCGTTGCTGCGGCACCTGGGCATCGATGGGCCGGTGACGCTGGTGGTGCACGACTGGGGCGGCATGATCGGCTTCGGGTGGGCGCTGTCGCACCACGCGCAGGTCAAGCGGCTGGTGATCACCAACACCGCCGCGTTCCCGTTGCCGGCGGCCAAGCCGATGCCGTGGCAGATCGCGATGGGCCGGCACTGGGGTCCGGGCGAGTGGTTCATCCGCACCTTCAACGCGTTTTCTTCCGGGGCGTCGTGGCTGGGCGTGTCGCGGCGCATGCCCGCCGACGTGCGCCGCGCCTACGTCGCGCCCTACGATAGCTGGGCCAACCGCATCTCCACGATCCGCTTCATGCAGGACATCCCGCTGTCGCCGGCCGACAAGGCCTGGTCGCTGCTGGAGCGCTCGGCGCAGGCGCTACCGTCGTTCGCCGACCGCCCCGCGTTCATCGGCTGGGGGCTGCGCGACATCTGCTTCGACCACCACTTCCTCGCGGGCTTCCGCCAGGCGTTGCCGCAGGCCGAGGTGATGGCGTTCGAGGATGCCAACCACTACGTGCTCGAAGACAAGCACGAGGTGCTGGTGCCGGCGATCCGCCGCTTCCTGGACGCGCATCCGCTCTAGGCGCAGGCGTGTGGCCGCCGCGCGGCCGCGGCGTGCGACGGCTCAGGCTTCGTCCGGCAGCGGATTGCGTTCGGCGTCGCCGACGCCGGCCCAATCGCTTTCGGTCAGCGCATGCAGCCCATGCGCCAGCCGCGACTTGTCGCACTGCGCGCTGCGCTCGCCGAATTCCAGCGAGGCCGGCACCGCGGCGCACACCGACGGACGCCGGTCGTGGATGGTGCAGCGGCTGTAGCGGCCGATGTCCGCGTCCAGCGCCACGCAGCGCGGCTGCGCCTGCGAAGTACCGCGCATCACTCGCTCGTGGGTGCGCAAGGGTTCGGTGAGCTCGAACGGCACCCTGCCGCCCAGTGCGGGATCGGCCTCGCTCCAGTGGAAACTGACGCGGAAGTAGGCGCAGCAGGCGCCGCAGGTGAGGCAGGGATGTGCCATGGCAGCCGGGCCTTGCGCGGCGAAAGAGCGGTGGGGGCGCGGCATTCTGACCGAACCGCGCCGCGCCGCAAGCGCGCGCCCGTTCAGGTGCGCGGTCGCGAGGCGACGTGGCGCCGCCAGGGCGCCGGTCGCGCCGAACGCAGGCCGGCCCCGGCAGGCGCTGGCGCATCGGCGATAATCCGGCGATGACCACGCCCACCTCCTGCAACATCGCCGCGACGCTGCCGCGGCTGGCGCGCGAGCGCCCCGACCAGATCGCCATCCGCTGTCCGGGCCGCCGTGGCGCCCACGGCTTTGCCGCCTACGACGTGACCTTGAGCTACGCGCAACTGGACGCGCGCAGCGACGCGATCGCCGCCGGGCTCGGCGGCTACGGCATCGGCCGCGGCACGCGCACGGTGGTGATGGTGCGTCCATCGCCGGAGTTCTTCCTGCTGATGTTCGCGCTGTTCAAGGCCGGCGCGGTGCCGGTGCTGGTGGACCCGGGCATCGACAAGCGCGCGCTCAAGCAATGCCTGGACGAGGCGCAGCCGGAAGCCTTCATCGGCATTCCGCTGGCGCAGCTGGCGCGGCGCCTGCTCGGCTG
Source organism: Xanthomonas sp. DAR 35659 (assembly GCF_041242975.1). NCBI lineage: Bacteria > Pseudomonadati > Pseudomonadota > Gammaproteobacteria > Lysobacterales > Lysobacteraceae > Xanthomonas > Xanthomonas medicagonis. The sequence goes on from NZ_CP162488.1 coordinate 349,042, forward strand.
GGCGCGCTCGGCGAAACGGATCGTCACCGTGGGCCGGCGCTGGGCCTGGGGCGGCACCACGCTGGAGCGGATCGAGCGTGCTGGCCACGGCGCCGGCAGCCAACTGGCGGCGACCGCGGCCGACGATGTCGCCGCGATCCTGTTCACCAGCGGCTCCACCGGCGTGCCCAAGGGCGTGGTCTACCGCCATCGCCACTTCGTCGGCCAGATCGAGCTGATGCGCAACGCGTTCGACATGCAGCCCGGCGGCATCGACCTGCCGACCTTCCCGCCGTTCGCGCTGTTCGATCCGGCGCTGGGGCTGACCTCGGTGATCCCGGAGATGGATCCGACCCGTCCGGCCAACGCCGATCCGGGCAAGCTGCACGACGCGATCGACCGCTTCGGCGTGACCCAGCTGTTCGGCTCGCCGGCGCTGATGCGGGTGCTGGCCGACTACGGGCGGCCGTTGCCGAACGTGCGCTGCGCGACCTCGGCCGGCGCGCCGGTGCCGCCGGAGATCGTGGCCAGGATCTGCAGCCTGCTGCCGGAGGACGGCAAGTTGTGGACGCCCTACGGCGCCACCGAGTGCCTGCCGGTGGCGGCGATCGAGGGGCGCGAACTGCAGGGCACGCGCGCGGCGACCGAAGCCGGCGCCGGCACCTGCGTCGGCGCGGTGGTGGCGCCGAACGTGGTGCGGATCATCGCCATCGACGACGCGGCGATCCCCGACTGGTCGGGTGTGCGCGAACTGCCGGCGGGCACGGTCGGCGAGATCACCGTGGTCGGGCCGACCACCACCGACAGCTATTTCAACCGCGACGCCGCCACCCGCATCGCCAAGATCCGCGAGCGCCTGGACGACGGCAGCGAGCGCATCGTGCACCGCATGGGCGACGTCGGCTACTTCGACGCACAGGGCCGGCTGTGGTTCTGCGGGCGCAAGACCCAGCGCGTGGAAACCGCGCACGGGCCGCTGTACACCGAGCAGGTCGAGCCGATCTTCAACACCCTCCCGTGGTTGCGCCGCAGCGCGCTGGTCGGGGTCGGCGCGGCGGGCGCGCAGCGGCCGGTGCTGTGCTACGAACTGCAGCCGGGCACGGCGCCGCCGGCGACGGCACTGGCCGAGCTGCGCGCGCTGGCGCAGGCCCACGCGCACACCGCGGCCATCGCCGATTTCCTGCGCCATCCCGGGTTCCCGGTGGATATCCGCCACAACGCCAAGATCGGCCGCGAGAAGCTGGCGCTGTGGGCCAGGGACCAGGTGCGCTGAGGCGATCGCGATGCGCGGGCGCTACCGGCTGGACGATCTGCGCATCGACGTGCAGCGGCAGCGGGTCGAGCGCGACGGTGTCGCGCTGGAACTGGGCGGTTTGAGTTTTCGCCTGCTGCACTACCTGCTGCGGCAGGGGCAGCGCGTGGTCGACTTCGACGAACTGATCGCGCAGGTGTGGGCGCCGGCGCTGGTCAACGAGGAAACCGTGACCCAGCGCGTGCGCCTGCTGCGCCAGGCGCTGGGCGATACCTCGCGGCAGCCGCGCTATGTGCGCTCGGTCCGCGGCCAGGGCTATCAGTTGTGCGCGCCGGTGCACGACGAGGACGACGAGGACGACGCAGAGCCGCCGGTGCCCCCGCCGAGGCGGCCGTGGCGCGGCGCGGCGATCGCCGCCGGCGTCGTCATCGGGGTCGGGGCGCTCTGCGCGCTGGCGTGGGCATGGCATGCGCCGTCGCACACAGCCTCGACCCCGCCGCTGCTGCAACGCGCCGAGTACTACGCCAGCATCGGCCAGCGCGACGACAACGAACGCGCGATCGCACTGTACCGGCAGCGCCTGCAGCAGGCGCCGGACGAGGCGCGCACGCTGCTTGGCCTCAGTCGCGCCTACAGCGCACGGGTCTGCCAGTACGGCGCCGACGTGCGGGACGCAGTGCTTGGGCAGCGCCTGGCCACGCAAGTGCTCGCGGCGCAGCCGCGGCTGGCGGCCGCGCATGCCGCGCTCGGTTACGCGCACGATTGCCGCGGCGACTATGCGTCGGCGCTGGTCGCCTACGAGCACGCGTTGCAACTGGATCCGCGGGCCGATGCGGTGCGCGGTTCGGCCGCCTATCTCTACGAGCGCAAGGGCCAGCTGGCGCGGGCGCTGGCCGCCAACCTGCAGGTGCGCGATCCGGCACGGGTGCGCTTCCTGCCGATCCAGGTCGCCAGCAATCTCGACCTGCTTGGCTACGTCAGCGCCGCCGAGGCGCGCTATCGCGACAGCTTCCAGCTGTATCCGGACAGCGCCTTCTCCAACCTGGCCTGGCCCAGCTTCCTGTTCGCGCACGGCCGCATCGCCGAGGCGCAGGCGGCGCTGGACGAGGCGTTGCGGCGCGGCACCGACTACGCCGGCCTGTGGCTGCTGCAGGCGGAACTGGCGCTGGCGCAGGACGATCCGGCGCGTGCGCGGCAGGCAAGCCTGCAGGCGCTGCGGCTGCGCCCGCACAGCAGTCTGGCGCAGACCGTGGCATGGACGCTGGACGCGCAACCGCGGCCGGCGCCGGCGGCGCTGCGCGCGCGGGCGCAGGACCTGCTGCGCGGCCTCGCGCGCGGCGCCGATCCGATGGATGGGCTGGACGCGGCGCTGTCGCTGCAACTGGCCGGCGACCCGGCCGCGGCGGTGGAGGCGGTGCGCCTTGCGCAGGCGGCCGGCTACCGCGATGCCGGCTACCTGCGGGTATCGCCGCTGTTGGCGCCGCTGCGCGCGCAGCCCGGCTTCGCCGCCGTGTTGGCACGCAACGCCGCCGCCATCGCCGGCGAACGCGCGCAGGTGCGCCGCGCCGGCCTGTTGCCGAAGGAAGCCGGCGCGGCTACGGCAGCGCCTTGAGCACGTAGTCGGCGAGCAGCGCCTGCGACTGCGGATGCATCTTCGGCGTGTTGTACGCGCTGCGGGTGATCACCACCACCAGGCGTTCCTCGGGCAGCACGAACACGTAGTTGCCGCCGTTGCCGGACATCGCCCACACCCCCCGTTCCACGCCGCGCACCGGGAACCGGAAGCGCCACAGCAGATAGCCGTAGTCCGCGTCCTCGCGCGCTTGCGCGTGCACCGTGGTCATCGCCCGCACCCAATCCGCCGGCAATACCTGCTGCCCATGCCAGCGGCCCTGGTCCAGCAGCAACTGGCCGAACTTGGCCAGGTCGCGGCTGCGGTAGCGGGTGCCGCCGCCGCCCATGCCCACGCCCTCGGCGGAGCGGCCCCAGTGGACGTCGGTGATACCGAGCGGCCGCTCCAGCGCCTGCGCAGCGAAGTCTTCCAGGCGCTGCCCGGTGGCTTTCTCCAGCAGCGCGCCGAGCAGGAAGCTGCCGGCGGTGCAGTAGGAAAAAGCGCGGCCGTACGGGCTGTCCTCGGGGCGGCGCATCCACGGCGCGTAGCCCTTGATCGGCAGGTCCAGCGCGAACTGGGTCCAGTCGGCGCTGACGTACATGCGTTCCTCGTTGCCGCTGGAGAAGGCGTTGTCGTCGTCGCATTCCAGTTGCGAACTCATCGTCAGCAGGTCCTCGACGGTGAGCGCGCGCTTGCGCGGATCCGGCTGTTGCCAATGGCGGTCGCCGAAGTATTTGTAGACCCTGGCCTGCGTGCCGGGCAGGCGGCCGCGGTCGATCGCCGCGCCGACCAGCAGCGCGGTGATGCTCTTGGTCGCCGAGCGGGTGTCGTGCAGGGTCTGCCGGTCGGCGCCGCCGAAATAGCGTTCGTAGACCAGCGCGCCGTCGCGCGCGACCAGCACGCTGCTGGTGCCCGGCGCCTTGCCCTCGGCGATGGCCCGCGCCAGGGCCTCCAGCACGGCGATGTTCCAGCCTGTGGCCCTGGCGCCGGCGGTCGGCCAGCCGTCGTCCAGCGCCGGCGGCGCGTCGGCGTTGATGCCGGGTGGGACGGCGGCAGCGGCGTGACCAATCGCCACGAGGAAGGCCAGCAGGGGGCACAGCAGGGACGGGACGCGGGGCATGGTCGGACTCCGGATCGGGATGGTCCGCCTACAGCGCCAGCATCGCGCCTGAAGTGCCTGATGGAACGATGAAGAATGATGAAGTCGCATCGGATCAAGGGCTTGCGCCGCGCTTCGGCACGCCGCGCGCGCGCCCGGATCGCGTTCGCGCGCGGCCCCGGCTATCGTGTGCGCCCCAGTGCGATCGGTGCGGCGCGATGAAGATAGTGGTGACGGGCGGTGGTGGGTTCCTTGGCCAGGCGCTGTGCCGCGGGCTGGTCGCGCGCGGGCACGAGGTGCTCAGCTACAACCGCGGCCACTATCCCGAACTGCAGGCGCTGGGCGTGGCCCAGGTGCGCGGCGACCTGACCGATGCGCAGGCGCTGTACCACGCCGTGGCGGGGGCCGGGGCGGTGTTCCACAACGCGGCCAAGGCCGGCGCCTGGGGCAGCTACGACAGCTACTACCAGCCCAACGTGGTGGGCACCGAGAACGTGCTCGCCGCCTGCCGCGCGCATGGGGTCGGTCGCCTGGTCTACACCTCCACGCCGAGCGTGACCCACCGCGCCACCCATCCGGTCGAAGGCCTGGGCGCCGAGCAGGTGCCGTATGGCGAGAACTTCCAGGCGCCGTACGCGGCGACCAAGGCCATCGCCGAGCGCGCGGTGCTGGCCGCCAACGACGCGCAGCTGGCCGTGGTGGCGCTGCGGCCGCGGCTGATCTGGGGGCCGGGCGACAACCAGATCCTGCCCAAGCTGGTCGCGCGCGCGCGGGCCGGGCGCGTGCGCCTGGTCGGCAGCGGCGACAACCTGGTGGATTCCACCTTCATCGACAACGCCGCGCAGGCGCACTTCGATGCGTTCGAGCATCTGCATGTCGGCGCGGCCTGCGCCGGCAAGGCGTACTTCATTTCCAACGGCGAGCCGCTGCCGATGCGCGACCTGCTGAACCGGCTGCTGGCCGCGGTCGGCGCGCCGCCGGTGACCAAGCACCTGTCGTTCAAGGCCGCCTATCGCATCGGCGCGACCTGCGAGACGCTGTGGCCGCTGCTGCGCCTGCGCGGCGAACCGCCGCTGACCCGCTTCCTGGCCGAGCAACTGTGCACGCCGCACTGGTACAGCATGGAACCGGCGCGCCGCGACTTCGGTTACGTGCCGCAGGTCTCGATCGCGCAGGGCTTGCAGCGGCTGGCGTCATCATGGGGCCGCGACACTGCCGTCACTTCCTGACGACCCGCGGTTTCCGAAGATGGCTGCGCGCCGATTCGGCACGACAACTTTCGGACCTTGCCATGCTGCATTACGCCATCATCTTCTTCGTCATCGCCATCATCGCCGCCGTGCTGGGTTTCAGCGGCATCGCCGGTGCGGCGACCAACATCGCCTGGATCCTGTTCGTGGTGTTCCTGATCCTCGCGGTGATCTCGATGTTCCGTCGCGGCAAGGTGTAGTTCACCGCCCGCGCTGCATCCCGAACGGCCCGCGGCCCCGGTGTTTTCCGGGGCCGTGGGCCGTTCGCTTTCGCGCGTTCCGTGAGGAGCCGGCGCCGGACGCGGGCGTTACTCGCCCGGCGCCGACAGCGCCACCGCGCTGCGCAGCGCCGCATCCTGCGCATGACGTTCCAGGGCCAGTTCGACCAGGCGCGTGATCAGTGCGCGATAACTCAGCCCGCTGGCCTGCCACAGCTTCGGATACATGCTGATGCGGGTGAAGCCGGGCAGGGTGTTGAGTTCGTTGATCACGATGCGGCCGTCCGCGCACAGGAACACGTCCACCCGCGCCAGGCCGGCGCATTCCAATACCCGATAGGCGCGCAAGGCGACCGCGCGGATGCGCTCCTGGGTGGCGCCGTCGATCGCCGCGGGCACCACCACCTCGGCGCCGCTCTCGCTGATGTACTTGGTCTCGTAGGAATAGAAGGCGTCGTGCACCACCACCTCGCCGCACACGCTGGCCTGCGGTGTGTCGTTGCCGAGCACCGCGCATTCGATCTCGCGTCCTTCGATCGCCGATTCCACCAGGGCCTTGTGGTCGTACGCCAGGGCCAACCTCAGCGCGGCATCGAAGCCGGCCGCGTCGTGCACCTTGCTCACGCCCACCGAGGAGCCCTGGTTGGCCGGCTTGACGAACAGCGGCAACCCGAGCTGCTTCGCCAAAACGGCGAAATCGGCCTGCGCCGCATCGGCGCGGCGGATGCAGGCGAACGGCGCGACCTCCAGCCCGGCGTCGCGCAACAGGCGCTTGGCCACGTCCTTGTCCATCGCCAGCGCCGAGCCCAGCACGCCGGAGCCGACGAACGGCAGCCCGGCCATGCGCAGCAGGCCCTGCAGCGAGCCGTCCTCGCCGAGCGTGCCGTGCACGATCGGGAACGCCACGTCGAGTCGTTCCAGCGCCTGCGCCGGCTGCAGCGCGCGCAGCGGCTGCGACGCATCGCCGGGGATCACGGCCACGCCGCGGCCGCTGGGATGCAACGCGATCCGCGCCGGGTCGTCAGCGTGCAGCAGGAAGCCGTCGCGGTCGCTGGCGTGCCAGTGGCCCTGCTTGTCGATGCCGATCAGGGTGGCGTCGAACCGGTCCGGGTCGAGCGCATCGACGATGTTGCGCGCCGATTGCAGGGACACCTCGTGTTCGGCCGACTTGCCGCCGAAGATGATACCGACGCGGATCTTGCGCATGCCTGTCCTCGCCCTCCTGGCGTGACGGTGGGGCGCCTAGCATGCCGCTTTTCCCCAGCGCGGCCCAGTCCGCGGATCCGTCGCATGGCGCCGTGCCGCAGCCTTGTAGAATGCGCCCATGTCGCCCTCTCCCCTCGATGCCCTCAAGCCCCTGGCCGGCCGTGCGCTGGAAGCGGCGCTCAACCGCGCGCTGGCGCTGGATCCCGACACCCGCGACGCCTTGCGCGGCCTGGACGGCCAGCGCGTGGCGCTGACCCTGGAGGCGCCGGCGCTGGCCTTGCAGATCCGCGTGGACGGCACGCGCCTGCAGGTCGGGCCGGTGGATGCGGCGCAGGAGCCTGACCTGGCGGTGCGCAGCACCCTGGGCGGGCTGTTCGCGCAATTGCCGTTCCTGGCCCAGGCGCGGCGCGGCGCCACGCCCGGCGGGCGGGTGCGCGTGTCCGGCGATGCCGAACTGGCGCGGCGTCTGCAGCAGTTGGCGGCGCGCTTCGATCCGGACTGGCAGCGGCCGTTCACCCAGGTGTTCGGCGATGTGCTCGGCGTGCAGTTCGCCAATGCGGCGCGGTCGGCGCTGCAGCAAGCGCAGCGCAGCGCGCAGGACCTGGCGCAGAGCGCGGCCGAATTCGTCACCGAGGAATCGCGCGACGTGGTCGCGCGCGCCGAGCTGGAGGCGTTCTACGACGACGTGGACGCGATCCGCGACGACGTCGAGCGGTTGGCTGCGCGGGTGACGCGCTTGCAGCCGGGGCGCGGCGCATGAAGGCGATGTTCCGTGCCAGCCGCATCGGCCGGGTGATCCTGCGCTATCGCCTGGACGATCTGCTCGACGGCACCCCGGCCGAGCGCTGGCTGCGCCTGGCCAAGCCGTTCGTGCCGCGCGCCAGCCCCGATATCGCCGCGCAGTCGCGCGGCGCGCGGCTGCGCCTGGCGCTGCAGGACCTGGGGCCGATCTTCGTCAAGTTCGGGCAGATTCTGTCCACCCGCCGCGACCTGATGCCGCCGGACGTGGCCGAGGAGCTGACCCTGCTGCAGGACCGGGTGCGCCCATTCGATGGCGAGGCCGCGCGGCGCATCGTCGAGCAGGCGTTGGGGCGGCCGATCGCGGCGGCCTTCGCCAGCTTCGATACCGAGCCGCTGGCCTCGGCCTCGATCGCGCAGGTGCACGCGGCGACGCTGCATGACGGCCGCGAAGTGGTGGTCAAGGTGCTGCGCCCGGACATCGAGCGGCAGATCGACGCCGACATCGCATTGCTGAAATCGGCCGCCGCGCTGGTCGAACGCACCCATCCGCGCGCCGACAAGATCCGCCCGCGCGAGGTGGTGGCCGAGATCGAGACCACCCTGGCCGCGGAACTGGACCTGCAGCGCGAAGGCGCCAACGCCAGCGTGCTGCGCCGCTTCTGGCTGCACTCGGACGACCTGTACGTGCCGGAGGTGATCTGGACCCACACCGCCGAGCGCGCGCTGACCCTGGAGCGGGTGCGCGGCATCCCCTCCGACGACATCGCCTCGCTCGACGCCGCCGGCATCGACCGCAAGGCGCTGGCGGCCAAGGGCGTGCGCGTGTTCTACACCCAGGTGTTCCGCGACAACTTCTTCCACGCCGACGCGCACGCCGGCAACATCTGGGTCGACAGCGACCCGGCGCGGCGCATCAATCCGCGCTTCATCGCGCTGGACTTCGGCATCATGGGCCAGCTCTCGCAGGAAGATCAGTACTACCTGGCCGAGAACTTCATGGCCATCTTCAACAAGGATTACCGGCGCATGGCAGAGTTGCACGTGGAGGCGGGCTGGATGCCGTCCAACGTGCGCATCGACGAGCTGGAGGCGGCTGCGCGCTCGGTGTGCGAGCCGTACTTCACCCGGCCGCTGTCGCAGATCTCGCTGGCCGAGGTGCTGATCAAGCTGTTCCGCGTGGCCCAGCGCTACCAGCTGACCCTGCAGCCGCAGCTGATCCTGCTGCAGAAGACCCTGCTCAACATCGAAGGCGTGGGCCGCCAGCTCGATCCGGAACTGGACATCTGGGCGGTGGCGCGGCCGGTGCTCGAGCGCATCCTGCTGGAGCGCTACAGCCCGCAGCGCGCGCTGCACGAGCTGCGCAAGCGACTGCCGGAAATCATGACCCATGCGCCGGACATGCCGCGCCTGGTGCACGGCTGGCTGCGCCAGCAGGTCGAGGGCCGCCACGAACTGTCGATGCGCTCGCGCGACCTGTTCGAACTCAACGCGATCCTGCTGCGCATGCAGCGGCGCGTCGTCACCGCGATCACCGGCGTGGGACTGCTCACCGTCGGCACGCTGCTGTATGCGCTCGACGCCGGTGGGCCGCAGTTGGGCGGGGTGTCGCTGTGGGCGTGGATCAGCGGCGGCGTCGGCGCGATGAGCCTGCTGTCGGCGTGGTGGCGGCGCTGACGATGGCCGCGCCCGGGCACGGGCCGCTGCACGCGGTGCGCGCCGAACTGGCGGCGCTGGGGCCGCGCCACGACGCGCAGCAGCCGGATCGCGCGCAGCGCCTGCTCAACATCACGCCCGACACCGGCGCCTTGCTGGCGGTGCTGGTGCGCGCCGGCGCCGCGCGGCGTGTCCTGGAGATCGGCACGTCCAACGGCTATTCCACGCTGTGGCTGGTCGAGGCGGCGCGCGCGATCGGCGGCGCGGTGGTCAGCATCGAGTACGCGGCGCACAAAGTGGCGCTGGCCCGACAGACCTTCGCCCGCGCCGGCGTGCAGGAGACGATCGAACTGGTGCAGGCCGATGCGGGGACGTGGCTGGCCGAAGTCGGCAGCGATGCCTTCGATCTGCTGTTCCTGGACGCCGAGCGCAGCCTGTATTGCGCCTGGTGGCCGCAGCTGCGCCGCGTGCTGCGCCCGGGCGGCCTGCTGGTGGTCGACAACGCCACCTCGCATGCGGCGGAGATGGCACCGTTCGCCGCGCTGCTGCAGGCCGATCCCGGCTTCACCTGCGCCACGGTCCCGGTCGGCAACGGCGAGCTGCTGGCAGTCAAGGACGGCTGAGCTGGGAATCGCGCGATGCGGCGGTGCACGCCGCGTCGCCGCCGCGCCGAGCGAAGGCCGCTGCGACGTGCAAGCGATTGCCACGTGTTCGGCACGCTATGCCCGCGCGGACGCAGGCACGCATTGTGGCCAGGGGACGCGGCGCGGATAATCCCGCGGTGAGTATTTCCCCAGATTCCCTGAGTATCCTCCACCAGGATCCGTTCCTGGCCGTGGTCGACAAGCCGGCCGGGCTGATGGCCCATGACAGCAAGCTGGCCCGCGGCGAGGACGACTTCCTTGCCGACCGGCTGCGCGCGCAACTGGGCCGTCCGATCTTCCTGGTGCACCGGCTCGACCGCGCCACCAGCGGCTGCCTGCTGCTGGCCTTCGACCGCGACACCGCCAGCGCGCTGGGCAAGGCGCTGATGGGCGGCGAGGTGGACAAGGACTATCTGGCGATCTGCCGCGGCTGGCCGGCCGAGGAACGCTTCGTGGTCGACCACGACCTGGACGGCGGCCCCGGCAAGCCGCTGAAGAAACCGGCGCAGACCCGCTTCGAGCGCCTGGCCTGCGGCGAGCTGCCGGTGCCTTCGGGCGCGTTCGCCACCTCGCGCTACGCGCTGTTGCGCTGCAGCCCGGTGACCGGGCGCTTCCGCCAGATCCGGCGCCACCTCAAGCACCTGTCGCACCACCTGATCGGCGACACCAGCCACGGCGACGGCCGCCACAACCGCATCTTCCGCATGCAGGGCGTGCATCGCATGCTGCTGCATGCCGAGCGCCTGGCGTTCCCGCATCCGGACGGCCGCCGGATCGAGGTATGCGCGCCGCTGGATGCCGAGTTCGCGCGCGCGTTCGGCCTGTTCGGCTGGGACCCCGGCGTCACGCGCCGGGGGTGACGCCCTGCCGGGTCAGCGCGCCGGCGGCGAGGGCGGCACGTCGACCGCGGGGGCTTCCCTGGGCGCGGCGGGGCTGGATTCGCGGATGATCCGGTCCAGGTCGCGGTCCAGGTCGGCCATGGCCGGCTGCAGCAGCTTCTGCAGCGCGATCATCACGTTCTGCATCAGCGCCGGGGTCTTGTCGAGCAGGCTCTGGCCGGCCGGGCTCTCGTAGAACTCGGCCATCGCCAGCACGTCCTGCTTGGAGAAGGACTGCTTGTACAGGTCCACGTACAGCGGCCGCAGCTTCGACCACGACAGCACGTCGCGCACGGTCTGGCGGCTGCGCTCCTGGATGCGGCGTAGCTGATCGGCTTCGGCGGGGGTGACCTGGCGGCCGCGGAACGCCTCGTCGAACTGCTTCTGCTGCATCGCCTCCATTTGCGGCAGCATGCCGTCGATCATGCTCTGCGCGCGCGAGGCGGCCAGCAGGCGATTGACGTCGGCATCGCTGGGCGGCTCGGCCAGCGCCGCGCCGGCGGTCAGGCCGAGCAGCAGCACCAGGGCGAGCCGGCGTAGGCGGGAAAGGGATCGGATCGGGTTCATCGCGCGTCCTGCAGGAGATATGAACGTAGCTGGGGTGTGTCGCCACTCCCGGAGTATGCCGCGTTGGGTCTGGGAGGCGCCACGGCGGCGTTGCACGGCGCAGCGCCTGGGGCCGTCAGGTCAAGCCGCGCGGGGTCGGTGTGGCGCCGGCCAGGCCCAACCCGAAGGGCCGCGGTTGCGCGCCCGTGGCGGCGTCATCCCTCGGGCGTGGACGGAGGTCCACGTCCTTGTTCTTCCTTGCCACAGGTGCGCGCAACCGCGGCGCGGCATGCTCGGGGAGTGGGGACACGCCCTAGATACGGCAATCGCGCCGCGCCGCCGCGCTCCGGCCGGTCGGCGCCGCGGGCGTACCGGCCGCGCAGGTCGCTCCCCGCCTGCGCCCCCGGGTCGCCGCCGCCGCCCAGAGCGCACCGATCGCGCGCGGCGCCTGTGTCCAAGCCGTCGCGACGGATGCCCTACAATCCGCGCATGAGTAACGGGGCCATCCACATCTCGAGCAGCCTGTCGATTCCGGAAAGCGAAATCGTCGAGCGGTTCGTGCGCGCCAGCGGCGCCGGCGGACAGAACGTCAACAAGGTGTCCACCGCGGTGGAGCTGCGCTTCGACCTGGCCGGCTCGCCGTCGCTGCCCGAGCCAGTGCGGGCGCGCCTGCTGGCGCGGCGCGACCGCCGCATCACCGCCGAGGGCGTGCTGGTGATCGACGCGCAGCGCTTTCGCACCCAGGACCGCAACCGCGACGACGCACGGCAGCGCCTGGCCGAGTTCATCGCCGCCGGGTTGTCGGTGCCCAAGCGGCGTATCGCCACCAAACCCTCGCACGGCGCCAAGCTGCGGCGTCTGGACGCCAAGCGCGAGCGCAGCCAGATCAAACGAGGCCGCTCGCCCGGCCGTTGGGAGTGACCTTTGAGCGAACGCGATTACCGCCTGCCTGCTGCGCCCCCGAACATGCCGATGGTCAAGCCCAGCCGCTTCATGCGCTGGCTGGGCCGCACCGCGTTGCGCCTGACCGGCTGGCGGGTGGTGGGTGAGTTCCCGGACGTGCCGAAGCTGGTGATGATCGTCGCCCCGCACTCGTCCAATTGGGACGGGTTCCTGGGCTTCGCGGTCAAGTTCGCGGTCGGCTTCGAGGTGCGCGTGCTCGGCAAGACCCAGCTGTTCTGGTGGCCGCTGGGGCCGCTGCTGCGCAGGCTCGGCGGCATCCCGCTGGACCGCAAGTCCCCGCGAGGGGTGGTCGAGCAGGCGGTGGCGCTGATCCGCGCCGCGCCGCGCATGTGGTACGTGATCACCCCCGAGGGCACGCGCAAGCGGGTGGAGAAGTGGAAGGCGGGCTTCTGGAAGATCGCCCATGGCGCCGAGGTTCCGATCTTCCCGGTGTACTTCGACTACCCCAGCCGCACCGTCGGCCTGGGCGCGCTGTTCCACACCAGCGACGACATGCAGGCCGACATCGCCGCGATCCGCGCCTGGTACCGGCCGTGGCGCGGCAAGCATCGCGATACGTTGTGAGCCGGCCGGGGTACGCGTGCGGCTTCGTGTAGGAGCGGCTTCAGCCGCGACAGAACCTCATCCTTGAACATCCTGTCGCGGCTGAAGCCGCTCCTACAGGGGCGCGCGGGCATGTGGGCAAGATGGTGTGGGAGCGACGTCAGTCGCGACGGGCTTTACCGGTAGAGCCCCGTCGCGACTGACGTCGCTCCCACACGTTTCTCTTCGATCTGGAACAGGCCAAACGCGCGCCGCGACCGATGCCTGCACCGATCGCCGCGCGCGCTACAACGCGCTACCGCCGAACTTGTGCGTGTACTGCAGATACAGGCTGCGGCCCACGGTGTCGAACCAGGACACGTCGTAGTACGGATAGCCGGTATAGCTGCGGTCCCGCGGCGGCATCTTGTCGAACAGGTTGGTCGCCGCCAGCGACAGCTGCGCGTGGTCGCTGAAGCGGTACTGCACCGAGGCGTTGTAGCGGTAGGTGGCGCCGATCCATGGGCTGTCGCCGCTGTCCGGATCGAAGCTCTGGTCGTAGGAATCGGAGCTGGGCAGGCGCCCCAGCCGCTCGCCATGCAGCGTCGCCGACCAGGCGTTGCGTTCCCACGACACGCTGGCGCTGGCCTTGGTACGCGGGATGTCGTAGCCGCTGTTGACCGCGAACTCGTCCACCATCGCCTCGCCGGCATACACCTGGATGTCGTGGCGGCGCACCCAGGTGTAGCTACCGCCGAAGCGGAAGGTGCCGATGCCGGTGTCCAGCCGGTAATGCGCGCTCAGGTCGATACCGCTGGTGCTCTCGCGGGCGATGTTGATCGGGTTGACCAGCACCCCGTACAGGTCGCCGTCGGCACTGCGGGTGACCCGCGCCAGCGCCTGCTGGCAGGTGGTCGAGGCCGCGTCCAGTTCGCCCAGCCGGCAGGCGGATTCGTCGCGCAGCACCTGGTCCACGCGCAGGTCCTGCACCTGGTCGCGCATGTCGATGTCGAAGTAGTCCACCGACAGGTCCAGTTCCGGCAGCGGCGACCACACGAAGCCGGCGGTCCACGAGGTGCTGGTTTCCGGATCCAGTTTGCGGTTGCCGCTGCGGCCGCGGATGATCGCTTCCTCGTTGTAGCTGCAGTCGGCGATCGCCACGCCCGGTTCTTCGGTGGCGCAACGGTAGTAGTCCACGCCGGCGGTCTCGTCGTTGCCGGGGCCGGCGTAGACGTAGTGCAGGTCCGGCGCGCGGAAGGCGGTGCCGTAGGAGCCGCGCAGCAGCAGCGTGTCCAGCGGCCGCCATTCCAGCCCGCCGCTGTAGGTGAACTTGCCCAGGCTGCGGCCGGAGAAGCGGTACTGGTCGTAGCGCCCGGCCAGGCTCAGCGACACGGTGGACAGCACCGGCAGGCGCAGTTCGCTGGCCAGCGCCCAGCGGTTGCGGCTGCCGTGGCCGTCGGAGTCCTTCCAACTGTAGTAGTAGTACTGCGTGGCCAGCGGATCCGGGCGCAGGTCGTAGCCCTGGTTGCCGAATTCGGCGGTGGCCGACAGGCCCGCGTCGCCGCCGGGCAGGGCGAACAGGCTGGTGTTGGTCACGGTGAACGCGGCGGTGTCGGTGCGCGAGCGCGGCTGGTACACCGTGCGCTGGGCGATGCTGTCGTACTCGGCGCGGCTCAGCGGCGTGTACAGGCGTTGCGGGTCGGCGTTGAAGATCGGCAGCCCGGAATCCTCGTCCACGCCCAGCTGCGGGCCGAGGAACAGCGCGTTGGCGCGGTCGGCGACGATCTGCGGCCAGCTGATCGTGGCCTGGTACTGCGAATGGCTGAGGCTGGCCTCGTAGTCCCAGTCGCCGCCCAGCTTGCCCTTGAAGCCGGTGGTCAGGCTGAAGGTCTTCTGCCGGGTACGGATGGTGCCGGCATTGAGGCCGCCCATTTCCTCCGGGCTGAACTGGCGTCCCCAGGCCTCGATCTGGTCGGTGGCCTGGTTGTAGAAATAGCCTTCCTCGTTGCCGTCCGGCGCCATGTAGCCCCATTGGGTGACGTCGCGGAACAGCGACAGCTCGTGGTAGCCCACCTGCAGGTCGGCGAACCATTGCGTGCCGCCGTCGAAGGCGTAGTTCAGCGAGGCGACGGCGTTGATGCCGCGGCGCTTGTTGAGGATGGTGCCGTAGCCGATGGAGGCGGCGCTGCCGCAGAACTCGCCATAGCCGGGACGCGAGGCATAGCCGGTGCTGCCGCGGTTGAGGCCGGAGACCGCGGCGCAGGTGTCGGCGCCCGGGTCCAGGTAGTTGTCGTCGTAGTCGGTGCGCAGGAAGGTGCGGCGCGGCACCTGCGCGCGCGGCGTCGGCCCGTCCAGGGTGCTGTCCTGGCGGCTGCGTTCGTAGGCCCACAACGGATTCTGCGCCACCACCTCGGCGCCGAACACGGCATTGAACGCACCGCGCGAGACGCCGCTGCTGATGCTGAGGTTGAAGCTCTCGCCGCCGCCGCTGACGTCGCCGAAGCGGTAGTCCACGGTGGTGCCGTCGGCCTGCTGCTTGAGGATGAAGTTGACCACGCCGGAGATCGCGTCCGAGCCGTAGATCGCCGAGGCGCTGCCGGTCAGGATCTCGATGCGGTCGATCATGCCCAGCGGGATGTTGGAGATGTCGGTGAAGTTGCTGCGACCCTTGAACGGCATCGGGAAGTCGGCGATGCGGCGGCCGTTGACCAGCACCAGGGTGTGGTTGGGGCCGAGCCCGCGCAGGTCCACCTGCTGCGCGCCGGGCGAGAAGTCGGCGCCGCTGGCCGACTGCGGGCTCTGCGTCTCGCCGCCGTTCTGGGTCATCGCGCGCAGCACGTCCGGCACCGAGGTGAAGCCGTTGGCCTTGATCTGCTCGGCGCTGATCACGCTGATCGGCGCCGGGCCTTCCACCTGCGCGCGCGGAATGCGCGAGCCGGTGACCTGCAGGGTCTGCAGTTCGGCGACCGGGGTGGCCGGCGCGGCGGCGGGCCGTACCTCGTTGACCGGCTGCGCGCGCGGCGTCGCTGGTGCCTGGCGTTGCACCAACCAGGCGCCGGACGCGTCGCGCTGGGCGACGAAGCCGCTGCCCTGCAGCACGCGCTGCAGCGCCTGCGCGGTGTCCAGCCGGCCCTGCGCGCCGGCGCTGCGCGCGCCGTCGAGCTGGTCGGCGCGGTAGATCAGCTGCGCGCCGGACTGCCGCGCCAGCGCCTCCAGCGCCGCGCGCAGCGGGCCGGCGGGAACGTTCACCTGGCTGGCGGTGGCCTGGCCGTCGGCGGCGGGTTGCGCCTGCGCGGCGCAGGCGGTCGCACAGGCCATGCTCAGCAGCAGGACACGCATCGGATGTCGCATCGGTTGTTCTCCCCTAGCACAGGCGCAGGGCACGCCCCCGCTAGTCAGGACGAACGACGCGCGCAAATCCCCCCTCGCCGTGTCCGGACCGGAACGAGGTCGATCATCGAAGAGCGGAGGCCGAGGGATGCAGAGGGCGTCGGCAAGGAGCGTCGCGCATGGCTCAGCGGCTGTGCAGCAGTACCCGGTCGCCGCGGCGCTCGGCGCGGATCGGGAAGCCCTGCTCGAGCAGGCGCACGAACGCCTCGGCGTTGGACCAGCGGAAATTGCCGCCCACGCGCAGCGCGCCGGCCTGCGCATCGGCCACCTGCAGCTTGACCGTGTTGTAGCGGTTGAACTCGGCCACCGCCGCCTGCAGCGGGGTGTCGTCGAAGGTCAGGTAGCCGCTGCGCCAGTCCAGCAGGCGTTCGGCCTCGGCCACGGCCACGCGCCGCACCAGCACCCCGTGCGGGCCGGCCAGGGCGACGCTGCCGGCCGGCAGCAGGGTCGGCGGCGCCTGCGGATGCGTCGCCGATTCCAGCCGCACCGTGCCTTCGGTGACCACCACGCGCAGCGCCTCGGCATCGCGGCGCACCGCGAAACGGGTGCCGACCGCGACCACCCGGCGCGCGCCGTCGGCGACCACGAACGGCCGCGCCGGATCCTTGCTGACCTCGAAGAACGCCTCGCCGCGCTGCAGGTCGATCCGCCGCTGCGTGCGCGACAGCGCCACCGCGATGCGGCTGTCGCTGCTCAACGTGGCGCGCGAGCCATCGGCCAGCGCCAGCGGGCGCAGGCTGCCGGTGGCGCTGGCGTAGGCGACCGGCGCCACCGCGAGGGTGTGGCGCCAGCCCAGGCCCAGCACGCCGCCGAGCAACAGCAGCGCGGCCAGCGCCGCGGGCCAGCGGCGGCGCGCGCGTGCCGGCGGCCGCGGCGCGAAGCGCAGCCGGGCCGGATCGAGCGCCGCCTCGGGGCCGTCGCTGTCCGCCATGCTGGCGCGCGCCTCGCCGTCGGCACCGGCCAACCCGCGCCAACTGCCGCGCGCCGGAATCCGGCCGTCGCGCTGGCCGGCGCCCAGCGCCTGCAGCCGCGCGCTTTCCTGCCAGGCCGCCTGCAGCCGCAGGAAGGCCACCCGGTGCGCGGTGGCCGCGCCCAGCCAGGCGTCCAGCCGCGCCTGCTGCCGCGGCGACCAGTCGCCGCGGTCGCGGCGCGCCAGCCAGGCCGCCGCGCGCAGTTCAATCCGCCTGCTGTCCATCCTGCGCTCGTGCCTGCCGCGGCGCCGCGGACGCCTGCGCGCCGTCGTCGCCATGAAAATGATCGGCCAGCAGGCGCATGCCCTTGGCCACGTGCTTTTCCACGGTCTTCTCGCTGATGCCCAGGCGCATGGCCACCTCCCGTTGCGACAGTTCCTCCACCCGCCGCAGCCAGATCACGCGGCGGCAACGGTCGGGCAGGCGGTCGAAGGCGGCCGCCAGCCGTCCCAGGACCTGCCGCCCGCCGCACCAGCGTTCCGGCGACAGCTCGTCTACCAGGACGTGCATCGACTCCAAATCACCCACTGCCTCGATCGACACCACCCGGCTGCGGCGCAGCCGGTCGGTCATCAGGTGCCGCGCGGTGGCGAACAGGAACGACTTGGGCTGGCTCGGCCGCGCCTTGCCGGCGGCCTCGTAGACCCGCACGTAGATCTCCTGGCGCAGGTCGTGCCATTCGTCGCGATGCGGCCAGCAGCGCCGCAGGTAGCCGCTCAACGCCTGCTCGTGGACGAGGATCTCGTGGACGAACCAATCGTCGAGGGAAGCGGACATGCATCCCACATTAGCCGATCGCCCGCCGGAGTGGCAGCGCCCGCGCGCGGCGACCGCCGCCTCTCGTGGGAGCGACTTCAGTCGCGACGCGGCCCCCCCCAGGCCGCCGACAGTGCGAGCCCAGTGCAGGAGTCTGGACACGCGTCGGCTGCACTCCGACGCCAATTGCAGCGCTCTGCCGCAAAAGCAAACCGTCGGGGATCTGCGATGGCGCCGATGCCGCGACTGCATGCGTGCCCTGGCATCGCGGCGATGGCGTTGCGCCGGGCGAAACTCCGCAGCGTTGGCCTGCGCGGTCCCTGCAGGCAGTCGTGGATCGCGACGCAGGCGGTCCGCAGGTGCTGCCATGGCCGCAGCGAACGCCGCCGGGGCGACCAGGGCTTCCGCGGCATCGCGAGGCGGACCCGGCGTGCGCGTGCGCGAGTGCCGCCGATCGGACTAGCCTTTGTGGCCGATCTTCAGGCGTCATGCTCTGGAGGGCAGCGGTTCCCGCCGTGGCTCGCCCCGACCACGCCGCGTCGGCGTGGCTGCCGCGCGGAGGGAAACCGCGCCGCCGTTCGTCCCCTTTTGTGCAACCGGCCGCCAGGCTCGGTTCCCGTCCGCCCTTCGAGGAGATCCGCATGACCCGTTTCGTCGGCACGTTCCGGCCCTGGATGGTGGCGCTGCTGGGCCTGTGCCTGGCCGTGCCCGCCGCCGCGCGCGACTACCGCCAGTACATGATCGGCGACCCGGCCGCGCCCACGCCCGGCCCGGTCGCGCCGGGGCTGCTGCTGATGGGCGGCGGCGACCGCAACTACGACGCGCTGCGCTGGTTCATGGCCAAGGCCGGCCACGGCCACGTGGTGGTGCTGCGCGCCTCGCAGGCCAACGAAGTGGCCGAGGAGTTCTACCGCGACGTCGGCGGCGTGGCCTCGGTGGAGACCTTCGTGTTCAGCGGCCGCGGCGCCTCCAGCGACCCGGCGTTGTTGCGCAGCCTGGCCCGCGCCGACGGCATCTTCATCGCCGGCGGCGACCAGTCGCGCTACGTGCGCTACTGGAAGGGCACGCCGGTGGCGGCGGCGCTGGACGCGCACGTGCGCGCCGGCAAGCCGCTGGGCGGCACCAGCGCCGGCCTGGCGATGCTGGGCGAGTACCTGTACGGATCGATGGACGGCGGCAGCATCACCAGCCCGGCGGCGTTGGCCGATCCGCTGGGGCCGGCCACCACCATCGAGACCGACTTCCTGCATCTGGACCTGCTCAAGCGGGTCGTCACCGACACCCACTTCAAGGAGCGCGACCGGCTCGGCCGCCTGTTCGCGTTCCGCGCCAAGGCGGCGACGCTGGCGCCGAAGGGCGCGCCGCTGATCGGCCTGGGCGTGGACGAGAGCGCGGCGTTGGCGGTGGAGGGCGACGGCACCGCCCGCGTCTACGCCACCGACCCGCATGCCGGCGCCACCGTGGTCGCCGGTCCGCTGCAGCCCACGCCGCCGGGGCAGCCGCTGCAGGCCGCGCGCATCGAGACGGTCGGCGTCGGCCCCGGCTCGACCTTGCACCTGCCCGACGGCCGCGTCGACGCGCCGGTGTTCCACCGCTACTACGCGGTGCGCGATGGGCAGATGCGCGAGATTCCCGCCACCACCCTGGTGATCCATGGCGGCGCCGGCGTCGAGCGCGCCAGCAGCAGCGCCGCCGACCTGGCCGAGGCGCGCGCGGCGATGGAAACCGCGCTGCGCACCGGACAGGCGCTGCTGGCGCAGGGCAAGCCGGCCACGGACGCGGTCGCCGCGGCGATCGCGGTGCTGGAGGATTCGCCGCAGTTCAACGCCGGCAAGGGCGCGGTGTTCACCCACGACGGCCGCAACGAACTGGACGCGGCGATCATGGACGGCGCCAGCGGCAAGGCCGGCGCGGTGGCTGGCGTGCACCGGGTGAAGAACCCGATCCGGCTGGCGCGCGCGGTGATGGACCAGTCCGAGCATGTGATGCTGGTCGGCGACGGCGCCGAGGTGTTCGCGCGCCAGCATGGCGTGACCCTGGTCGATCCGTCGTACTTCCGCACCGAGAAGCGCTGGAAGCAGCTGCAGCAGGCGCTGAAGGAAGAGGCCGGCAAGCAGGCGCATGCGGACCTGGAGACCGCCAAGCACTTCGGCACGGTTGGCGCGCTGGCGCTGGACCTGCAGGGCAACCTGGCGGCCGGCACCTCCACCGGCGGCATGACCAACAAACGCTACGGCCGCGTCGGCGACTCGCCGATCATCGGCGCCGGCACCTACGCCGACAGCCGCTGCGCGGTCTCCGGCACCGGCTGGGGCGAGTACTACATCCGCGCGGTGGCGGCCTACGACATCTGCGCGCGGGTCAAGTACGCCGGGCAGAGCCTGGCGCAGGCGGCCGAGACGGTGATCGACCAGCAGATCCCCAAGGCCGGCGGCGACGGCGGCGCGATCGCGCTGGCCGCCGACGGCAGCGTCGCCTTCCCGTTCAACACCGAAGGCATGTACCGCGGCTGGATCGGCGCCGACGGCGTGCCGCACGTGGCGATCTTCAAGGACGAGGCGCTGCCGCTGCCCGGGGCGCCGTAACTGGCGCGGGCACGTTCCTGTCGCGGCTGAAGCCGCTCCTACACGGGCGCCGGGTGCCCTGTAGGAGCGGCTTCAGCCGCGACAGCATCCGTCCGCAAAGCGCCCGCCCCGGCCGCCACGACGCGCGGCGCCATGTCCGTGCCGTACCCACCCCAGATCCAATGGCACATGCCTGCCCGGCGCAAACCGGGTAGCGTGCGCGGCTGCCCCGCCACCATGTCCTTCGTCAGGAGTTCCACCCCATGTCGCGTACTGTCGTTCTGGCCGCCGCCATCAGCTTGGCGCTGGCCGCCTGTTCCGGTAAGGAGTCCACCCCCGTGCCCGCCGCCCCCGCCGCCTCGCAGAGCCCCGCTCACGCCGCCGCCAACCCGCTGCTGAGCGCCAGCACGCTGCCGTTCCAGGCGCCGCCGTTCGACAAGATCAAGGACGCCGACTACCTGCCCGCGTTCGAAGAAGGCATGAAGCAGCACCTGGCCGAGATCCGCAAGATCGCCGACAACGCCGAGCCGGCCACCTTCGCCAACACCATCGAGGCGATGGAGCGCAGCGGCGAAACCCTGAACCGGGTCCAGCGCATCTTCTTCGGCCTGGTCCAGGCCGATACCAACGACGAGCGGCAGAAGATTCAGGAAACGGTGGCGCCGAAGCTGGCCGCGCACCAGGACGAGATCAGCCTGGATCCCAAGCTGTTCGCGCGGATCAAGACCATCTACGACCAGCGCGACACGCTGAACCTGGAGCCGGAGCAGAAGCGCCTGGTCGAGCGCGACTACGAAGAGTTCGTGCGCGCCGGCGCGCAGCTGTCCGACGCCGACAAGGCGACGCTGCGCAAGCTCAACGTCGAGGAAACCACGCTGGCCACCCAGTTCCACACCAAGCTGGTCGCGGCCACCGCCGCCGGCGCGGTGGTGGTGGACGACAAGGCCAAGCTCGACGGCCTGTCCGAGGGCGACGTCGCCTCGGCCGCGCAGGACGCGGCGGCGCGCAAGCTCGACGGCAAGTACCTGCTCGCGTTGCAGAACACCACCCAGCAGCCGGTGCTGGCCTCGCTGAAGGACCGCGACCTGCGCACCCAGGTGATGGCGGCCTCGCAGTCGCGCGCCGAGAAGGGCGACGCCAACGACACCCGCCAGACCATCCAGCGCCTGGCCCAGCTGCGCGCGCAGAAGGCCAAGCTGCTCGGCTTCGACAGCTATGCCGCTTACAGCCTGGGCGACCAGATGGCCAAGACCCCGGACGCGGCGCTGAAGCTGCTCACCGACACCGTGCCGGCCGCCACCGCCAAGGCGCGCGCCGAGGCGGCCGAGATGCAGAAGGTGATCGATGCCCAGAAGGGCGGCTTCAAGCTCGCTTCGTCGGATTGGGACTTCTACGCCGAGCAGGTGCGCAAGGCCAAGTACGACCTGGACGAGTCGCAGATCAAGCCGTACTTCGAACTGGACAACGTGCTCAAGAACGGCGTGTTCTACGCCGCCACCGAGCTGTACGGCATCACCTTCAAGGAACGCACCGACATTCCGACCTACAACCCGGACATGAAGGTGTACGAGGTGTTCGACCAGGACGGCACCTCGATGGCGCTGTTCTACACCGACTACTACAAGCGCGACAGCAAGTCGGGCGGCGCGTGGATGGACGTGTTCGTCGAACAGGACGGCCTGACCGGCGCCAAACCGGTGGTCTACAACGTCTGCAACTTCACCAAACCCGCGCCCGGCCAGCCGGCGCTGCTCAGCTTCGACGACGTTACCACCATGTTCCACGAGTTCGGCCATGCGCTGCACGGCATGTTCTCCAAGGTGAAGTACCCCTCGATCGCCGGCACCGCCACCTCGCGCGACTTCGTCGAGTTCCCGTCGCAGTTCAACGAGCACTGGGCCTCGGATCCCAAGGTGTTCGCGCACTACGCCAAGCATTACCAGACCGGCGCGCCGATGCCGGCCGAGCTGGTGGAGAAGATCAAGAAGGCGCGCACCTTCAACCAGGGCTATGCGACCACCGAGTACCTGTCGGCGGCGCTGCTCGACCTGGCCTGGCACACCCTGCCGGCCGATGCGCCGCTGCAAGACGTGGACAAGTTCGAGGCCGACGCGCTGAAGAAGTTCAAGGTGGACGTGGCCGAAGTGCCGCCGCGCTACCGCACCACCTACTTCGACCACATCTGGGGCGGCGGCTACTCGGCCGGCTACTACGCCTACTTCTGGGCGGAAGTGCTCGACGACGACGCCTTCGAATGGTTCAAGGAGAACGGCGGCCTGTCGCGCAAGAACGGCGACACCTTCCGCGCCAAGATCCTCTCGCGCGGCAACACCGTCGACCTGGCCACCCTGTACCGCGATTTCCGCGGCAAGGATCCCAGCGTCGAACCGCTGCTGGAAAATCGTGGGCTGAAGAACTGAGCTCACTTCGCTGCAGGCGGTGATTGAGAACGGGATGGCCATGCGGCCATCCCTTTTTTTGTTGAAAGCATCTGGCATCCGGTCGTGCTTCTGAGCTTCCTGCACGTCAGTGAATGGCGCTCCTGTGCGCCCTCTGGCGGCCATGATTTTTGAGCTGCCTACAGGGCAACGAATAGCCGCGCGTAGTTGGCATGCAAGCGATGCAGTTCCTGAGCTGCCTACACGGCATTGAACGCGCAGTGTCCGGTCGCAGATTAGGGGTGCGGTTTCTTAGCTGCCTACACGGCAGTGAACTTGGCGGGCGGGGGGTGTGATCTGGCTCCGGTTTTCCGAGGTGCGCTCCCGCTGGCTATGCAACTGTCCGTTGCTCAGCAAGCGGTCGAGTGCTTTGGGCGGAGCGGCGATGCATTCAGCGTGTGCCACGCCCGCACCACATCGGTCAAGGTCAAGCGGCGTCCGGCAATGAGCGCTTGCACCGAACGCAGCAACACCGCCTCACGCAGCGCATGTAGGCGGCCAAGTGATTCGGACAGACACTTCTGCAATACTCCGCTGGCGCGCTTGGTCGTCAGTCCTTTTTGGTTTCGCCACCTCGAAGACTGTGCCATGCGCGCGCTCACTTCCGGCCTGAAACCACGTAAGGCGCTGACCTCGCGATGTAAGACGCGGGGATACCCCGGACTCTGACCCCCAATTGTTAGAACTGAAACGAAAGCCGGTAGGTTGGTGGCGGACATTCAGCCACAAGGAGGCCCAGCTTGCGCTTGCTGATTCGCAGTGTGTTTTCTCTGGCGGTATCGTTGGGCTTGCTTGCCTGTGCGCAGACCCCAGCGGATGCCAAACGCCCTCAGGAGAAGAGCATGGACGAACGCCCAGCCAGTGCTGCAGAGCTGCGCGCCGAGCAGGACAAGGCTGCGGCGAGTGCGGATCGCGCAGCCGATGAGGCTAGTGCGGTGGCTAATCCAGTCATTGGCGCTACGGGTGCCTTTGCCCCTTTGCCGCAAGGTCCTGAGTTAACGCCGAGCGCCTTGCTCCAAGTCGTTCTTCAGGTGGCGAGGTCCCTACAGTCCCAGCCCGATATGACGCCGGAAAACGTCGCCAAGATCATGAGGATGGAACTCCAGCCAGATACCGAGGGCCGGCGGATCGGCGCTCAAGGGCCGCTCGGGTCAGGTCGGTACGAGATCGCTGTTTGGAAGCCCTACGCCCGCCACCCTGGACATACCATCGAGATCAGGGTTCGCCCGTCGGAGGCTTGCGTGCTCGCATTCAAGCCACTGCACGACCAGTTGATTGCAGCGGGGTTCGGTGTCAGCAAGAGCGCTCCGAGCTTCAAGCCCGAGGTCTACTTCGATCGAGCGGTCGCCGGCAATCTAGGCTTGTATGTCATCGCTCGCACGGACCAGCGCGAGGAGCCCCGCTGCGTCTCCCTGTTGACTCTGGAAATGGAGCCGCGCGATGGCTGACCAGCGCGATATCGACAGGCTACTGAATGGTCTGGAAAAGCAGCCGGGACTTCCGCCAGGAGCGGTTAGCGACGTCCGGGAGGCGATTGCTACTTCTCCCTACCTCACTTCGGTCATGACCCAGGCCATCGACTTGGGGACGTTGCGCCGACTGGAAGTGTCCAACGAACCTAACGAAAGCGGGCATTACGACGCCAAAACAGGCACTGTCAGCATTAATACAGCGATTTTCGAGCCGACATATCGCCAGCGCCGGTTGGACATGATCGCGGGGACGGTGGGGCATGAAACCGGGCACGCCTTGATGGCGCCCTCGGCCGAACGCGCGTTGCACGCATTCGCCTTCAAGCTCGACTCTGCGCTCAAAGAGGCAGCGCAATACGGGGATCCGGTCGTCGAGGCAACGCCTATGTCGAGGGAATACATGGCGTCTGGAAGGCAGAACGAGGCCTTGGCCGAGTTAATAAGCATGAATGCCGTGGTCAGCCGCGTCACCACGACAACCGGAGAGGTCAACCGGAGTGAGCTGCTACGCCGCTTGGAGCCTACAACGGCATGTGTAAAGGATGGCGAGCTTGCGCCGGGCATACACCTGGATCCCCGTGGTCTGCAGCGGGTCGAGAACGGGATCAGCAGTCCCGCCATCGAAGCGGTCGCCATCTGCCATTTCGATAAAAGCGACAGAAGCCTTGGAGCGCAGGGTACGTCCAATTATTCGGGCTACTACGCAGCCTATACGGTCAGTGCCGGCGCACAGATATGGCGCGAGCGCGCTGCTTCCGCGGCCCACACCATGCCACAGCTGGGTTACGACTTGGCGGAACTCGGCGTTGACAAGCCGCAACTGGAGGCGGCCGGGCTCGACCTGGGGGGCGAGAACAAGACGTTCGGTTTCGTGGATGCATCCCACGGTCGCCAGGAACAAGTCGAAGTGCGTCAACTCGGGCGGCCCCGCCAAAGACCGGAGATAGCGCCCGCGGTTCCTTCGCCGGCTTCACCTGTTTTGGCGGACCAGTCCGAACATGCTGACCACGGCACCTATCGGCGGATTCATGAGTGGGTGCGGGGGACAGGGAACTGGAACGACGAAGAGAGCCGCAACGTGACCGCTGCACTTTATAAGCAGCAGGCTGAGGATCCTTTGGTAAAACGGGTAGACCGGATCACCGGCGCGCTGGGCAAGGACGGGACTGAGAGCGTGTTGGCGATGTATGCGCCGTTTGGCGACAAGTTGCCATTCTTCCATGCCCGTGTGGATGGACGGGAAGCGGCGCAACAGCCGGCCGAGCAGAGTCTTGTCCAGGCCGAGCAGATCAAGGTGGAGCAGGTCCGCCAGCAGCAGGTGGAGATGAGGCAACAGCAGACTGCGCAGCAGGTGGGCCCAAGCCGGCCTCTGTGATAGCCGCTTGTCAGCGTGGTTGCGGCGCGGGAAAGTGCACTCTGACCCTGATGCATCGACCCTGATGCATCCCTGGAAAATCGTGGGCTGAAGAACTGAGCGCACTTCGCTGCAGGCGGTGATTGAGAACGGGATGGCCATGGCCGTCCCGTTTTTCGTTGCGGCGGAGGTCAAGCAGTCCGTGCTGCGCAGAAGATCCTAGCGCTCCGACAGATCGGTCGCCACGTGCGGTGCGCGCGTCATGCGTCCAGCCACCTACCGACAATCTCCAGGCTCCAGCCTCCAAGCGGCTCCGCGGGCGAACGATGGTCTGGGGGCGAGGCGAAACACAGGCGGATGCCGGCTGGATGCACTGTGGGAGGGGCTTCAGCCCCCGACAGCCGCCCTAGTCAACGGTGCGTCCGTGTCCGCGGACTGATGGCCAATCGCCACCCATGCCTTCCGTCACTGGCGAGCCACGCGACCATGCGCGCACTGTCGTGCTGGCATCGCCACGATGCATTCCTGCCCGACTTCCCCAGGTGCCGCATGACCTCGATCGCTCCGCAAGACTCCCGCCTGCAACGCGCCGTGCGCTGGACGCGCAAGGAACTGCTGCCGATCGCGGTGATGCTGTTGCTGCTCACCGCCGCACGGTCCTCGTTCGCCAATCACTACGTGGTCCCGAGCGGCTCGATGCAGCCGACCCTGCAGCCTGGCGACCGCGTTGCGGTCGACATGAGCGCCTACGGCCTGCGCGTGCCGTTCACCGATTGGCGCGTGCTCGAGCGCGGCCACCCGCAGCGCGGCGATGTGGCGGTGTTCGACTCGCCACGCGACGGCACCCGCCTGATCAAGCGCGTGGTGGCGGTGGCCGGCGACCGCGTGGACATGCGCGATGGCCACCTGTGGATCAACGGCCAGCCGTTGCAGATCGGCCACGAGGGCGACAAGGAGCTGTTCGGCGACCGCATCGCGCAGCTGGACCTGGACGACGGCGGCGGCCCGGATCTGTACGACGTGCGCGTGCCGCCCGGCAAGCTGCTGGCGGTCGGCGACCATCGCGGCGATAGCCTGGACGGCCGCTTTTTCGGCTTCGTCGATGCCGACAGCGTCTACGGCAAGGCGCTGGCGGTGTACTACCGCCGTGGCGAAGGCCTGGAGTGGACGCGGTTGTGACCCGCGGCGCCGGCGCCGGATCGCCCCGTCGCCAGGGCGCGCGTCGCCGTGGTCAGAACGCGACCCCGGCGAGCGTGCACGACACCTCCCACAGCCGCGCGGCCACCTGCGGATCGCGCGCCCGCCGGCCGATCCTGGCCGGCGCCGGGTCGCCTTTCAGCTCGAACAGGCCGTCCGGCCCGTAGTACCCGCCGCCCTCGGCCTGCGGCGCGGTCGCGGCGTAGAGCGTGGGCAATGCCCCGGCGGCGGCGGAATGGCTGATCCACGGGGCCAGTAGCCGGGTCGCCACGCCGGCCGCGCTGCGGCGCCCGGCGCCGTCCGGGCCGTTGGCGATCAGCGCGGTCTGCGCGATGCCGGGATGCGCGGCGGGCGCGCGGATGCCCCAGCCCTGTGCGTCGCTGCGCCGCTGCAGTTCCAGCGCGAACATCAGCATCGCCAGCTTGGACTGGGCGTAGGCCTGCCAGGGCCGATACGGGCGCTCGCTCTGCAGGTCGTCGAAGTTGATGCGGCCGGTGTGGTGCGCCAGGCTCGACAGGTTCACCACCCGCGCGCCCGGCGCGGCGCGCAGCAGCGGCAGCAGCCGCGCGGTCAATGCGAAGTGGCCGAGGTAGTTGCTGCCGAACTGCAGCTCCAGGCCGTCGGCGGTGGTCTGCCGTTGCGGCGGCGCCATCACCCCGGCGTTGTTGATCAGCAGGTCCAGCCGCGGGGAGCGCGCCGCGATCCGCTGCGCGAAGGCGGCCACCGAGGCCAACTGCGCCAGGTCCAGGGCTTCCACGCGCACGTCGGCCGCCGGATGCGCGGCCAGCACCGCCTGCCGCGCGGTCTCGCCCTTGGCCGGGTTGCGTGCGGCCAGCACCACGCTGGCGCCCGCGCCGGCCAGCGCCAGCGCGGTTTCGTAGCCCAGCCCGCCCGGGCTGGCGCCGGTGACGATCGCCAGCTTCGCGCGCTGCGGCGGCAGCTCGGCCAGGGTCCAGCGGCTCATGGCGCCACGTCCTGCGCCGGTGCGCGCCACCAGCGCTCGTCGTTCGCCGGCTGCGCCATGTCCACCCGCTCGCCCATGCGCGGCGTCGCCAGCGGCACGCCGGCGGTCGCGGCCAGCGCGACGATGCGCTCGAACGGTTCGTGCCAGGTGTGCAAAGCGAGATCGAAGGTGCCGTTGTGGATCGGCAGCAGCGTGCGCCCGCGCACGTCCAGGTGCGCCTGCAGGCTCTGCTCCGGCTGCATGTGCACGTGCGGCCATTGCACGTCGTAGGCGCCGGTTTCCATCAGGGTCAGGTCGAACGGCCCCAGGCGCCGGCCGATCGCCTTGAAGCCGTCGAAGTAGCCGCTGTCGCCGCTGAAGAAGATCTTCAGCGCGCGCTCCTGGATCGCCCACGAGCACCACAGCGAGCGGCCGCTGTCGAACAATCCGCGTCCGGAAAAGTGCTGCGACGGTGTCGCGGTCAGCGTCACCCCGTCCACCGTGGTCGATTGCCACCAGTCCAGTTGCCGCACCTTGGCCGGGTCCACGCCCCAGCGCAGCAGCAGGTCGCCCACGCCCAGCGGCGTCACGAACACGCCGACGCGATCGGCCAGGCGCACGATGGTGGCGCGGTCCAGGTGGTCGTAGTGGTTGTGCGAGAGGATCACCCCGGCGATCGGCGGCAGCGCGTCCAGCGCGATCGGCGGCGCGTGGAAGCGCCTCGGGCCGGCAAAGGCGAACGGCGAGGCGCGCTCGGAGAAGACCGGGTCGGTCAGCCAGAAGCCGCCGCGCAGCTTCATCAGCACCGTGGAGTGGCCGAGCCGGAACAGGCTCTGCTCCGGTGCGGACAGCAACTGCGCGCGGGTCAGCGGCAGCACCGGCAGCGGCGCCGACGGCACCGTATTTGCCGGCTTGTCGAACAGGAATTGCCACATCAGGCGCAGCGTCGGGAAGAAGCCCAATGACGCGGTCGCGGTGGAGACCGCATTGCGGAAGCGGCCTCGGTGGTATTGCGGCGAGTCGGCGTAGGACGGCGGGCGGCACGGTTGGCAGGCGGAAGCGAGCACGGCGGGGCTCCATCGGGGGAAGGGCATCCGGCGGACACCGGAAGAATTACACTGCACAGTGTAGTTTCCTTTTCTGGAAAGTAAACCGCCCGGTGTAAAATGCCCGCATGCCCAGTTCATCCGCCCCCGCGCCGCGCCCGGCGCGCCTGACCGAGCGCAAGCGCCAGGCCATCCTGGAGGCGGCGATCGCCGAGTTCCGCAGCCAGGGCTTCGACGCCACCAGCATGGACCGCATCGCCGCCAGCGCCGGCGTGTCCAAGCGCACCGTCTACAACCACTTCCCGAGCAAGGACGCCTTGTTCGCCGAGATCCTGCAGCGGCTGTGGCAGCGCAGCGCGGACATGCTCAGCGTGCCGTATCGGCCGGATCGACCGCTGCGCGACCAGTTGCTGCAGTTGCTGCAGCAGAAACTGCGGCTGCTCGACGACCCCGACTTCATCGACCTCTCGCGCGTGGCGATCGCGCGCGGCGTGCACTCGCCCGAGCGCGCCCGCGAACTGATCGCGCAACTGGGCAGCAAGGAAGAGGGCGCCACGCTGTGGATCCGCGCGGCGCTGGACGATGGCCGCCTGCAGCCGCTGGACCCGGCGTTCGCGGCGCAGCAGCTGGAGGCGCTGGTCAAGGGCTTCGCGTTCTGGCCGCAGATCGCGATGGGCCAGCTGCCGCTGAGCGCCGCGCAGCAGGCGCAGGTGGCGGAGTCGGCGGTGGAGATGTTCCTGCAGCGCTACGCGCGCGGCTGAGCGCTACGCGCGCGCGGCGATGCCGGTGCGCAGCCGCGCGGGGCGTCCGCCGCCAGGCGCGGGTCAGACTTCCGACCACACCGCCAGTTCGTAGCCGTCGGGATCGGCGAAATGGAAACGGCGCCCGCCGGGGAAGGCGAACAGCGGCCGCACGATGCGGCCGCCGGCCGCCTCGATGCGCGCCTGGGTGTCGGCCAGGTCGTTGGAGTACAGCACCACCAGCGCGCCGCCGGGCTGCGCGGTGCCGTGGAAGAAGCCGCCGCTGAGGCGGCCGTCGCGGAACTCGCAGTAGTCCGGTCCGTAGTCCTGGAAGCTCCAGTCGAAGGCCTGGCCGTAGAAGGCCTTGGCCGCGGCGATCGAGGCGACGGCGAATTCCAGATAGTCGATGCGGTGCTGTTGCTCGGCGCGGGACATGGGCGGCTCCTGGGGAAGAGCCGACAGTATCCATCGCGCGGATGGCGCCGGCTTGGCGAAAACGGCCATTGCGTCGCCGCGCGACATGCCCGGGCGATCCCGGCGATGATGGATGTGCGGCGGTGTCGCGCAACGAGGGAGCAATGGCATGGACATCCAGGCACTGGCGCGTCGGATCTTCGATGCACAAGCCTTCAGTCGCCTGCTTGGCGCGCGGCTGGGCGCGATCAGCGAGGGACAGGTCGAGATCGTGATCGACATGCGCGACGAACTGCGCCAGCAGCACGGCTTCGCGCATGGCGGCGTGCTGAGCTACCTCGCCGACAATGCGCTGACGTTCGCCGGCGGGCTGGCGCTGGAAGGCGATGCGCTGACCGCCGAGTTCAAGATCAACTACCTGCGTCCGGCACGCGGCACCCGGCTCATCGCCCGCGCGCAGACGCTCGGGCAGGGCAAGCGCCAGGCGGTGTGCCGCTGCGATATCGTCTCGGTCGAGGAAGACAGCGAACGTCTGTGCGCAGTGGCGCAGGGCACCATCGTCGCCGCACCCTGAACCGTGTCACGTTGCCGATCCTTGCGCGCGCCTGCGCCGTGCCAGGCTGCGCGGGCGCTGATCGCGCTGCGTGCGAACGCACCGCGCCGGATTCATTTCGGCAGCAGCGTCTGGACGAACGCGATGGCCTCGCGCAGCAGGCGCGCGGCGAGCGCGTCATCGGCGAAGGTTTCCGGAGCCACGCGAATCCGGCCGGCCATCGCCCGGCTGCGCGAGCGCATCGGCTCGATCCCGGGCAGTGCCAACGCCCACGCGTCGTTGCCTTTGCCGAGCCGCACCAGCACGCCATCCTCGCGCGCGCCGCACAGCAGATGGCCGTGCAGCAGCCAGACCCAGCCACCGAACATCGGCTTCTCGGTCAGATCCGGCCGCGCGCCAAGCGCGTCGCGCAGCATGTGTTCCAAGCCTGCATCTCTGGCCATGTGGCACTCGGGTCATCGTGTCTGGCGGCACGGTAGCAGGCTGGGAATTCGGGATTCGGGATTGGGGAGTCGTAAAAGAGGGGAGCCGTGGCGGAGAGGCTTTTGCTCTTGCGAATCCCTAATCCCCAATCTGCGGCCCGTGGCGCCCGTTTCGAAGCAATTTCAGAGGCACGTGCCTGTAGGAGCGGCTTCAGCCGCGACGCGTTCCCGATAGCGCCCGTCGCGGCTGAAGCCGCTCTACAGCGTGCTTTTCGTCGTTCGCGGACCCTGTCAGCGCGCGTGCCGCCGCACCAACTCGCGCGGGCTGAGGCCGGTCAGCTGGCGGCTGTCGCGGACCAGATGCGGGGCGTCGCCGTAGCCGGCGTGCAGGGCGGCGGCGGTCAGCGTGGGATGGTCGGTGGCCAGGCGCAGGAAGCGTTGCAGGCGCAGGATGCGCTGGAGGGTCTTGGCGCCGTAGCCGAACGCGTCCTGGCAGCGGCGTCGCAGCGCGCGCTCGCTGATGCCCAGGTCGCGCAGCAGGTCGGCCAGGCGTGGCGCATCGTCGCCAGCCAGTCGCGCGAAGACCCAGGCCATCGCCGCGTCGGTGGCGAGCGGACGGCTGGCGCACAGCGCATGCAGCACCGCCAGCGGCTCGGCGCCGTCCTCCAGGCGCGCCTGCCAGTCGCGGCCGCGGCCATCCCACAGCGCCTCCAGCGCGATGCGTTGGTCGGCGATGGCGTGCAGCGGCACGCCCAGCAGGCCCGTGCCCGCACCAGCGGCCAGGCGCACGCCTGTCAACACGCTGCCCGGCGCCAGCGTCGCGTCGCTAGCGCGGCGGTCGGGCCCGGCGACGAACAGCGCGCGCCCGTCCCAGATCAGGTCCACGCAGCCGTCGGGCAGCACCTGTGTCGGCGACGGATCGGCATCGCCCTGGCGGAAGCGCCAGCTGCAGCGCAGGCGGTCGCGCAGTGCCGGCGGTGCGTCGAGTTCGGCGTAGCGGGAGGGCAGGGACACGTGCGGTCGAGATACGGCGGGCGGCCGGTGAAGGTAGCAGAAGGTGCCGCTGCCTTCGCCGATGGCGCCGCCGTGGTCAGCGCTCCGACGGCCCGCTCTCGTCGTAGCCGCGCGGGGTGAACAGGTCCGGCTGGATCAGTTCGATGAAGGCGCGCGCCTGTGCCGACAGGTACTTGCCCTTGCGCACCACCACGCCGTAGCTGCGGGTGGGGAAGTAGTCGCCCAGCGAACGCGTGGCCAGCTTGGCGCGGTCGGCGTCGGTGACGCAGATCGAGCTGACGATGGAGATGCCCATGCCCATCGCCACGTACTGCTTGATGACCTCCCAGCCGCCGACTTCCAGCGCCACCGTGTACGGCACGCGCGCCTGCTGGAACACCAGGTCGACCAGGCGGTAGGTCACCTGGCGCTTGGGCGGCAGGATCAGCGGATACGGCGACAGGTCGTCCAGGGTCAGCTTGGACTTGCTCGCCAGCGGATGGTCGCGCGGGGCGATCAGCAATTGCTCGAAGCGGTACACCGGCGCGTAGCTGAGGTCGGCCGGCACGTCCAGCATCGAACCCACCGCCAGGTCCACCGCATCCTCGCGCAGCAGGTCGGTGCCGTCGGCGCTGATCGCGTTGTGCAGGGTCAGGCGCACCTCGGGATGGCGGGCGCGGAAGTTCTCCACGATTTTCGGCAGCAGGTACAGGATGGTGGAACTGTTGGCGGCGATGTTCAGCTCGCCCGCGTCCAGTCCGCGCGCCTTCTCGCGGAAATCGGCCTCCAGCCGGTCCAGGCTCTCCACCAGCGGCTGCGCCATCTCGTACAGCAGCTGGCCTTCGCGGCTGGGGATCAGGCGCCGCCCGCTGCGCTCCAGCAGCACCACGCCCAGTTCGCGCTCCAGTGCCTGCAACTGCAGGGTCACCGCCGGCTGGCTGACGAACAGCGCCTCGGCGGCCCGTGAGACCGAGCCCAGGCGCACCGTCTGGCAGAACGCGCGCAGCGGCTTGAGCCGGTCGGATTTGTAAGGAAATCGAGGGGTTGCGGCGTCGCGCATAGGCATGGCGTGACAACTATAAGGCAAGCTTATTTAATGCATTGACAAAACTGCATTGTCAAATAGTTGCTGCGGAAGCACGGTAGGGGCCCGGAAATACCGAGGAACCCCACCATGTCCGCCGCCGCCTTCGCCACCACTCCCGCCGCCCCCGAGCGGCCCACCCCGGGCATCACCCTGACCGCCGCCCTGGCCGGCCAGGACGCCCTGCTGCCGCCGGCGGCGCTGGCCCTGCTGGTGTCGCTGCACCGCGCGATCGAGCCGGAGCGCCAGGCGCGGCTGGCGGCGCGGCGCGAGCGCCAGGCCTATTTCGACGGCGGCGGCCTGCCGGACTTCCGCGCCGACACCCAGGCGATCCGCGATGGCGACTGGCGCGTGGCGCCGCTGCCGGCCGCGCTGCAGGACCGCCGCGTCGAGATCACCGGCCCGACCGATCCGAAGATGGTCATCAATGCGCTGAACTCCGGCGC
Source organism: Xanthomonas sp. DAR 35659 (assembly GCF_041242975.1). Classification (NCBI taxonomy): domain Bacteria; kingdom Pseudomonadati; phylum Pseudomonadota; class Gammaproteobacteria; order Lysobacterales; family Lysobacteraceae; genus Xanthomonas; species Xanthomonas medicagonis. The sequence continues at coordinate 382,388 of NZ_CP162488.1, forward strand.
CAAGGTGTACATGGCCGACTTCGAGGACTCGACCGCGCCGACCTGGCGCAACCTGGTCGCCGGGCAGCGCGCGCTGGCCGAGGCGGTGGCCGGCACCCTGACCTTCACCGCGCCGCCGGCGCGCGACGGCAGCCCGGGCAAGCGCTACGCGCTCAAGCCCTTTGATGAGCAGGCGGTGCTGATCGTGCGCCCGCGCGGCTGGCACCTGGACGAGAAGCACGTGCTGGTCGATGGCCAGCCGCTGGCCGGCGGCCTGTTCGACGCGGCGCTGTTCGCCTTCCACAACGGCCGCGCGCTGCAGGCCAAGGACCGCGGCCCGTACCTGTACCTGCCCAAGCTGCAGTCGATGGAGGAGGCCGCGCTGTGGGAGGCCGCGCTGTCGCACATCGAGGCGATGCTGGGCCTGCCGCAGGGCCAGATCAAGGTCACCGTGCTGATCGAGACGCTGCCGGCGGTGTTCGAGATGGACGAGATCCTGCATGCGCTGCGCGAGCGCATCGTCGGCCTGAACTGCGGGCGCTGGGACTACATCTTTTCCTACCTGAAGACCTTCCGCCGGCATCCGGACCGGGTGCTTCCCGAGCGCGGCCAGGTGACCATGACCCAGCCGTTCCTGAAGGCGTATTCGGAACTGCTGATCCGCACCTGCCATCGCCGCGGCGCGCATGCGATGGGCGGCATGGCCGCGCAGATCCCGATCGGCCACGACGAGGCGGCCAACGAGCAGGCGATGGCGCGGGTGCGGGCGGACAAGCTGCGCGAAGTCAGCGCCGGCCACGACGGCACCTGGGTGGCGCACCCGGCGCTGATCCCGATCGCCCGCGCCATCTTCGACGAGCACATGCGCACGCCGAACCAGCACGCGGTGCGGCGCGAGGACGTGCAGGCCGACCGCGACACCCTGATCGCGCCGTCCGCCGGCACCATCACCCGCGCCGGCTTCGAGGGCAACATCGAAGTGTGCGTGCGCTACCTGGCGGCGTGGCTGGACGGCAACGGCTGCGTGCCGATCCACCACCTGATGGAGGACGCCGCCACCGCCGAGATCAGCCGCAGCCAGTTGTGGCAGTGGCTGCACGTGGGCGGCCTGCACCTGGACGACGGCACCGCGATCGACTTCGCGCTGTTCGACACCTGCATGCGCCAGTTGCCCGCGCGCCTGGGCGAGCGAGCGCTGCTGCCCGGCGGCAATCGCCTCGACGATGCGATCGCGTTGCTGGACCGGCTGACCCGCAGCGACGAACTGGCCGAATTCCTGACCTTGCCTGCCTACCAGATGATCGACTGAAGCCGGGATTGGGGAGTCGTGAGAGCGGCTTGCCTGCGCCCGACGATTTCCAGGCTTTCTTTCGACACGACGTTCCACCGTTTCATCGCTGCATCCATTCCGAGGAGAACGCAAGATGAGCACCACGTTGCAGACCGCCGAACAACTCCAGCACGTCTGGGACACCGATCCGCGCTGGGCCGGGATCGCCCGCAACTACACCGCCGCCGACGTGGTGCGCCTGCGCGGCACGGTGCACGTGGAGCATTCGCTGGCCCGGCTCGGTGCCGAGAAGCTGTGGAGGTACCTGCACGAGAAGGACTTCGTCAACGCGCTGGGCGCGCTGACCGGCAACCAGGCGATGCAGCAGGTCAAGGCCGGGCTCAACGCCATCTACCTGTCCGGCTGGCAGGTGGCCGCCGACGCCAACCTGGCCGGGCAGATGTACCCGGACCAGTCGCTGTACCCGGCCGACTCGGTGCCGGCGGTGGTCAAGCGCATCAACAACACCCTGCTGCGCGCCGACCAGCTGCACCACGCCGAAGGCAAGGACGAGATCGATTTCCTGCAGCCGATCGTGGCCGACGCCGAGGCAGGCTTCGGCGGGGTGCTCAACGCCTTCGAGCTGATGAAGGCGATGATCGAGGCCGGCGCGGCCGGCGTGCATTTCGAGGATCAGTTGGCCTCGGTGAAGAAGTGCGGGCACATGGGTGGCAAGGTGCTGGTGCCGACCCGCGAGGCGATCGAGAAGCTCAACGCCGCGCGCCTGGCCGCCGACGTGATGGGCGTGCCGACCCTGCTGGTGGCGCGCACCGATGCCGAGGCCGCCGACCTGGTGACCAGCGACATCGACCCCAACGATCGCCCGTTCACCACCGGCGAGCGCACCGTCGAAGGCTTCTTCCGCACCAACAAGGGCCTGGACCAGGCGATCAGCCGCGGCCTGGCCTACGCGCCCTACGCCGACCTGATCTGGTGCGAGACCGGCAAGCCGGACCTGGAGTTCGCGCGCAAGTTCGCCGAGGCGATCCACGCCAAGTTCCCCGGCAAGCTGCTGGCCTACAACTGCTCGCCCAGCTTCAACTGGAAGAAGAACCTGGACGACGCCACCATCGCCAAGTTCCAGCGCGAGATCGCCAGCTACGGCTACAAGTTCCAGTTCATCACCCTGGCCGGCTTCCACGCGCTGAACTACTCGATGTTCAACCTGGCGCACGGGTATGCGCGCCGGCAGATGAGCGCCTTCGTCGAACTGCAGGAGGCCGAGTTCGCCGCCGCCGACCGTGGCTTCACCGCGGTCAAGCATCAGCGCGAGGTCGGCACCGGCTACTTCGATGCGGTGACCCAGGCGATCCAGCAGGGCCAGTCCTCCACCACCGCCTTGAAGGGGTCGACGGAGGAGGAACAGTTCCACGGCGAAAAGGCCGCCTGACCTGCAGCCAGGCCGCCGTTGTCGCCGTCCCCGAGGGAGGGGAGAGCCCGGGTTCGCCCGGGCTTTTTTTTGTCCGTGCGCGAGGCATGCGCGACGGCCGAGGTGGCGGCCGCGCAAGGCGCGCTTGTCTACCAAGTGCGACAACACGGCGACGCGTCGGGGAGACGGGCCGCCGACCGCGCAATTCCCACCGATATGCGTTCTCCGGAATACGCGAGACCGGCTGTGATGCACCGCGAATGTGGCGCCCGGATGCTATGCTTTCTTCACGATGGCGTACGCGCCAGGAGCCACTGGGGGCCGGATGAGCCGCGACAGCGCCGCATCCAACATACGCGAGAAAATTCCGACGGTCGGTCCAGGCGCTCCCAAACCCAGCGAACTGGCGGTGCTGACTGCGGCGGAGTTGCGCCTGTTTTCCGAGTTCGGCCGCGCGCGCAGCGTGCGCGCCGGCGACGTGCTGTTCCGTCGCGGCGATGGCGGCAGCGCCATGTTCGTGATCAGTAGCGGTGTGATCGATCTGGATTTTGGCGAGGACCTGGTGGTCAAGCATCTCGGGCATGGGGAGTTCTTCGGCGAACTGGGCTTGTTGATCGGCAACCACATGCGCAGCGCCGATGCGATCGCCGCCAGCGACGGCGTGCTGGTCGAACTGGACCACGACGATTTCCAGCGCCTGGTGGAGCGCGACCCGGGCCTGGTCGCCTACTTCCTGCGCCGGACCATCATGCGCGTGGTGATGAACGAGCAGACCCTGATCCGCCAGTTGCGCCGCCGCAACCACGATCTGGAAGCGGCGCTGGACAACCTCTACGCCACCACCCACCAGCTCACCCAGACCGAAGAGCTGGTGCGCACCGACGAGCTGACCGGCCTGCACAATCGCCGCGGCCTGATCCTGCGCCTGCAGGAATGCCGGCGCGACGGCCGTTCGCCGGGGCCGGGCCTGCTGCTGATCGACTGCGATCGCTTCAAGCACATCAACGACGAGCACGGCCATCTGGTCGGCGATCGCGTGCTGCAGAACGTCGCCAACATCCTGCGCTCGGTCGCCGGCCAGGACGACATCGCCTGCCGCCTTGGCGGCGACGAGTTCTGCCTGCTGGTGGCGACCGGCAACGTGGAAGACCTGCGCCGAATCGGCGAGTTCGTGATCGCCACCGTGCAGAACCTGCTGGGCGTGCCGCATCCGCTGCCGCACATCTGCCCGGTCAGCATCGGCATCAGCCGGGTCGATCCGCAGACGGACTGGAACGACTGGTACGCCAATGCCGACGCCGCGCTGTACGAGGCCAAGCGCCTCGGCGGCAACCGTCTCTACTGGCACGACCTCGCCTCCCCACCCGACTGACGCGCGCCACCGCGAGCCGCCCATGAACGACGCCCACTCCCCGCAACCCGAGGTCCCGCAGCTGCGCACCCTGCTGCTGACCGACCTGTGCGATTCGATGGCGCTGGTGGAGCGGCTCGGCGACGCCAACGCCGCCGAGCTGTTCAAGCGGCACGACGCGCTGGTGCTGGAACTGCAGCAGCGCTGGCGCGGGCGCCTGATCGACCGGTCCGACGGCCTGCTGCTGCTGTTCGAGCGCCCGATCGACGGCCTCGGCTTCGCCCTGGACTACAGCCGCGGCCTGCGCGAACTGGGCGCGCAGCGCAAGCTCGACCTGAAGGTGCGCGCCGGCCTGCACGTGGGCGAGGTGCTGACCTGGCGCAACAGCGATGCCGCGGTGCAGGTGGGGGCCAAGCCGCTGGAAGTGGAGGGCCTGGCCAAGCCGACCGCGGCGCGGCTGATGACCCTGGCCCGGCCCGGGCAGATCCTGCTGTCGGCGGTGGCCGAGTCGCTGACCCACCGCGCCGCGCGCGAACTGGGCGAGCGCGGCGAGCGCCTGTTGTGGAAATCGCATGGCCGCTGGCGCTTCAAGGGCGTGCCGACCGCGCAGGAGATCTACGAGGTCGGCGAAATCGGCCACACCCCGCTGCGCGCGCCGAAAGCGACGCCGAAGGCATGGCGCGACATTCCGCTGTGGCGGCGGCCGGCGGCGCTGCTGGCCGAGGCGATGCTGACCTTGGTGGTGGTGGTGGCGCTGCTGTTCTTCGGCCGTTCGGAACCGGCAATCGCGTTCGCCGAGCGCGACTGGATCGTGGTCGGCGATCTGCGCAACCTCACCGGCAATGCGACCCTCGATGCCTCGCTCGACCAGGCGTTCCGGATCAGCCTGGAGCAATCGCGCTACGTCAATCTGCTCAGCGACCTCAAGGTGCGCGACACCCTGGGCCGGATGCAGCGCAGCCCGGACAGCAAGATCGACCGCGCGCTCGCCTCGGAGATCGCGCTGCGCGACGGCGCGCGCGCGGTGATCCTGCCGACCGTCGCCGAAGTGGGCGGACGCATCCGCGTCACCGTGGAAGTGGTCGACCCCGCCACGCAGGCCACGGTGTATACCGAGACGCAAACCGGCCGCGGCCTGGAGTCGGTGCTGGCGTCGGTCGATGGGGTCAGCGGCCAGCTGCGGCGCCAACTCGGCGAAGCCATCCAGTCGGTCGAACAGGCGTCCAAGCCGTTGCCGCAAGTGACGACATCCAATCTTGATGCGTTGCGCGCATACGCACTGGGCCTCGAGGCCACGGGCAGCGCCAACTGGAAGCAGGCCGAACAGAATTTCCGTGTGGCGATCAACCTCGATCCGCAGTTCGCCTTGGCCTATGTCGGCATCGCCCGCGTGCTGATGGCGACGTCCGATCGCGCCGCGGCGTTGCCGTATTTGCAGAAGGCGCTGGCGTACAAGGCGCGCCTGCCGGCGCGCGACCAGCTCTATCTCGACGCCTATTCGGCGGAACTCGGCGACAGCCCCGCCGCATTGGGTGGGTGGCAGCAACTGGTGCGTCTGTATCCCGACAGCTTCTCCGGCCATGGCAATGCGTTCTGGCATCTGTTCCAGGCCAATCGGTTCGCCGACGCATTGCCGCACGCCATCGCCGCCGATACCGCGCAGGATCCGTACCGGTCGGTCGCCATCGACGACATCGGCCGCATCTACCTTGTCCAGGGAAAGCTGGAGCAAGCCAAGGCGCAGTTCACCCAGATCGCGCTGCAGGACAAAAGCGGGCCGGGCCGGCGCCTGGCCAACGTGCTGGCGCTGCAGGGCGATTACGCAGGCGCCGAGGCGCGACTCCGCGCCATTCCCAAGAGCGGCTATGCCGACGACGACATGGTGCCGCGCCTGGACCTGGTCGCGCTCATGGTGGACCAGGGCAAATGGACCGAGGTCGCCACCGAGCTCGACGCCGCGATCAAGGCCAGCGGCCCGGCCAACGAGTTCACCCAGGCCCAGTTCGGCTTCGTGCAGTTGTCGGTGCAGGCGCTGACCGAACCTTCCGGCACGGTGCTGCCGCGACTGCGGCAATGGCAGAACGCGCAACTGCAAAGGCAGGCGCGTGCGCTTCCTGGCGAGCCGTATGCCAGCGATCGTGCAGGGCTCATTCTCGCCGCCGCCTATCTGGCACAGCGCCTTGGCGACGACGCGTTGTCCGCGCGCGCGCTGCAGGTGGTCGGCCCGTGGGTGGACGGTGCGTCGGTCCCGACACTGGGCAAGCTGGCGCGCATCGTCCAGGCGGGGCAGCACCGCCTGCGCGGCGAGCATGCGCAGGCGTTGGCTCTGCTGGCTCCACGCGATGACGATTTGCTGCAGACACGGGTCGCGCTGTATCACGCCTTGCAGGACGCGGGCGAGCATCGCCAGGCGCTGGCGCAGGCGGACTGGATCGGCCAGCACCGCGGCCTGGCCTATGGCGAGGCCTCGCTGTCGCAGTCGTTGCAGGCCTTGAATGTCGCCGATACGCGGATGGCCGATCGCTGGGCCGCGCAAGCCCTGTCGGATCTGGACAGGGCTGCGGATGCGCGGCGGCGACTCGATGTGCTGTTCGCCGCCTGGCCGAGCGCCGCGATGCCGGCTTACTTGAGAGAAACGGTCGAGGCGACCTTGCCGGCTTCGAAGCAGAAGACGACGTGATGGTTGCCGTCCACCGTCAGGTGGCTAACCAGTTCCTTGCGCGCCTTGGCGATTTCTTCCTTCGACGCCAGCTCCTGCGAGGTCATGCAGTAGAACGGGGCGCCCGGCTTGGGCGGCGCCGGATCCGCGGCCAGTGCCTGGTCGGCCGGCGTGTAGCCGAGGCTGGCAAGGGCGGCGACCGGATTTTCCTGGAAGCTGGCGCGGAACGCGTCGTCGGTGCTCAGCAACTCCAGCAGGCGGTCGGCGATGTCGGCGGGCAACGGATCGTGGCGCGGGGTAGTCATGGTGATGTCATCTCTCAGTAAGGTGATGGACGGACGGTGCGGTGCGTGACTCGCATCCACACACTCTATCGGCATAATCGCCTATCAATTGAGCCGGTCTTCCTGCATGCGCGTCCGCCGTTGCTTCCATCTATTCCTCGAACCGCGCGAGGTCAGCCGCTTCGACATGGCATCGCTGCTCGCCGGCGGCAGTGGTCTGGTGCGCGAACGCCAATGGGTGGCCCTGGCGCCGCATCTGGACCACGAGGTGGAAGTGGATGCGCCGGAGCGCGAACTGCTGGGCTTGCTCAGCGCCGGCGACTGGACCGACGCGCAGGCCTTGCCGCCGGATTGCGCCGCCGCGTGCGCGCGTTTGCTCCGGATCGGCCTGCTGCTATGCGATGCCGACGCGGCGCAGCCGGATTTCGCCGAACGCGATGCCGCCATGCGCGCGGCGTATTGGTGGGGTCCGGCGGCGTTGATGCACCGGCTCGGCCGCTGGCAAGGCAGCGACAGCGTCGTGGCGATGGAGGCCAATGGGTTGACCACGGTTGCCGGTCTGTACGAGAAGCTCGGCGCGCCGCCGGCGGAAGTGGGGGAGCGTTGCGCGCCTGCCGCGCGCCTGCCGCTGCCGCGCGAGCAGGAAGACGACTTCGATGCGTTACTGGCGCGGCGCGCCACCTGCCGCAATTTCGACACCGCGCGGCCGCTGCCGCTGGCCGCGTTCGCGCAGCTGATACAGCGTGTCTTTTCGGCGCGCGCCAGGGTGGTCGCCGATGGCGTGGCCGCCTTCCTGAAGAAGAACGCTCCCTCCGGTGGCGGGCTGCATGCCACCGAGGCCTACCTGATCGTGCAACGTGTCCAGGGCCTGGCCCCCGGCCTGTATCACTACCATCCAGTCGATCACGCCTTGGAGCCGCTACCGGCGCCGGACATCGCATTGGACGCGTTGGCGCGGACCGCGGTGGCCGGCCAGTACTGGTTCGCCGACGCGCCGGTGTTGGTGGTGATGGCGCCGCGCTATGCGCGCATGTACTGGAAGTACCGCCACCATCCCAAGGCGTACCGTGCCTTGCTGCTGGACGTCGGGCATCTGTCGCAGTTGCTGTACCTATGCGCGACACAGGCGCAGTGGGGCGCGTTCGTGACCTCCGCGATCAACGAGGTGGATATCGAACAGGCATTCGGTATGGACCCCCTGCGCGAAGGGCCGCTGGTGGTCTGCGGCTTCGGCTGGCGAGCGCCGGCCCTGGCCACCGCCGAGTTCGATCCGGCGGGTACGGTCTGGCAAGCCAGCGGCGCATGAGTGCAGGCTAGGCAGCCAGGGACAGGGGCGAGGAATCAGGGACGACCGCGCCGTCGCGTCGGTCTCCCTGTGCTCCCTGCGACGCTCGAACTCGCGCATCGGCGGTGGTGTGGCACCAGCGGGTTTCATCTGGCTGCGCTGTGGCGGTGAGCAACTTCATTCCGTCGGCGGATGCGCCTGTGGCAGGCGCGTCGTGATGTTCGCGTAGCGCCTGACGCGGCGCATCGGCGCATCGGCAGGCGGTGGTCCGGCGATTTGCCGCACGCGTCCATGCGCTGGTCCAGGTCGTTGGGCATCGCGTCGGTACGTTTCTCCATGGCGTCGGCACCGCCGGCCGGCGCGGCGACCAACGCGTCTCGGGTGAGCATGTTGGTCATCTCCTCCGGCGGTGGCCCTGGGATCCGCGTCGAACGCCTTGCCGAACGCTTGCTGCTGCCAGCGGCCCTTTCAAGCGATTGCTCCAGGGATGCCGGGAGGACGGCAGCGTGGTGCCGCAAGCGTGTTCCTGGGGATTACGCAGGCCTCTTCCAGTAGTCGAGCAACGGACCATGCGCGCCGGCGACCGGGTCGCTGGCCGGGAATGGCACCCGTGCGATGCGCTCCAGCATCCCGGCGCTGGGCGCTTGCCGGCAGATGTCCCAGTCCTGCCCGGCGGGATAGGCGCCGACGACCAGGAAGTCGCTGCTGGACCTGAGGCAGCAGTGGCCGGAGCCGGCCGGCAGCAGGAGGGCGTCGCCGGTCGCCAGCTCCGCTTCGGGGCCGTCAGGGCCGCCGAGGACCAGACGCGCGGTGCCGCGGGCGACGCCCAGGACTTCGTGCGCGGTGGAATGGTAGTGATGGTAATCGTAGACACCGTCGCGCCACTGCGGCGGCCAGCCATGCTCGGCGAAGCGGCGCTCGAAGGCCTCGGCGTCGCCGGCGCGCTCCACCGCGCGATACAGCAGGACCGGCAGGAACGGATGGTTGGGGACCCAGTCGTGTGGCGGCAACAGCCAGGGGTGCACGTGCATCCGGGACTCCTCGCGGCAGGACGGCATGGAATGACGGCCGGCGGGCGGGCGCCGTTGCGGATCATGCCGTTATGCTGCGTGGGCATGGCGTCATTGCATCGCGCACAGCATGCCGGCGCGCTCGGCCGCGCACCGCACGGAACGCGCTGGGGCGATGCCACGGCGTGACCCGGGGCTGGCCGCGGCGGCGAAGTGCGTCCGCGGCCAGCCCCGGGTCACACCGGCCGCGGTGAGCCCTGGTTCCGCACGTCCATGGCGGGCCGCGCCTGGCAGATAGCGGAACCGAGCCACGGCGGGCGCCGTCCGTCGCGCGGCAGGCCGCGGCTCACACATCGCTCACCATTTGCGCGCAGAATGTGACCATTGGATTGCGCGACGTGGAGCGCCGGCGAATGAACGACTTACGCATCGACCATGTCGACGATGCCCTGTCCGCATTGGACCAAGTCGATCCGCAGCGCAAGGCGGCGCTGTGGCAATGGGCGTATCTGGAGTTGCTGCACGAGACGCTGAGCGCCATGCATCAGCTTTCGCATCGGATCGGCATCGCCGAACTGGTCGCCGATGCCTGGCTGGCGCCGGTGGACGTCATCGCGCTGGAACAGCCGCTCCTGGACCGCGCGATGCTGGCCGATCCGCGCGTGCAGGTGTTCGCCCTGGCGCTGGCCGACGCCTCCTCGCGCCAGGTGCGTGCGCAGCTGTGGCGCAGCGGCTATGCCAGTGCGGTGCAGGCCACGCGGCAGGGGATGCAGTCGCTGGCCGGCAAGCACCGCATCGACGCGCAGGCGCTGGCGCCGTCCTTGCCTGCGTAACGTAGCGTCCGAAGCAAACAACGCCCTGGCTGGGCGTGCCCGCGTCGTTGCTCCACGCCACCGCTGCGCTGCGCGCCGCATACTGACGCGCCCGGCACGCGGCGTTCACCCGTTTCCAACGCCGTCGCGGAGAGCCTGGGACGCATGGCCGCCCCCTCCCGCCATTCCGCCTCGCCATCGCGCCCGCCACCCCGGTCCAGCGCGCCTCCGGTCGGCACCTCGGAAGCCGCGGCCTGGTGGTCGCAGTTGCGTGCCAGCGTGCCGCGTGGGTGGCGCGTGGCGGCGGCGTTGCTCGTCCTGGCGATGGGTGGGCTGCTGTACTGGTCCATCCATGCTTGACCTCCTGTCGGCCTCGAATGGAGCCCCCCGCATGGCGCCGTTCGCCGCACACGCGCATGTTCGCCGCTGCAACGTCCGCGCGCATCCGCCGGACGGGCACGAGGCGGCGACGCATGCCTGGATCGCCGCCGAAGTGGCGCGGCTGATGCGCCTGCCGCTGCACGACCCGGGCAGGGCGGGCAGCGCCTTCTACATCCCCGACGACACGCTCACCGCGGCGCAGGCGCAGCACCTCGGCATAGGCTCTGCCGCAGACCTGCTCGGTGGCGTGGTTCCGCACGCGTTCGTCGCGACCAAGGCGATCAGCCATCCGCTGGTCGCCGACGACGCGGCCGCGCCAGCGGGATGGCAGCACACGCTGGGCACGGCGCTGGCCGAAGCGACGTTGCCCGGCTACACCGCGTTTTCGGCGGCCGACGCGTTGGTGGCCTATGCGCGCTTGTGCGGCGACGGCCAAGTGCGCCTGAAACTGCCCAGCGGCATCGGCGGACACGGGCAGTTGCTGCTGCGCGATGCCCAGGCGCTCGAGGCCGCCGTGGCCGCGGTGCCGGCGGCGGAACTGGCGCAACAGGGCGTGGTACTGGAGCGTCACCTGGACCGCTCCACCACCTTCAGCGTCGGCGAAGTGGACTGCGCCGGCATGACCATCGCCTATTACGGCACACAATCGAGCACCGACGACGGCCGCGGCGGCGAAGCCTACGGCGGCTCGCAGCTGTTCGTGATGCGCGGCACCCTGGAGGCGCTGCTCGCGCGCACGCTGCCGCCATCGCAGCGCGAGGCGATCGCCAAGGCATGTCACTACGACCGCTGCGTCGCTCAGGCCTATCCCGGCTTCTACGCGTCGCGCCGCAACTACGACGTGATCGAGGGCCTGGCCGAGGACGGCACGCGTCTGTGCGGCGTGCTCGAACAGTCCTGGCGAATCGGCGGGGCTACGCCGGCGGAGCTGGCCGCGGTGGACGCGTTCCAGCGCGAGCCGGCGCTGCAAGCGGTGGTCGCGGCCAGCGTCGAGCGCTACGGCGCGCTGGCGTTGCCCGCCGAGTGCGAGGTCTACTATCTCGGCGAGGATCCGCGCGTGGGCCGGCTGACCAAGTACCGCTACGCGCACGCGGACGACTGACGATGGAAACCACACTCTCCAGCATCGACATCGCGGTGGACGGCGCCGCCTTGAGCGGCACCCTGCTGACCCCGACCAACGGCCTGCCCGGCGTGCTGTTCGTGCATGGCTGGGGCGGCAACCAGCACCACAACCTGGTGCGTGCGCGCGAAGCGGTGGGCCTGGGCTGCGTCTGCCTGACCTTCGACCTGCGCGGCCACGAAGGCCTGGCCTCGATGCGCGGAACGGTCACCCGCGCGCAGAATCTGGACGACATCAAGGCCGCCTACGACCGCCTGGCGGCGTCGCCGCAGGTGGACCCGGAATCGATCGCGGTGGTGGGCTTGAGCTACGGCGGCTATCTTGCCACGCTGCTGACCCTGGAGCGGCCGGTGGAGTGGCTGGCGCTGCGGTCGCCGGCGCTTTACAAGGACGCGCACTGGGACGGCCCGAAGGTGGCACTGAACCGGGATCCGGAGCTGATGGCGTACCGGCGCAGCGTGGTGGCGCCGGCCGACAACGTCGCGCTGGCCGCATGCCAACGCTTCCGCGGCGACGTGCTGCTGGTCGAGGCCGAGCAGGACGTGATCGTGCCGGGGCAGGTGCTGAAGAACTATGCCGCGGCGTTCTCCAATGCGCGCTCGCTGACGTCGCGAACGATCCAGGGCGCCGACCACGCGCTGACCCGGAAGGAACACCAGGCCGAATACACCCGCTACCTGATCGACTGGCTCACCGAGATGGTGGTCGGGCGCCGCGTGGCGCTGGCCAAGAACGTGGTCGAACGTCGCAAGCAAAGCCTCAAGCATGTGCAGGGCGAGGCGGCGACCTCGCCCGGACAGGGCTCCAGGGAGTTCCAGGGCGACCTGCAAGCCAAGGAGCGCACGTCCGAGGCGACGCCGTCGCGCTGAGACTGGGCGTCACGTCGGCGCATCGGCCGACGCGACGCCGCGGCAGCGGCGCGGCGCGCGGTGGTCGCCGCGCAGGTGCAGGTGCGGTTCGCCGCCCCGCTCAATGATGGTCGACGGAGTGCTCCAGATGATGCCAGGCATGGCGCACCAGCCAGCGCGCTTCGTCCCATGGCACCGACAGCGATGGCGCGAGTTGGTGATAGGACTCCTGCAGCACCCGGTACAGCTGTGCCTCGTTGGCGCGCGGATAGGCCAGATAGACCTCGTAGCCCATCTTCAGCAGCAGCGCGTAATCGGAAAAATCGCGGTGGCCGAGACGGCCGTTGGCATGGGCATGCTGCCAGTAGGCCATTTCGGCATCCAGGTTCACGGCCGAACGGGTGCGGGCAGGACGAGCGAGCGCGGAAACGGTCTGCATGGGTAGGACTCCTCGCGAGGCCACCCCCTGTCGGGCCGATCCTAGCGGATAGTTCCGCGTGGTTTGCGTCGACGCCAGCACAATTACGTGCATCGCATGCCGGTCGCCTCGCGGGGCGGAGGCGTCGCGGCGGGTGCGTCTCCGCCGCGTTGCGAACGCGCCGTGCGCGTGCGTGGAACGCAGCGCGTGCATCTCAAGCGGTGTGCGACGCATCTGTACGCTCCCGGCCGCCATGCGCCGACCTCCAGCCGCGCCGCGTGCGCGCTGCGATTGCGCTTGGAGCCGGCGGCTCGACACGGCCCTGCTCCAACCAACATTCATGGCGCTGCCGCGCAGGGCTACGCGAACCACGACAACCGTTCGTAGCAGCTGCGCCCGCGGTAAGCGGGCGCCTCTCCGCATCGTGCGCGCAGAGGGCGCGACGCACGGGTGTCGGTTCATTCGCGGGTCTTCGGTAGGGAAGCGACCGCATCCGGCAGCCGCCACTGGACAATTTCCAATCAATGTAACTATCATGATTACATGAAACGAAACACGCAGCTTTCCGACGTGCTGCACCTGCTGGTGCACATGGCGCAGCACGCCGAGCCGATGACGTCCGAACAGATGGCGGCCTGTCTGCAGAGCCACCCGGTCGTGGTGCGCCGCCTGTTGGCGCGGTTGCGCCAGGCGGGTCTGGTCGACTCCAGCCGTGGCCATGGCGGCGGCTGGCAACTGGCGCGCGCGCCCGACGCGATCAGCCTCTACGACGTCTACCTCGCGCTGGGCGAGCCGTTGCTGCTCGGGCACGGCGTACGCGGCCCGCATCCGGATTGCGCGATCGAACGCGCGGTCAACGACGCGCTGGACGACGGCTATCGCCAGGCGCAGGCGGCCCTGGCCGCGCAACTGCAGGCGTTGACCCTGCGCAAGCTCGGCCAGCGCGTGCAACGCGCCCGCAAGGAGGAGACGTCCCATGCAGCATGACGCCGTGGTCGTCGGTGGCAGCTTCGCCGGCCTGTCGGCCGCCCTGATGCTGGCGCGCGGGCATCGCCAGGTGCTGGTGGTCGACGCCGGCCTGCCGCGCAATCGCGACGCCGCGCATTCGCATGGCTTGATCGCACTCGACGGCATGCCCGGCAGCGACGTGCTCGCGCAGGCCAGGGCGCAGCTGCTGGCCTATCCCACCGTCGCATGGTGGGACGGCCAGGTCGAGGATGCGACGCCGCTGCCGGGCGGCTGGGAGGTGGCCCTGGCCGACGGCCGCCGCGCCAGCGCGCGCGGCCTGGTGCTGGCCACCGGCGTCGCCGACGACCTGCCGGACCTGCCGGGCGTGGCCGAGCGTTGGGGCCGCACGGTCATGCACTGCCCCTACTGCCACGGTTACGAACTGGGCCGGCAGGCGCGCATCGGCGTGCTCGGCAACGGCACCGTCCTGTCGGCGGAACAGGCCCTGCTGCTGGCCGACTGGGGGCAGGTCACGCTGTTCGCGCAAGGCATGGCGCTGGACGATGCCGAACTGCTGGCCAGGCTGGACAGGAGAGGCGTGCGGTTGGAAACGCGGCGCGCGGTCGCGCTGGAGGGCGAGGGCACGGCGATCGACGGCATGCGCCTGGACGATGGCGCGCGCGTGGCGATCGAGGCGCTGTTCCTGGGTGTGCCGATGCGCATGGCCAGCCCGTTGGCCGAACGCCTGGGCTGCCGGTTCGATGCAGGCCCGCTCAGCCCGTTCCTGAAAGTGGACGAGAGGAAGCAGACCAGCGTGCCCCGCGTCTACGCGGCCGGCGACGCGGCGCGCATGTTCGGCAACGCGACCCTGGCCTCGGCCGACGGCGTGCTCGCCGGGATCGGCCTGCATCACGCGCTGATCGCCGAAGACAGCCAGCCGGCGTCCGTCATCGCGGCATGAAAAAGGCCGTCCGCGAACGGACGGCCTGCCCCTGGCATCAGTCGCCGCGATCGCCGCGGCCTCAGCCCTTCACGCACAGCACCTGGCGCAGGGTGTGCACCACTTCCACCAGGTCGCTTTGCGCCGCCATCACCGCGTCGATCGACTTGTACGCCGCCGGCGACTCGTCGATCACCGCCGCATCCTTGCGGCATTCCACGTGCGCGGTGGCTTCGCGGTGCTGCGCCAGCGTGATCTGCTGGCGCGCCGCGGTCCGGCTCATCACCCGGCCGGCGCCATGGCTGCAGCTGTGGAAGCTGTCACCGTTGCCCAGCCCGCGCACGATGAAGCTCTTCGCGCCCATGCTGCCGGGAATGATGCCGAGCTCTCCGGCGCGCGCGCTGACCGCGCCCTTGCGGGTCACCAGCAGTTCCTCGCCGGCGTGCGTCTCCTTCTGCACGTAGTTGTGGTGGCAGTTCACCGCCAGCTTCTCCAACTGGAACTTCGGCAAGCGGTGACGCATTTCCGCCAGCACCCGCGCCATCATCGCCTCGCGGTTCTCGCGTGCGTAATCCTGCGCCCACGACACCGCCTCGACGTAGTCGTCGAACAGCGGCTCGCCTTCCATGAAGAAGGCCAGATCCTTGTCCGGCAGGTGGAAGCCGAGCACACGGTGCGCCAGTTGCTCGCGCGCCTGTTCGATGAAGTAGCTGCCGATCAGGTTGCCGGTGCCGCGGGAACCGCTGTGCAGCATCACCCACACCGCGTCGCTCTCGTCCAGGCACACTTCGATGAAGTGGTTGCCGCCGCCGAGCGTGCCGATCTGGCAGTCCAGCTTGTCGGTGCGGATCCGGCGGTGCCTGGCCTTGATCGTCTCCAGGCGATCCACCAGCCCCGACTGCGCGATGCGCGTGGCGATGCTGTCGGGCAGCTTACGGTGCTCGCCGCCGCGGCCGTTGCCGACCGGCACGCTGCGCTCGATGCTGGAGCGCAGCTGCGCCAGGTTGTCGGGCAGGTCGGCCGCGCGCAGCGTGGTGCGCACCGCGGCCATGCCGCAGCCGATGTCCACGCCGACCGCCGCCGGGATGATCGCGCCGCGGGTCGGGATCACCGAGCCCACGGTCGCGCCCTTGCCCAGGTGCACGTCCGGCATCACCGCCACCCACGGCCCGACGAACGGGATCGCGGCGATGTTGCGCAACTGCTCGTGGGCCTGCGCTTCCAGCGGCACGCCGCGCACCCAGCCCTTGATCGGCGTGGCGCTGCCTTCGGCGTGCAGCAATTCGTAGTTCTGCATACTCATGTCGTCATTCCTTCGAGGCCATGCGCGGCGGTTCCGTCCGCCGCACATGGCGGTCCTACTTCATTGTCACCAGTTGCTTCAGCACGCCATCCAGGCCGCCGAACACGGTGAGCTTGTCGATCTTCTCGGTGACCTTCTCCAGCGCCTCCAGCTCCTTCAGCCGCATCAGCACCGGGTTGTCCTCGATCAGCTTGGCGGTGTTGAGCAGCGAACGCGTGGCGCTGGCCTCCTCGCGCCGGCGGATCACGTTGGCCTGCGCCGACTTCTCCGCCTGCACCACGGCGTTGAGGATGTCCTTCATCTCGCCGGGCAGGATCACGTCCTTGACCCCGACGCCCAGCACCTCGATGCCGAAGCCGGCGACCTGCTCGCGCACGTAGCCGAAGATGTCCGCATCCAGCGAGGCCTTGTCGCCAAGCAGTTCGTCCAGCGTCTTGGCCGAGACCGCGCGGCGCAGGCCGTACTGCAGCTCGCGATACAACTGGTCGCCGTACTTGGCCACCCGCGTCCGCGCGGCGACCGGGTCGGCGACGCGCATGCTCGCGGCCAGGTTGACGCGCAGGCTGACCTTGTCGCGGGTCAACAGCTCCTGCCCCGAGACCTCCACCGACTGGATGCGCAGCTCGACCACCTCGGCCACCACGTTCCTGCGGAAGTTCCAGAACGCGTAGTGGCCCGGCGTCAAGGTCTGCTGCAGGCGCCCGTCGACGAACACCAGTCCCGCCGACTCGGCCGGGACATCCAGCGCCACCGCGACGCGCGTCAGCAGGCCCAGCTGGCGCAAGCGCTGCGCGACGTCGGCCGGCAGCGCCAGGCTTTCGTCCAGCGCCAACCGCACCACCTCCACCGCGACCAGGCCGCGCCAGTACAGCCGGCGCGTGCCCGGCGGCAACACGTCCTCCAGCTTGCCCTGCTTGAACACCAGGCCGACCTCGTCGCTGCCCAGGTCGGCCAGCACGAACACCTCGTGCACGCCTGCGCCCAGGCGCGCGATCAACACGTCGAGGTCGTGGCCGGCGTATTCCGGCGCGGCGATATCGAAGGTCTTCACTTCGATGCGCCGCGCCGGGTCGAACAGCCGGTGCACGCCGGGCGCGAGCACGCGCTCGAAACGCCGGTTGCGGTACATCAGCCCGCGCTCGCTGTCGCCGATGACGATTCGCTTGGTCCAGAACATGGCACGTTCTCCTTGTGGGGGCTCTGGTGGTCCGGTCCTGTGGATGGGGTCGCCGCGCCGGACCGATGAGCGCGGGAATGCGGCGTTGCGGATGCCATCGGCAGCGCAGCGCCACGAAGAAGTGCAAGTCCGCGCACACGCCGTTGCGGCGGCCAGCGGGTGCTGTCGGTGCGGAGGCCTGTGCCTGGATCGGCCTCGCGGTGCACTGCGAGGCGATCGTCGGCGCAGGCGCGCACGTCCAGGGCGGCGCGGCGGCGGCAGCGGCGCTGCGGTGCACGCCTCGCGCAACGCCGGTGGCGATGCGCGCGACGTGTCCCGCGCGGCGCGACTTGCTGGGCTTGCGCCCGGTATTGCACATGACGTGGAAAGGTCATGGTGTCTTGGAGCGGGAGTCGAACCCGCGACTATCGGATTACTTTTTCCGATGCTCTACCAAACTGAGCTATCCAAAAGCGACGTGCCGGAGTCGAACCGGCGACACGTGGACAAGCCACTGCTCTACCTCTGAGCTAACGTCTGGTGGAAACCGCCCATCCCGGTCGCAGGCATACGCAAGCGGCAGCGCCGCGCGCACCGGACGGGAATGGCATCCCGTACCGCTAGCGGCCATTCAGTGCGGTTTCCCATTGCCGTCTCGTTGAAGACGGCAATTCCTGCGTCGATCCCGTTCCCGCCGCCCGCGTCCGGCACCTGGACGCAGCGCTTGCGCGCCTGGCGAATGAAACCTCCCTGTTTCCGGGCCTTTCCATGCCCGGGTGCCTGGGTTCGGGACCGACAAAACAACGTTTTGCGAACGCGAAAAGCAAAACGCCCCCGGCATGGTGTCCGAGGGCGTTCGCGTTCCTCGGAGATCGATGCGACCGATCTCCGTAGGGGATATCAGTCGATCAGGGGGCGTGATCCAGCCGCAGCGCCTTGCCGCGCAGCGCGCACATCGCCGCTGCGCGCGATGCGCGCTGCAGGCTGGGCAGATTGGCGGTGAAGGGGCGGAAGGTCATGGTCGTCGTTGCGGTGTGGCCGAGCGTGTCGGCTGATGGGCGCGCACATTACCCGCGTTGTTTTCGCTGCGCAAGCACTTTTTCGATTTATTTTTTGGTTCGTGTCGCGACGTCGCGATTGCTGCGCGTGTTGGTCGGCGAGCGAATGTTTCCAATTCGGGTGTTTTGGTTACTGTGGCCGCCTGCGCAAAGCCAAACATTGCCGCGAAAATTCGGCGAATTCTCGTGTGCGGTCGCCGCGCCGGCGCGCCACGCGCTGCTAGGCTCGGTCCGCGTCTTCCTGCATCGAAGACTTACGTTTCGGTAAGCGGAAGACGTTGCGACGCATTCACTTCCCCCGATTGGAGAGAACGACATGAAACTCCGCCTGCATGCGTATCTGCTCGCCCTGCTGATCGCTTTCCCTGCCGCTTCCGCGTTCGCGCAGACTGCGGTCACCGCCAATCCCAATCATCAGCAATTGCTGCAGGGATCGGATTGGCGCACCACGGCCAACAAACGTCTGGTCTACGATTTCTGGCGCATCGTGTTCGAGGCCGGGCACACCGAATACGCGCCGATGTACATGGCCAAGGACTACATCCAGCACAACCCGACCGTGGCCAACGGCCGCGATGCGTTCCTGGAGTTCCTGACCGCCTTCGTCAAGCCGCAGCCGATCCAGCCGCGGGTGCGACTGCCGCTGGTGGCGATCCTCGCCGAGGGCGACTACGTGACGCTGGTGTCGGTGCGCACGCTGCCCGATCCCAAGGACGCGACCAAGACCTACACGACGACCTGGTTCGACATGTACCGCATCCAGAACGGCAAGATCCAGGAGCACTGGGACGCGGGGACCAAGTAGCCCTGCGCGCGCGGGCCTGGCGCAGGCATCGCCGTTACCGCCGCCAAGCGGGAGACGACGGGGCTGCGTCATGGCCCGCGCGCTGCGCTCGGCATACGCAGCGGCGAGCGGAGCCGACGATGCGCAATTGGCACATGCCGGCAGCGCGTCGGAAGGCTAGACTTCGGGAGCGGCACCGTTCCACGCCCTCCCTCCCCAGCCGACACCGCCACCATGCCCTTCCTCGCCCTGCCCACGCACCGCCTGCATTACCGGATCGACGGCAGCGAAGGCCGTCCCTGGCTGACCTTCTGCAACTCGCTGGGGACCGACCTGCACATGTGGGACGCGCAGATCGAGGCGCTGGCGCCGTACTACCGCGTGCTGCGCTACGACCGCCGCGGCCACGGCGCCTCGAGCGCGGCACCGGGGCCGTACCGGGTGGAGGACCTGGGCGGCGACGTGCTGGCCTTGCTGGACGCGCTGGCGATCGAACGCACGCACTTCTGCGGACTGTCGATCGGCGGGCTGACCGGACAGTGGCTGGGCCTGCATGCCGGCGAGCGCCTGCACACGCTGGCGGTGTGCGCGACCGCGGCCAAGATCGGCAGCGAGGACAGTTGGCAGGCGCGCATCGCACAGGTGCAGGCGGAGGGACTGGCGGGCCTGCTGGACGGCACCCGCGAGCGCTGGTTCACCCCGGCCTTCGCTGCCCAGCAGCCAGCGACGGTCGAGGCGATCATGGCGACGTTTCTGAGCACCGATGTGCAGGCCTACATGGCTTGCTGCGCGGCCGTGGCCGCGGCGGATTTTCGCGGAACGCTGGGCGCGATCGACACGCCGCTGCTGGCGCTGGCCGGGCACGACGATCCGGTGTGCCCGCCGCAGGACCTGCAGGCGATCGCCGCGCAGGCGCCACGCGGCAGTTATGCCCAGGTGCACGGCCGGCACCTGTGCAATCTGGAGTCGCCGTACGCCTTCAACGACGCGTTGCTGCGCTTCCTGCTGCAGTAGCGGGGCGGTCGATGGGGGGATGCGGACACATCGCATCCGCCCGTGTTGCCTCTCGACGCGCGCTGCTTCCGGCGCGCGTCCTCAGTCGTCCAGCTTCACCACCAGCTTGCCGAAGTTGCCGCCGCCGAGCATGTCGATGAAGGCCTGCGGTGCGTTCTCCAGCCCATGCACCACGTGCTCGCGGTAGCGCACGCGGCCGTCGGCCAGCCAGGCGCCCATCTCGCGCAGGAACTCCGGGTAGAGCTTGACGAAATCGCCGACGATGAAGCCGCGCACGGTGAGCCGCTGGCGCAGCACCTGGCCCATGAAGGCGGGCAGGCGATCGGGCCCCGGCGGCAGTTCGCCCTTGTTGTTGTAGGTGGCGATGGTGCCGCACACCGGGATCCGCGCGAAGTCGTTGAGCAACGGCAGCACCGCGTCGAACACATGCCCGCCGACGTTCTCGAAGTAGACGTCGATCCCGTCGGGCGCGGCGCCGCGCAACTGCTCGGCGAAATCCGCGGCGCGATGATCCAGCGCGACGTCCACGCCCAGTTCCTCGCGCAGGTAGCGGCACTTGTCGGCACCGCCGGCGATGCCCACCACGCGCGCGCCGCGCAGCTTGGCGATCTGCGCCACCGTGGCGCCGACCGGGCCGCTGGCGGCGGCCACCGCCACGGTCTCGCCGCTCTGCGGCTTGCCGATCTCATGCAGCCCGGCGTAAGCGGTGAAGCCGGGCATGCCATAGACGCCGAGTGCGGTGCTCGGCGGCAGCGGCGACTGCGGATCGAGCTTGCGGCGCAGGCCGGCGCCCTCGGCGACCAGGTGCGTCTGCCAGCCGCCGCTCTGCACCAGCACCAGGTCGCCGGGCTTGAGATCGGCATGGTGCGATTCCAGCACTTCGGCCACGGTGCTGCCGACCATGACCTCGCCCAGTTGCACCGGCGGCGCGTACGAGGGCGCATCGCTCATGCGGCCGCGCATGTACGGATCCAGCGACAGCCAGCGATTGCGCAGCAGCACCTGGCCGGGGCCGGCGACGGGCAACGGCGCCTGTTCGAGACGGAAGTTCTGCGCGGTCGGCGCGCCCTGCGGACGCGAGGTGAGGACCACGCGGGTGGTATGGGGGGTGGAGGTCATGCGGTTTCCTTGCTGGCGGTATCCAGTTGCGCGATTTCGTCGGCGGACAGCTCCAGACGCACGGCGGCGAGCAGATCCTGCAGTTGCTCCACGCTGGTCGCGCTGGCGATGGGGGCAGCGACGCCGGGGCGCGCGATCAGCCACGCCAGGGCCACCTGGGTCGGCGTCGCCGCGTGCTTGCCGGCGAGGTCGTCGAGCGCGGCGAGGATGCGCAGGCCACGCGCGTTGAGGTAATGCGCGACCACGCTGGCGCCGCGTGCCGGGCTCTTGGCGGCATCGGCGGCGCTGCGGTACTTGCCGCTGAGGAAGCCGCGCGCCAGCGCGTAGTAGCACAGCGTGCCCAGGCCGTGTTCGCGCACCAGCGGCTCCAGGCCGTCCTCGTAGCCGCGGCGGTCGTACAGGTTGTACTCCGGCTGCAAGGTCTCGTAGCGAGGCAGGCCGTACTGCGCCGACACCTTCAATGCTTCGGCGAGGCGTGGCGCGCTGTAGTTGGAGGCGCCGATCGCGCGCACCTTGCCTTGCTCGATCAGCCGGCCGAACGCGGCCAGCGTGGCTTCCAGCGGGATCGATTCGTCGTCCTCGTGCGCCTGGTACAGATCGATCACGTCGGTCTGCAGGCGCTGCAGCGATTCCTCCACCGCCGCGGCGATATTGTCCGGCGACAGGCCCGGACGTTCGGCCCACTTGCCGACCTTGGTCGCGATCAGCACCCGCTCGCGCTTGCCGCTGCGCTTGAGCCACTGGCCGATGAGCGTCTCCGACTCGCCGCCGCGGTTGCCGGGCACCCACGACGCGTAGACGTCGGCGGTGTCGATCAGGTTGCCGCCCGCCTCGACGAAGGCATCGAGCAGGGCGAAGGAGGTGGTGGCGTCGGCGCTCCAGCCGAATACATTGCCGCCGAAGGCGAGCGGCGTCGCGTGCAGGCCGGAACGGCCGAGTTCGCGCATCTGCGGCATGACAATGCTCCGGTTCGTGAAGAGGCGACAGGATAGTCGCCCAAGGTTTCGGTATCGGGGCGATGGTGGCGAAAACAGCGTTCTGCCAGCGTGATTCGCGCTAACGCGACCGCAACATTCGGCGTGGCGTGGCGCGGCTGCGTGCTAGGCTCGCGTCACTTCTCCAGCGGACGCACGCCGATGACACTTCGAACGACGCTTGCCTGTGCTTGTACCCTGGCCATCGCCGCGGCGCTGGCGAGTCCGCCCGCGCAGGCGATCAAGCCGGCCGACAGCGCCAGCCTGCCGGCGCCGGACGCGGCGCTGCAGGCCGCGATCGACGGCAGTTGGCGCGACCGGGTCTACGTCGCGCGCGACGCCTACCGGCATCCGGGGCAGACCCTGGCGTTCTTCGGCATCACGCCGACGCAGACGGTGATCGAGATCACCCCGGGCGGTGGCTGGTATGCGGAGATCCTCGCGCCTTACTTGCGCGATCGCGGCCAGTACATCGCCGCAGTGGTGGATCCGGCGGCGGTTCCGGAAGGGCGCGGCCGCGACTACCAGCAGAAGGCGCGCGCGACGCTGGAACAGAAATTCGCCGCCGCGCCGGCGCAATACGGCAAGGCCAAGCTGGTGGCGTATTCGCCGACCGCGCCGGTGTTCGGGCCGGACGCGTCGGCCGATCTGGTGCTGACCTTCCGCAACGTGCACAACTGGCGCATGTCCGGCCAGGCCGAGGGCATGTTCAAGGGGTTCTTCCAGGTGCTCAAGCCTGGCGGCGTGCTCGGCGTGGTCGAGCACCGTGCCAAGGCCGATGTGCCGGCCGACGACAAGAGCGGCTACGTCGGCCAGGCGCAGGTGATCGCGATGGCCGAAGCGGCCGGGTTCAAGTTGGCGGGTAAGAGCGAGGTCAACGCCAATCCGCGCGACAGCAAGGACTATCCGGGCGGGGTGTGGACGCTGCCGCCGAGCAACGACCACGATGCCGCCGACGACGCCAAGTACAAGGCGATCGGCGAGAGCGACCGGATGACGCTGAAGTTCGTCAAACCCTAGCGCGCGAGGCGCGCGCGGCGGCGTGGGACAATGGCGGGCGTCGCGCATCGCGGCGCGTCGCTCCTGCCAGTCCCGATAGCCGTGCGGTGTCCATGCTGATCGCGTTCAACAAGCCGTTCAATGTGCTGTGCCAGTTCACCGACCGCAGCGAGCCGCCGCGGCGCACGCTGGCCGAGTTCGGCCTGCCGGCCGGCGTGTACGCGGCCGGCCGGCTGGACTACGACAGCGAGGGCCTGTTGCTGCTGACCGACGACGGCGCCCTGGCGCATCGCTTGACCGACCCGCGGCACAAGCAAGCCAAGACCTACTGGGTGCAGGTGGAAGGCGTGCCGCAGCCGGAACAGTTGCAGCGCCTGTGCGAGGGCGTGGTGTTGAACGATGGGCCGACCGCGCCGGCGCACGCCAGCGTGCTGGAGGCCGCGCCGGCGCTGTGGCCGCGCGATCCGCCGGTGCGCTTCCGCAAGACGGTGCCCGACGCGTGGCTGCAGATCGTGCTGCGCGAGGGGCGCAATCGGCAGGTGCGGCGCATGACCGCCGCGGTCGGCCTGCCGACCCTGCGCCTGGTGCGCGCGGCGATGGGGGCGCATCGGCTGGAGGGGCTGGCGCCGGGGGAATGGCGGGCGCTGTAGGAGCGGCTTCAGCCGCGACGGATTCCTTGGACGGATTCCTTGGTGGGGCTTGTCGCGGCTGAAGCCGCTCCTACAAAAGCAGATGGCGCGAACGAAGCACATAGACCGCGCCGTCGCGATGCGGACATGAAAACGGCCGGACGTGTAGTCCGGCCGTCAGGCAGGCTGGCGTTGGCGTCGCGTTGGGGGCGACGCTGTGGCAGGCCTTACTCCTCGGTGCCTTCCTGCGCGGCCGTGGCGCGGCGCGACACCCGGTTCGATGCGGCGCGGCGGGCGCCGGCGTTGCCGCGCTTGCCGGCCTCGATGCGCTGCGCATCGCCTTCGATCGGGCCGTTGCGATCGCGCTGGCGCTTGCGGTAGATCGCGTAGCCGAGCAGGCCGACACCGACCGCGGCCGCGGCGATGGCGATGACCGGATTGCGGCGCACCACGGTGCGCGCGACCTTGGTTCCGGACTTCACCGCGCCCAGCGCCGCGCCGGTCTTGAGCGCGCCCATCGCGGCACCGGACTGCAACCACTTGTTGGCCTGCGGCCCGATGTGGCGAAGGCTGTCGCCGGCATGGCTGGCGAGGTCCAGTGCGCGGTCGGTGATGATGGTCAGCTTGCTCATGGGCGTCCCTACTTGGCAGGATTAAGGGCTGCAGTGTTACCCGCCCGCCGTATAGACGACGTTAGCGCGCGCCCGCGGAATCGTCTGGCGGCTGAATGCGGGGCGGCTGCCGAAGGCTACGCGCACCGCACAGGTCGCCACGGCGCGCAGGACGCGGCGGTGTCGCCGGTGGCGCAGGACGAGGTCGAGGTGCTGCGCGCGTCGCGCACCTGCGCAAGCGCGCCGTGGCGGTGGCGGACCCGCCTGCGATGCAGTCGGAGACGAGCCAGCGGATCGCCTGGAAGCACCGATGCGCCGGCGTGCCGCCGTGCGACCGCGACGCCCGCGGCACGCCGGAGGACGCGGCGCCAGCGGCAGCATCGGCGTGATCGGGCCGCCGTGCCGCGGATCGCGCACGGCGCTGCCGCTCAGGTGCCGCGCGGCTTGGCGCGGTGGCTGGCGGTGGCGGTCCACGGGTCGTCCGGCCAGGGGTGGCGCGGATAGCGGCCCTTCATTTCCTTCTTCACTTCCGGGTAGGTGCTGGACCAGAAGTTGCGCAGGTCCTGGGTGACCTGCAAAGGGCGCCCCCCGGGCGAGAGCAGGTGCAGCAGCAGCGGCACGCGGCCGTCGGCGATGCGCGGGGTGTCGGCCAGGCCGAACAGTTCCTGCAGCTTCACCGCCAGCACCGGCGGCAGCGGCTGGCCGTCGTGGTCGAGCGCGTACTCGATGCGCCGCTCCATTCCCGAAGGCACCGTGATCCGGGTCGGCGCGTGCCGGTCCAGCGCCTGCCGCTGCTCCCATGGCAGCCGGGCCTTCAACGCCTCGCCGAGTTCGTCCTCGCCCAGCGCATCGAGCCGGGTCTTGCCGGCGAAGGCCGGGCGCAGCCAGTCGTCGAGGCTGTCCAGCAAGGCCGCGTCGCCCAGATCGGACAGGCCCAGGTCGGGCATCCACGCGCGCAGTCCGGCCACGCGCGCACGCCATTGGCGCAGCGCCTCGGTCCACGGCAGCGCGGCCAGGCCGAGCTCGCGCACCGCCTCGGTCAGCGCCGCCGCCGCATGCGCCGGATCGACGCGGCCGGCGGGTCTGCTGTCGAGCACGATGCGGTCGAAACGCGATTCGCGCAGCGCGCTCAGCGCGCGCCGTTCGGCGTCCCAGCGCACCACGTCCTGCTGCACGAAGCGCTGCGGGAAGTCGGCGCGCAGCCGCGCCTCGTCCACCGGCGCCGCGCGCAGCAGCAGGGCGTCCTTGGCTTCGTGGCGCAGCTCGGTGGCGACCAGCCACGGTTCGCCGCGCAGGTCGCTGTGGTCGAACAGGCGCGCGCTGCGCCCGTTGGCCAGCAGATAGCGCAACGGATCGGCCGGATGGCGCGCGGCGATGCGGTCGGGGAAGGCGTGCGCGAGCAAGTCGCCGAGTGCGTGCGCTTCCACGCTGTCCGGCGGCGCGGCCTCGCTGCGCAGGCGCCGCCGCCATTGCTTGGCCGCCGCATCGATCGCCGCCAGGCCGCCGCGGTTGGCGTCGTGCGGGACGCGGCCACGGCGGAAGGCGGCCAGTGCGCGCCAGCGCGCGGCCAGGGCGTCGCCGCCCTGGCGCAGCGGATCGCGCGCCTCGACCAGCGCGGCCAGGTCGCAGGCCAGCGCCAGCGCGCGCGCATCCGGCGCCGCCAGCAGCATCGCCGCCAGGCGTGGATGCGTGCCCAGTGCGAGCATGCGTCGGCCGGTCGCGGTGATGGCGTGGTTGTCGCTCAGGGCGCCCAGCCGCTGCAGCAGTTCGCGCGCGGCGGCCAGCGCGCCGGCCGGCGGCGGATCGACGAAGCGCAGCGCGTCGTTGCCCCAGGCCGCCAGTTCCAGCGCCAGCCCGGCCAGCTCCACCTGCAGGATCTCGGCGCGGCGCTGCGGCTCCAGGCGCTGCGACTGCGGCCACAGGCGGTAGGCCCAGCCGGAGGCGACGCGGCCGGCGCGGCCGGCGCGCTGGTCGGCCGAGGCCTGGGCGATGGCGGTCACGTCCAGCCGCGAGAAGCCGCTGTTGGGGTCGTAATGCGGCTCGCGCGCCAGGCCGGCGTCGATCACCACGCGCACCCCCGGCAGGGTGACCGAGGACTCGGCCACGTTGGTCGCCAGCACCACGCGCCGCCGCTCCTGCGGATCGGGCTGCAGCACCGTGGTCTGCTGTTCGACTGGCAGTTCGCCATGCAACGGCAGCACGTCGATGCCGCCACTCCCTTCTCCCCCCGGGAGAAGGTGGCGCGCAGCGCCGGATGAGGGTACGGCGGAGGCGGTGCCCAACGTGGCAACGTCTGCATCCGCGCCATGCGCGAAATCCGCCACCACCGCGGACTGCGCCAGCGCCGCCTGCACCCGCGCGATCTCGCGCTGGCCGGGCAGGAACACCAGCACGTCGCCCGGATGCTGCTGCAGCGCGTGCTCGACCGCGCGCCGCGTCTGCGCTTCCAGCGCTTCCTCGCGCCGCGCCGGGAAGTGCGCGATCTCCACCGGGAAGCTGCGGCCGGCGCTGGACAGCCGCGGCGCGTCGAGGAACTGCGCCAGCCGCTCGCCGTCCAGCGTCGCCGACATCACCACGATGCGCAGGTCCTCGCGCACCTGCGCCTGTACGTCCAGCGCTAGCGCCAGGCCCAGGTCGGCGGCCAGGTGGCGTTCGTGGAATTCGTCGAACAGGAGCGCGCCGACGCCATCGAGCATCGGGTCGTCCTGCAGCATGCGGGTCAGGATGCCCTCGGTGACCACCTCGATGCGGGTGCGCGCGGAGACCTTGTTCTCGAAGCGGATGCGGTAGCCCACGGTCTCGCCCGGCGCCTCGCCGCGCTGCCGCGCCATGAACGTGGCGGCGCTGCGCGCGGCGACCCGGCGCGGCTCCAGCATCACGATGCGGCGGCCCTGCAGCCATGGCGCATCCAGCAGCGCCGGCGGCACCTGGGTGGTCTTGCCGGCGCCGGGCGGCGCTTCCAGCACCAGGCGCGGATGGTCGGCGAGGCTGGCGCGGATCTGCGGCAGCAGCGGGTCGATCGGAAAAGCGGCGTGCGTCATGCGCGGCAAGGATACGTGGAATGCGCCGCGGCGGCCCGGCGAACGCGCGCCGCCGCGCTTGACGCGCCGTCAACCGGCGCCACCAGTGGTTGACGCATTGGCGCTTCAGCACGCCGGCGGCGATCGCCAGACTGCGGCGCATCCGGCGGCCTGCGCGCCGCCGGCGACCACCACCCACTCAAGGCGCCACCATGATCAGCATTCCCATTTCCGAAACCTCCCATGCCATCGTGCGCACGCTGTCCAAGTGGCTGTGCGTGGCCGCCTTCATCGTCGTGGCCGGGTCCTTCGGCCTGTCCGGCATCGCCGGCTACCGCCAGGCCAGCGCGATCCTGAAGGACTACAGCGTGGTCGAGGCGCCGGTGCACCTGGACTCCATCGAGGAGCACAGCGGCCGCAAGGGACGGGTGTCGCATACCTACCACTTCCGCTACACGTTCGAGGCCGGCGGCAAACAGTACGCCGGCACCTTCGAGACCTCCGAGGACAACGCGCAGCCGTACGCGGACTACGGCGCCAGCGTGCCCGTGGCCTACGCCAATGCCGACCCCTCCCGGTTCGAGCGCCTGCAGAAGCTGGAAGGCAACAGCCGCCTGGGCCCGATACTGCGGCGCCTGCTCGTGGCGCTGGCCTTGCTCGGCGTGTTGAGTTTCGTCGTGCACCTGCTGATCACCCGCCGCCTGTTCGTCGCCCAGCCGCTGCCCGCGGCGCCGGCGGCCTGAGCCGCGACCGGGACGCCCGCGCATGCAGCCGATTGACAGTTTCGACCTGGCCGGTAGGGTGGCCTGCCGCCCGCTGATCCGACCCCACCGCATGCCCGTTTCGGCGTTTCCCGACCTGCTGACCCGCCACATGCGCCGCATCCGCGCCAGCGCCGCGGGCGTGGCCAGCGAGATCGGCATCAGCCGCGAGGCGGTCAACAACTGGCGGCACGGCTATTCGCTGCCCAACCGCAAGCACCGCGACAAGGTGCTTGCGTGCGCGAACTACCTGCGGTTGACCGAGGCCGAAGCCAATGCGCTGCTGGCGGCGGCCGGGTTCGAGCCGGAGTATCCGGGCGAAGCGCAGGCCGCGGACGCGGCGGAGGCGGTTCCGGCCGCCGCCGCCACGTCGCCGGCGGTGGCCGAAGCCATCGACGGCCTGTTCGCGCGCCTGCAGCGGCAACGCCCCTACCCGGTGCTGCTGTTGCTCACCCAGGCGCACTGGGGGCAGCCGCCGGAACGCGCGGCGATCCTGGCCCAGGCGCAGGCGCGCTATGGCCGCGAGCGGGTGCTGCATCTGCAACCGCCATTCAGTGCCGGGGAGGACGCCGACGCCTACTTCGCGGCGCTGGGCCGGCAATGCGGGATGGAGGCGGTGGCGTCGGACTACGACTTCGAGAACGCGCTGGCCGGCCTGTTGCGGACCCCCGCGCCGTTGTTCTGTCTGGTCAGCCGCTTCGAACAGGGCACGCCGGCACAGCGCAACCTGCTGGCCGGGATCCTGCGCAGCCTCAGCGAAATGCACAGCGGCCAGTTGCACCTGCTGCTGTGCGGCGGCGCCGCGCTGGCCGACCTCAAGTACCAGGGCGGCGACCTGTCGCTGCTCAATATCGCGGCCACGGAGAGCTGGCCGGAACTGCAGGTCGCCGACCTGCAGCGCCTGGCCGGCGAGTACGCGCCGAGCGCGCCACTGGCCGCGCGCGCGCTGCGCCTGTCCGGCGGCCATCCGCCGCTGGCGCGGGCGGCGATCGCGCTGCTGGCGCAGCACGATTTCGCGGATGCGGCGGTGATCGAGCACCTGGCCGGCCATGCGCCGCTGTGGCAGGCGCTGCTGCCGCTGCTGCAAGACCCGGCGCAGCGCGCGATCGTGCAGGACTGGCTGGCGCAGCCGCGGCTGGCGCCGGCGCGCCCGTACCTGCTCGATCCGCTGTTGCGCCAGTTGTACTGGAGCAACCTACTGGTGGCGCGCCGGCATTCCGACGGCAACTGGCTGGAATGGCGCTGCGAGGCGATTCGCCGCGCGGCTGCGCTGATCGTCGAGCAGCTCGACGGCGGTGCCGCGTGAGCCGGGTCGCCGCACGCACGCATTGGCGCTGGCTGCGGCCGCTGTCGATCGCGTTGGCGACCTGGTTCGTGGCCAGCCTGCTGTTCGCGCCCTGGCTCAACCCCTGGGCGATCTGGCGCGCGCAGCGCGATGGCCAGACCCTGATGCTGGCGCAGCGCAGCCGCATCGATATGCAGTTGATCCGGGACGAGGCGCTGTCGCACTGGTTGATCCATCGGCAATGGCCCACGGCGCCGGCCTTGCCGGGCGTGCACGATCCGGCGCAGGCGGTGGTGGCGGTCGATGTGCCGGCCGAGTTCGAGTTGCGCTTTCGCTACACCGATCTGTTCCCCCAGCACTCCGGACTGCGCGGGCGCGCGCTGGTGTACCGGCTGGATCCGGCCACGCAGGCGTGGCATTGCCGCCCCGGCGTCCCGGCGCCGTCCTCGGCGCTGGCGCCGCCCGAGTGTCGCAGCGCGGTGCCGTGGACCCTCGTGGAGTGGCTGGCGCTGCTGCTCGCCCTGGCGATCGCGGCGCTGCTGGCGCTGGCGACGCTCTGGGTGCGGCTGCGTCCGGCGGTGCTGGAGATCGCGCGCATGCCGCGGCGCGTGTTCCGCCATCCGGTGTCCGCGTTGCCACAGTTGCATCGGCAACTGGGCTGGCTGCGCATGCGCGACGCCGTGCTGCGAGCGGCCGGCATTCCGGGCACGCGCTGGCGCCAGGCGCTGGCCTATGCCGGCGTCGGCGCCGACGCCCGCGCGGCGCTGCTCGCCGCACGGGTGGAGGCGGTCGCCAGCGACGCGCCCGCGTGGACGTTGCCCGGGCGGATGCGGCGGTGGACGCTGCCGCAGACCCTGCCGATCCCGCTGGAGCATCTGTGGCTGTACCGGCCCGACCCGACCCTGTCCGCGGCGGCGGTCGTGCAGCAGCTGCGCGCGCTGCCCAGCGGCCAGGACGTGGTGCTGGTGCTCAGCCCGGACGCGGCGTCGGATGCCGCCCTGCTGGCCTTCGCCAACGATCCGGACAATCTGTGCGCCTGCCTGGACCAGCCTGGCCAGAGCGAGTGGCTGCTGCGTCCCAGCGCCGCGCAGGTGCTGGTCGCGCTGCTGGCCCGGCAGCTGCAGCCCAGCCGCCTGTCGCCCTACCAGACCCACGGCGGCATCACCCGCCCGGCCGCGTTCTTCGGCCGCCAGGCGCTGCTGGCGCGCGTGCTCAACCGCACGCCCGGCAACTACCTGCTGGTCGGTGGCCGGCAACTGGGCAAGACCAGCCTGATGAAGGCGCTGGAGCGGCGCTTCGCCGACCATCCGCACGTGCACTGCCGCTACGTGTCCCTGCGCGACCATCGGCTCTCGGCACGGCTGGCGAGCGAAGCGCGGATGCCGGCCGACAGCAGCCTGCCGGCGCTGATCGAGGCGCTGACGCAACGCGCCGGCGGACGCCGCCTGCTGCTGCTGGTGGACGAGACCGACCTGTTCCTGCGCGAGGAAGCGGCCAGCGGCTACCTGCAACTGAGCGCCTTGCGCGCGCTGAGCGAAGAAGGCCGCTGCCATTTCATGCTCGCCGGGTTCTGGGACCTGTACGAAGCCGCCCTGCTCGACTACGCCTCGCCGATCCGCAACTTCGGCGAGGTCATCCAGTTGGCCGGGCTGGAGCGCGACGCCTGCGTGGCGCTGGCGACCGAACCGCTGGCGCGGCTGGGCCTGCACTATCACGATGCGGGCCTGCCCGAGAGGCTGGCCACGGCCTGCGGGCACCGCGCCAACCTGGTCGCCATCGCCTGCCAGCAGATGCTCGAGCATCTGCCGCGCGCGCAGCGCCTGATCGACGACGCGGCGGTGCAGGCGGCGATGCGCTCGGACGCGATGTTCGACGCGCTGGCCGGCTGGGCGCGGCTGAGCCCGGATCCGGTGGCGTGCCGCATCGACCGGATCCTGGTCTACCGCGTGGCCCAGGCGCAGCATGCCGGATCCGCGGCGCAGGCGGACGCGACGGTGGAGCGGATCCTGGCCGACTGCGACACGGCCGGCGTGGCCATGGATGCCGAGGCGCTGCGCCGCGCGCTGGCCCGCCTGCAGCTGGCGCATGTGCTATGCCGCGCCGAGGACGGCGCGCACTACCGCTTCGCGGTGCCGCTGTTCGCCGCGCAGTTCCGGCCTGGCGAAGTGGATGCACTGCTGGCGCGCGAACTGCGCTCGCTACGCGCGGAGATGCCGCAGCCCTCGTGAGCGCCGCGCGCGCCGCGCGGTCGGGCGTGCGCGGCGAGCGGCTACAATCGCGGTTTTCCCATAGCCGCCCGCCCCCATGCAGTTGATCGACATCGGCGCCAACCTCACTCACGATTCCTTCGATCGGGACCGCGACGCGGTGCTGCAGCGCGCGCGCGCCGCCGGCGTGACGCAGATGGTGGTCACCGGCGCCAGCCGCGAACATTCGCCGCTGGCGCTGCACCTGGCGCAGCAGCATCCCGGCTTCCTGTACGCCACCGCCGGCGTGCATCCGCACCATGCCGCCGAATACACCGCCGAATGCGACGCGGAGATGCGCGCGCTGCACGCGCACCCGCAGGTGGTGGCGGTGGGCGAGTGCGGGCTGGATTATTTCCGCGATTTTGCGCCGCGCCCGGCGCAGCACCGCGCGTTCGAGCGCCAGTTGCAATTGGCCGTGGAGACCGGCAAGCCGCTGTTCCTGCACCAGCGCGACGCGCACGCGGATTTCCTGGCGCTGATGCGCCAGTTCGACGGCAAGCTCGGCCCGGTGGTGGTGCATTGCTTCACCGGCAGCCGCGAGGAACTGTTCGACTGCCTGGACCGCGACTGGCACATCGGCATCACCGGCTGGCTGTGCGACGAGCGCCGCGGCGCGCACCTGCGCGAGCTGGTGAAACACATCCCCGCCAATCGGCTGATGATCGAGACCGATGCGCCGTACCTGCTGCCGCGCACGCTCGCGCCGCTGCCCAAGGACCGCCGCAACGAGCCGGCGTTCCTGGCGCACATCGTCGAGGAACTGGCGCGCGACCGCGGCGAGGAAGTCGCGGCGACCGCGGCGGCGAGCACCGCCACCGCGCGCGCCTTCTTCGGCTTGCCCGCCGCCGCTTGAGGCGCGGCGGCGGCTCGGCTCATCCGACCTCGCTGTCCTCGCGCTTGGCCTCGGCCATCGCCTCCGGTTCCAGCTCCTCGGCGCTGCGGTTGAGCTTGACGAACACGCCCCAGGCGATCAGCAGCAAGGCCGCGCACAGCCCGACCGCGGTGGCGTAGGGCAGCTTGGCCGGGTCGTCGTGCATCAGTTCGAAGATCGACACCAGCGTCTCGATCGCCAGCGCGATGACGATGACCACGAAGAAGCGCGACAGGTAGCGGCGCACGCGGGTGGGGCCGCTGACCTTGACGTCGCGCTGGACCTCTTCCTCGAAGATGGTCTGGCCCAGTTCCAGCGTCACCAGCGCCACGGTCAGCAGGCCGATCGCCTCCAGCACCACGTTGAAGCGGTCGCGGATGACGAGGTCGCCGCCGGGGGTGAGGCCGTGCCACAGCTCCAGCACCGCCATCGCCACCAGGCCGGCGGCGCACAGCAGGAACAGCAGGATGATCAGGAAGTGGCCGCCACGGAAGATCTTTTCCATGTGCTGCAGGCGCCGTCGGCGGTGATGAGGTGGCCGAGCATAGGCGCGACGGGCGTCAGCGGCGCGCGAAGACGCCGCGGCGCGAGTACGCCGCGCGCGGACCGGTGCCGGACGGGAGCGCGCTGGTGGAGCGGTCGGCGCGTTGGCGTGTTCGGCGACGGGGAGATTTCGCAGTGCGCGTCGCGCTCCAGCGTCCTGCACGCGACGCGTCGCCGGGTCGCTGGCACGTGGCAGGCGGGATCGAGGTTTCCGGAACGCTGCCGCGTGCCGGCGGCGCGCCGTCCGCCGCGGCGCTCAGCGCTCCGCGCGTTCGGCCTGGTAGGCCTGCAGGTGGCAGTACGCCGCCATTAGCCAGGGGGCGGCATGGCCGGCGGCGCGGGCGCGCGCCAGCATGTCGCCGACGATGTGCTGCGCTTCCACCTGCTGCCCGGCTTCCAGGTCGCGCAGCATCGAGGCCTTGGTCGGGGAGCCGGGTTGGGTCAGCAACTGCAGCGCGTTGGCCTGGGCGGGCTCGGGGATCGGCTCGCCTGCGGCGGCGGCGACCGCCAGGCACTCGGCGTACAGCCCGCGCATCAGCGCCTGGCCGTCGTCGGTGGCGACGATGCGGCCGACCGGCGCGCGCATCAGGCAGGTGGCGGCGGCCAGCGCGGTCAGGAAGGTGTACTTGATCCACTGTTCCTGCGCGATCCGCGGTGTGGCGAGATGGTCCAGATCGGCCGACGCGCAGGCGGCGGCGAACGCGCGCACGCGTGCGCTGTCCGCGCCGCCGCCGGCGCGCTCGCCGAAGGTCAGCGACGCCGGCTTGCCCAGATGCCGGACCGTGCCGTCCGCGTCCAGCGTGGCGCTGATGAAGCACAGGCCGCCGAGCACGTTGCCGGCGCCGAAGCGCGCGTCCAGCAGCGGATAGTGGCGCAGGCCGTTGAGGATCGGCAGCACGGTGGTGGCCGGCCCCATCGCCGGCGCCACCGCATCCAGCGCGCTGTCCAGGTCGTAGGCCTTGCAACTGAGCAGCACCAGGTCGAACGGGTGCGCGGCGGCCGCGGCCGGCAACGCCGCGGCGGTCAGCGTCGTCACGGCGATGTCGGCGTCGCCGCGCGGGCTGCGCAGGCGCAGTCCATCGCGCTGCAGGCGCTCGGCACGCGCCGGGCGAACCAGGAAGGTGACGTCCACGCCGGCCTGGGCCAGGCGTCCGCCGAAGTAGCCGCCGGTCGCGCCGGCGCCGAGGATCAGGATGCGCATGCGTCGATGGTAGCAGCGGCGACGGGCTGGGTCCGCAGTGCGGCGGACCCGGCACGCACGACGCTGCGGCCGAGGGGCGCGTGAGAGGCGCGGCGCTGCGAAGGCGAAGATGGCGTTGGCCAGAGTGCTGCGCAGGCTGCGCACAGGCACTGTCGATGCGCGGCAGGAACCTGGACGGCGGCGATTGCCGCATGGCCTGCCGCGGCCGCCGGCTGCCGCGCAGTTCGTGGTCGCGACCCGGACCCGATGGCGCGGATGGCGGCAGCCGCGTGCTCCGCCTGCGCCGGCGGAGCACGCGCCGTGCGGCGTCACCGTGCAGGCGACACCACGCGCTGCGGCCTCAGGACTGCTTGACCAGCTCGACCCGGCGGTTCTGCGCCTTGCCGGCGTCGGTGGCGTTGTCGGCCACCGGGTCGGCGTCGCCGAAACCGGCCGACGACAGCCGTGCCGCGGCGATGCCCTGCGCGACGAGGGCGACCACCACGGCCTTGGCGCGGCCTTCGGACAGCGTCTTGTTGTGCGCCGGGTCGCCGCTGGCGTCGGTGTAGCCGTTGACCGCCAGCTTCAGCGCCGGGTCCTGCTTGAGCAACTCCACCACCTGCGCGATCTGCGGTTGCGAATCGGCCAGGATCTCGGTCTTGTCGGTGGCGAAGTTGACGTGCAGGGCGACCTTGCCGGTCTTGTCGATCTGCGCCTTCAGCTCGCTGGCCGGCAACAGGCCGGCGGTGATCTCCAGCGGCTTGGTCTCGGCGATCAGCAGGCCGGCGCCGTATTCGTAGGCGCAGAAGTGGATCCAGATGTCGCGGTCGGCGCGATGCACCACGAACACCTGCACGGCGTTGTTCCAGATGTCGCCCAGGCCGCTGTTGTACTTGCTGGCCAGATCGTGCGGCCACTCCGAAACCTTCTGCGTGGCCTGTTGCGGCAGCTTGCCGTCGAAGATCTTCTTGCCGCCCATCGTCGCGACCACGGCCTCGAGGTTGCGCTGCAGTTCCAGTGCCGAGAACGTCTTGCCCTGTTCGTTGGTGACATGCGCCGACCACACCCGGCCTTCCACCGGTTGCAGGCGGTCGCCGGTCCAGAACGGCACCTCGTCGAAGTCGACGAGGTCCGGCTTGGTGCCGGTGATGTAGCCCTTGGGCAGGGCGATGTACGGGAAGTCCCCCAGCGGTGCGCTGGACACCGGCAGGCTGGCCACGTCGAAGGCGGCCGCGCCGCTCGCCGCCTGTTGCGGTGGGGCGGAGGGCGCGGCCGCGGTGTCCGCCGCCGGCGGCGCGGCCGTCTGCGCGTCGCCCTGCGCCGGCTGCTCGTGTTTCTTGCAGGCCGCCAGGGAGAGGGCGGCCGCCAGGACCAAGGTCGTCGTCAATGCCTTTTTCATGGAAGAACTCCTTGTAATGGGACGAAGACCACAGTGTATCCATCAATTGGACAGGCCGTACGCGTCGGCGCAGGGCGTTCAGGTCGCGGTCGCGATGGCGCGGTGCCTGCACCGTGTACCGCGTGGCCTGCCGTTCGACGGAGGGGCAGGCGCGGCACGCGCGGTCGGCGCGCGACGCTGGCGAAGGTACGTGCCAGCGATGTGCGGGCCCCCGCCTGGTGAACTGCCAGTGGCGATGCGTAGGACGCCGAGTAGCGTCCGCCCGAGCAGGCGCACGTCTCGTGCGTGCGGCGGCACGCGAAGCGGCCAGGGCTACGGCTGTGCTTTTTCCTGCGGCCGCGACCCGAGCAACGTATCGACCTCGGTGCGCACCTCGGCGCATTGCTCCAGGTGGTGCGCCTGACGCCGCGCCGGGTCCTGGGTGTCGGCGCCCGCATCGAGGGTGGCCATCAACTGCATGAAGTCGCCGAAGCCGGCCTGCATCGCGGCTTCGTGCTGCGCCGGATCGAACGCCACGTCGGCCGCGCGCGCGCGTTCGCGCGCGGCGCCTTGCAAGGCCTGCACGACATGCACGATCTCGTCCTGCGGCAGTTCGCAATAGATCGCCTGCGCCAGTTGCATGCCGTCGGCCTGGCCCTGCCGATACAGCGCGGTGTCCGCGGCCGTCGCTACCGGTTCCTGCCCGGCCTCGGCCGGCGGCGCCGCCACCGCACTGGCGCCGTGCAGCAGCAACAGCAGGCCGGCGCTGCGGCGCAGACTCAACTGCGCAGCCCCACGCCGCGCTTGAGCAGCCACAGCGCCAGCGCGGCGAGCACCGCGACGAAGCCGAGCATCAGCGCGTAGGCCACCCACAGCGGCACGTCGCTGCTGCCGAGCAGGCCGTAGCGGAAGGCGTTGACCATGTAGAAGATCGGGTTGGCGTGGGTCGCGGCCTCGGCCCAGCCGGGCAGCAGCTTGACCGAGTAGAACACGCCGCCCAGGTAGGTCAGCGGGGTCAGGATGAAGGTCGGCACGATCGCCACGTCGTCGAACTTCTTCGCGTACACGGCGTTGATGAAGCCGGCCAACGAGAAGATCGTGGCGCCCAGCAGCACGGTGGTCAGGGTGACCAGCGGATGCGGGATGCGCACCGGGGTGAAGAACATGGCGATGATCAGCACGATCACGCCGACCATCAGTCCGCGCAGCACCGCGCCCGCGACATAGCCCCACAGGATCACCCAGTTCGGCATCGGGCTGACCAGCAGTTCCTCGACGTGGCGGCCGAACTTGGCGCCGAAGAAGCTGGAGCTGATGTTGCCGTAGCTGTTCTGGATCACGCTCATCATCACCAGGCCGGGGACGATGAACTGCATGTAGCTGTAGCCGCCCATGTCGCCCACGCGCGAGCCGATCAGCCCGCCGAAGATCAGGAAGTACAGGGTCATGGTGATGGCCGGCGGGACCAGGGTCTGGCCCCAGATGCGCAGGATGCGCTTGACCTCGCGGCGCACGATGGTGCCCAGCGCGACCCAGTTGCGCTGGGCCGGAGTGGGGTCGGAAACGGGAAGGGTGGAATCGGTCTGGGTGGTCATGGTCGTCGCCGTGGGGGCATCAGGGAGTGGCGGACGGCGTGGCCGTGCCGGCGTTGGCCGCGGCGGCATCGCGGTGCTCGCCGGTGAGGCGCACGAACAGTTCCTCCAGGCGGTTGCTCTTGGTGCGCATCGAGCGCACGCGGATGCCGGCGTCGCCGAGTGCGGCGAACACGCGGTTGAGGTCCATCGCCCGCGGCATGTCCAGGTCCAGGGTGTGCGCGTCCTGCGCCAGCAGCGTGGTGCCCTCGATCGCCGGCAACTGCGCCGGCAGTTCGCCGTCGATGTCGAGCAGGAAGCCTTCCACGTCCAGCTTGGCCAGCAACGCGCGCATCGGACCCTGCTCGACGATGCGGCCGCGGTCGATGATCGCCAGGTTGCGGCACAGGCTCTCCGCTTCCTCCAGGTAGTGCGTGGTGAGGATGATGGTGGTGCCGGCGGTGTTGATCTCGCGCAGCACGCGCCACATGTCGCGGCGGATCTCGATGTCCACGCCGGCGGTGGGTTCGTCCAGGATCAGCAGGCGCGGCCGGGTCATCATCGCGCGGGCGATCATCAGCCGCCGCTTCATGCCGCCGGACAGGGTGCGGCTCATCACCTGGGCCTTCTCCCACAGGTGCGCGCGCTTGAGTTCGACCTCGGCCAGGCGCTCGGCCTCGGCGCGCGGCAGCCCGTAAAAGCCGGCGTAGTTGACCAGGATGTCGAACGGCTTCTCGAACAGGTTGAAGTTGATTTCCTGCGGCACCAGGCCGATCAGGCGCATCGCCGCGCTGCGCTGGCTGCCCAGGTCGGTGCCGAACACCTCGACCTGGCCGGCGCTGAGATTGACCAGCGAACTGATGATGCCGATCAGGGTGGACTTGCCCGCGCCGTTGGGGCCGAGCAGGGCGAAGAAGTCGCCGGGCAGCACGTCCAGCGACACGCCGTGCAGGGCCTGCACGCCGTTGTCGTAGGTCTTGCGCAGGTCGCGCACGCGCAGGGCGGGGGCCGGCATTTGCGGGGAGGTAGCGGATGCGGGAGTCAAGGCGGGCCTTCGCGCCGCGTCGACGGCGCTGGAGAAGTGCAGCCGCTATTATAGAAGACCTCGTGGGGTCGCCCCCGGCCACAGACTGTTGCATCTCCGTGCCTGCCCAATTCCCGCTGAAGTTGGTCGACCGCCACATGCTCGCCCCCGCCGTGGGCCATTACCGTTTCGTCCGCGACGACGGACAGCCCCTGCCGTTCGTGCCGGGCCAGTTCGTGCAGGTGCATTTCCACTATGCCGACGGCAGCGCGACCAAGCGCAGTTACTCGCTGGCGACCCGCCACGACCCGGCGCAGCCGGCCGATGCGACGGTCGAGATCGCGGTCAGTTTCGTCGCCGGGGGCGCGGCCACGGCCTTGTTCGAGAGCCTGGAGATCGGCGGCCAGGTCTGCGCCAGCGGTCCCTACGGGCGCTTCTGCCTGACCCCGGGCGACAGCAATCGCCGCTACCTGCTGATCGCCACCGGCACCGGCGTCACCCCGTACCGCTCGATGCTGCCGCTGCTGGAAGCGGCGATGGCCGAGCGCGGCGTGGAGGTGGTCCTGCTGCTGGGCGCGCGCACGCCGGCCGAACTGCTCTACGGCGACGAGTTCCGCGCCTTCGCCGACGCGCATCCGCGCTTCCGCTTCGTGCCGTGCTTCTCGCGCGAACTGCCGGATGCGCCACATGCCGACGTGCGGCATGGTTACGTGCAGCAGTTCCTGGGCGAGTTCGCGCCGCAGGCCGAGGGCGATATCGCCTACCTGTGCGGCAACCCGAACATGGTCGACGCCTGCTTCGAGGCGCTGAAGGAGGCCGGCCTGCCGGTGCAGCACATCCGCCGCGAGAAGTACGTCAGCAGCAAGTAGCGATCGCGGCTGTCGGCGTTCTGATGGGAGCCGCTTCGGCCGCGATCTGCGCCATCGGGAAGGCCATTCGTGGTGGATGCCAAAACGGGAACAAGCGGCGCTCCTGCATCTTCTTAGGCGGGTGAGGCTGCGGGTGAAGCTTCGTGCATCAAAACTCCACGAGTCGCTTTCGCGCCGGACCCTCACCCCGACCCCTCTCTCGATGGGAGAGGGGCTAGGCTGTTCCTTCTCCCCTCGGGACCACGGCCCCCTTTTCGGGGGAAGGTGCCCCGCAGGGGCGGATGAGGGTACGGGCGCAGCCTCGTGCACCCAAACTCCGCGAGTCGCTTTCGCGCCGCACCCTCACCCCAACCCCTCTCCCGGCGGGAGAGGGGCTGGTCGCTGGCTGATCCGCTTGTGTTTTCGCTTCGTCTGTAAAGGATGCTTGACAGGCGCTCTCGCTGCGCGCATCCTCCTGTAAAGCGTGCTTGACAGGTGGATGTATGGGGAGCGTCGTCGCGATATCGGATCGGTGCGGTTGCCGCCTGGCGGGCGTGGCCGGAGCCCGTCCGTGAGCGGGTGCAAGCGCGCGGCGATCGTCGCCCTGTGCGTGAGCCTGGCGATGCTGCTGGCGACGCCGTGGTTGCCGCTGCAGCACGACAACTACCTGCGCGGGATCTGGGTCGGCGTCGCGGTCGGCGGGCTGTTCCTGGCGCCGCTGCTGTGGTGGTCGCCGGGCGGCCTGCGCGACAGCGCGCCGCCGGCGCTGGCGCGCCGCTACTACCGCGAGTTCGGGTTGCCGATGCTGTTCTACGTTGGCGTGATGCTGTGCTGGAAGCGCCTGCTCGGCAGCGTGGACGCGCACTGGCTGCGGGTGGTGGTCGCACTGTTGCCGGCGCTGCTGGTGGCGCTGGTGATCCGCGCGGTGGCGCGCTTCGTGCGCGACTCGGACGAGATGCAGCGACGCATCGAACTGGAATCGATCGCCATCGCCGCGGCGCTGGTCAGCGGCGGCTACATGGCCGCCGGCTTCCTGCAGGCGGCGGAGATGATCGCGCTGCCGGCATCGGCGGCGATGCTGTGGGTGTTTCCGCTGCTGTGTATGACCTACGGCATCGCCAAGAGCGTCAATGCGCGCCGCTACCTATGAACAGCCGCATTCGCGAGCTGCGCGAGGCGCATGGCTGGTCGCAGGGCGAACTGGGCGAGCGGCTGGGCGTGTCGCGGCAGACCATCAACGCGCTGGAGACCGGCAAGTACGACCCGAGCCTGCCGCTGGCGTTCCGCATCGCGCGCCTGTTCGCGCACAGCATCGAGCACGTGTTCCTGTTCGACGATGCGCAGTAGCGGCATGCACGCGCGTGCCGCCTCGCCATCGGTTTTCCACGACGCCATGCGCGAGCATGGCATCCAGCCTCACATGACCCCAAGGATGCGAATCATGCGACACCCCTCCAGGCCGCTCGCCGTCGTTGCGGCAAGCGTGCTGCTCGCCGCCTGCCAGGCCGCGCAGGCCCCGGCCGCGCAGAACGCGGAGCGCAGCTACGGCACGTTGCGTTTCCACCCGTGCACGTTGACCAGCCCGGTCGCGGCCGGCAACGTCGAAGCGCAGTGCACGCGCCTGTCGGTGCCGGAGAATCCGGCCGCGCCCGGCGGACGCAAGATCGCGCTCAACATCGCCTGGCTGCCGGTCAGCGGGCAGGGCGCCAGCGAGCCGGATCCGGTGATGTTCATCGCCGGCGGTCCGGGCCAGGCGGCCACCGAGGTCGCCAGCATCGTCGACCTGGCCTTGCGCGATACCCGCAAGCGCCGCGACGTGTTCCTGGTCGACCAGCGCGGCACCGGCCAGTCCAATCCCTTGACCTGCGTGGGCGCGGACGGCAAGCCCCTGCCGCTGGTCGACGCGTCGCGCTCGCCCACCGCGGCGGAACTGGCCGACTACGCCAAGCGCTGCGCGCAGTCGCTGCAGGGCCGTGCCGACCCGCGCTTCTACACCACCACCCAGGCCATCGCCGACCTGGACGCGGTGCGCGCCGCGCTGGGCGTGGACAAGCTAAACCTGATCGGCGGTTCCTACGGGACCCGCGTCGCCCAGCAGTACGCGGCGCGCTATCCGGCGCATGTCCGCAGCGTGGTGCTCGACGGCGTGGCGCCGAACGACCTGGTGGTCGGCGGCGAGTTCGCCACCACCTTCGAGCATGCGATCACGCTGCAGTCCGAACAGTGCAAGGCGTCCCCGGCCTGCGCCAAGCGCTTCCCGACCGATACCCGCGCGCAACTGCGCACGGTGGTCGAACGCCTGCGCCAGGCGCCGGTGGAGGTGGAGTACCGCGATCCCGCCAGCGGCGAGACCAAGCGCGACCAGGTGGCCGCCGATACCGTCACCAGCCTGGCGTTCTCGTTCTCGTACGCGCCGCAGACCGCCTCGCTGTTGCCGCTGGTGCTGGACGAGGCCGCGCACGCGCGCTACGCGCCGCTGATGTCGCTGGCGCAACTGATGGGCCAGCAGATGGATGGGCAGATGAGCCGCGGCATGCAG
Source organism: Xanthomonas sp. DAR 35659 (assembly GCF_041242975.1). Taxonomy (NCBI): domain Bacteria; kingdom Pseudomonadati; phylum Pseudomonadota; class Gammaproteobacteria; order Lysobacterales; family Lysobacteraceae; genus Xanthomonas; species Xanthomonas medicagonis. The sequence continues at coordinate 424,041 of NZ_CP162488.1, forward strand.
TGGTCGGTGATCTGCGCCGAGGACGCCGACCGCTATCGCGCGCCCGCCGCCGGCGGCGACACCTTGCTCGGTCCGGAGGTGGCGCAGATGTTCTTCGCCGCCTGTCCGGCCTGGCCGACCGGCACGCGCCCGGCCGACTTCACCGCGCCGTTCACCTCGCAGTTGCCGGTGTTGCTGACCTCCGGCGAACTGGATCCGGTGACCCCGCCGCGTTACGCCGCGCGGGTGCTGCAGGGCCTGCCCAACGGCCGCCACCTGGTGGTGCGCGGGCAGGGCCACGGCACCATGACCCTGGGCTGCATGCCCAAGTTGCTCGGCCAGTTCTTCGAGAGCGCCGACGCCAAGCACCTCGATGCCACCTGCCTGGACGCGATGAGCGGCGTGCCGGCCTTCACTTCATTCAACGGATGGGAACCATGAGCCGCGCAGCGTTTCGCAAGGAGGACCGCGCATGATCGTCGCCGACAATCTGCACAAGGCATTCAAGACCAAGACCGGCACCGTGCAGGCGGTGCGCGGGGTCAGCTTCGACGCCGCCGATGGCCAGATCACCGGCCTGCTCGGTCCCAACGGCGCCGGCAAGACCACCACCTTGCGCATGCTGTACACGCTGATGACGCCCGACCAGGGCCAGGTGCGGGTGGACGGCGTCGACGTCGGCGCCGATCCGCTGGCGGTGCGCCGCGCGCTGGGCGTGCTGCCCGACGCGCGCGGCGTGTACAAGCGCCTGACCGCGCGCGAGAACATCGCCTACTTCGGCGAACTGCACGGGCTCTCGGCGGCGCGCATCGCCGAGCGCACCCGGCTGCTGTCGGCGGCGCTGGACATGGACGACATCCTCGACCGCCAGACCGAGGGCTTCAGCCAGGGGCAGCGCACCAAGACCGCGATCGCGCGCGCGCTGGTCCACGATCCGCGCAACGTGATCCTCGACGAGCCCACCAACGGCCTGGACGTGATGACCACCCGCGCCATGCGCGGCTTCCTGCGCGGACTGCGCGAGGAAGGGCGTTGCGTGATCTTCTCCAGCCACATCATGCAGGAGGTGGCGGCGCTGTGCGATCGCATCGTCATCGTCGCCAAGGGCACGGTGGTGGCGGCCGGCACGGCCGACGAACTGCGCGCGCTGACCGGCGAGGACAACCTGGAAGACGCCTTCGTCAAGGCGATCGGCAGCGATGAGGGATTGCACGCATGAGCCTGCTCCATACCGTGTTGACCGTGATTCGCAAGGAATTGCGCGACCTCTCGCGCGACCGCCGCACCCTGGCGCTGGCGCTGCTGCTCGGCCCGTTGCTGTACCCGGCGCTGATCCTGGGCATGGGCGCGCTCGCCGAGAGCCGGGTGAGGACCCAGATCGACAAGCCGCTGGACATCGCCGTGGTCGGCCGCGAGCGCGCCCCGAACCTGGTCGCGTTCCTCGCCGCGCAAGGCCTCAACGCGGTCGATCCGCCGGCGGACCTGACCGCGGCGATCCGCAACCAGGACATCGACCTGGCGTTGCGCATCGGCGACGACTACGCGGCCGCCTGGCATGAGGGCCGGCCCGCGCTGGTGGAGATCGTCAAGGACAGCACCCGCCGCGATGCCGACATTCCGGCCACGCGCGTGCAGGCGGCGCTGGAGATGTACAGCCAGCAGGTCGGCGCGCTGCGCCTGCTGGCGCGCGGTATCGACGCGCAGGTGGCGCGGCCGCTGGACATCGCCACGCAGGATCTGGCCACCGCCGAAGCCAAGCGCGGCGCGTTGCTGGCGATCCTGTTGCCGGTCTTGCTGACCATCACCTCGTTCATCGGCGGCGCCTACCTGATCCTCGATGCCACCGCCGGCGAACGCGAGCGGCAATCGCTGGAACCGCTGCTGGCCACGCCGGCCTCGCGCGGGGCCATCGTCAGCGGCAAGATCGCCGCGGCCTGCGTGGTCGGCCTGGTGTCGCTGCTGCTGACCCTGCTCGCGTTCAAGCTCAGCGCGCAGTTCGCCAGCGGCGTCGGCCGCCAGCTCAACGTCGGCTTCGTGGCGATGCTGCAGATGCTGTTCGTGCTGCTGCCGATGCTGTTCATCGGCACCTCGCTGCTGACCGTACTGGCGGCCGCGGCCAAGAGCATGAAGGAAGCGCAGAGCCACATGACCTGGCTGATGCTGCTGCCGATGCTGCCCGGCTACGCGTTGATGGTGTACCCGCTGAAGACCGCGCCGTGGCAGTTCGCGGTGCCGTTCCTGGCGCAGAACCAGATGTTGCTGAAGGTCATCCGCCACGAAACGATCGACCTGCAGACGTGGGCGATCTACCTGGGCGCGGGGTTCGGCCTGGCCGCGCTGTTGTGGCTGGCCGCGGTTCGCCGCTACCGGCAGGAGCGCCTGGCGATCTCGGGCTGAGGGCGGGCCGGCACCGATCGGGGAACGGCGCGCGACGTCGCCCCGCGATCGGCGCCGGCTTTTTCGTCATCCACCATCGCAACGGATCGGTGCGGCGGCAGGGTCGCCGTTCCGGTTCTTCCTTCCCTGCGCGACCCTGTCTGCGGAGCAGCATGCAGTCCGAATCGCCGCGTCCTCGCGTAACCGCCGCCGGTTTCCTCGCACGCGACGGCCTGCGCCGGATCGACCTTGGCGGGCGGCGTGTGCTGCATCCAGGACAGTGGCGCTGGCTCAGGGCGATCGGATGGAGCCTGGTGCTGTTGCTGTCGGTCGCCGCCGCCTCCTTGGCGGTGTCGGCGCGGATCGGCGCCTGGTGGCCGGGAACGTCCGGCTTGGCCGTGCTCGCGCCCTATCTTGCGTCGATGGCGACCGCGCTGGCGGTCTACACGCTGGCCGTACGCCTGGGCGAAGACCGCTGGCCGTCCGAGCTCGCGCCGCGGCAGATGGTGCCGCAGTTGGCGCTCGGTCTGCTGTTGGGTGCGGCGATGTTCGCCGCGGTCATGGGCATCATGGCCGCGGGCGGCTTCTACGAGATCCGGTTCGTGGCGCCGGCGCCGGCATGGATCGCGGTCGGCAAGGCGCTGCAGGCCGGTGTCGTCGAGGAGTTGATGCTGCGCGCCATCCTGTTGCGTCTGGTGTGGTGGGCCTTCGGTGCGTGGCCGGCATTCGTCGCGTCGGCGCTGCTGTTCGGTGTCGCCCACCTCGGCAATCCGAATGCGACCGTGTTCGCCGCGGTCTGCATCGCGTTGGAGGCGGGCGTCATGCTCGGCGCCTTCTATGTCCTCACCGGGCGCCTGTGGATGTCGATCGGCGTGCACGTCGCATGGAACTTCGCCCAGGGCTATCTGTTCGGCGCGGCGGTATCCGGCACCGACATGGGGCCTGCGCTCGCGCACAGCGGCGCACGCGCCGGCGTCCCGGAATGGTTGACCGGCGGCGCGTTCGGTCCGGAAGCCTCATTGCCGGCGCTGCTGGTCTGCGCCGTGGTCGGCGGCGCCGTGACGCGGCGCGCCTGGCGGGCGGGCCGCTTCTCCGGCGATCGCTGACGGCCCGGGCAGGGCGGGTGCCATCGCGGGCGCCGGGCGACGCCACCGCGCCTGCGGCACGGTGACGAGGAGGCGATCGCGCCGGACGGTCCTGCCGTCGCGGCGCGTGCCGATCAGCCGCCGGGATTGAACGCCAGCGTGCGCCGCGTCGTGACCGGCGCACTGACCGGCTCGAAGCGCCAGCGCTTGATCGCGTTCAAGGCCTCGCGGTCGAACACGCGCGCCGGGGTGGCGCGCAGCACGCGGGCACTGGTGACCGAGCCGTCGGTGCCCACGGTGATCTCCACCAGTACTTCGCCGGCGGTGCCCGAGCGCAAGGCTTCCGGCGGATAGCGCGGCGCCGGCGTGCTGATCGCGCGCAGCGATTGGCTGCTGGCCGCGGCGGCGGGCGCCGCAGCCGGTTGCGCGGCCGGCGCCGCGGCCGGTGCCGGCGTCGGCGCACTGCGCGCCGCGGCGGCCTGGCGCTCGGCCTCCTGGCGTGCCGTCTCGCGTCGCGCGGCTTCCTGTTGCGCGGCGATCTGCTGCGCGGCCTGCGCCTCGCTGGCCTGCTGCTGCGCCTGCTTCTGCTGCTCGGCCGCCAGCTTGGCCTTCTGCTCGGCCTCCTTCTTGGCCTTGTCGGTCTCGTCCTGGCTGCGCTGCGCGACCGCCTCCATGCCCTTGCTCACGCCCTGCTTGAGCCGCGGCAAGGCCGGCGCCTGCGGATCCATCTTCTCGATCAGGCCGATCAGCCGCTGCGCTTCCGGGAAGTCCTCGCGGGTGATGCTCTGCTCGGCGGCGATCAGCGTGTACGGCATCAGGTCGGTCAGCGCGCTCTTCACCGCCGCGTCGTCCGGCTGCTTGTCGCGCAGCGCCAGGTAGTACTCGACCGCGTTGTTGCCGGCCGGCGCGTACATGCGGTTCTCGCGCAACGCCTGGCTGGCCGAGTCGTGCAACTGCTCGGTGCCCATCGCCTGCACCTTGGCCGAAACCGGCGGCGGCGCTGGCGTGGTCGCGGCGGGCGTCGTCGCGGGCGTGGCGGCCGGTGCCGCGGCGTCGTCCTGCTTGGAACAGGCCGCCAGCACGGCGAGCAGCAGAACCGGCGCCATGCGGCGCGCCTTGGCGAATGTGGTGACCTGCAACATGCTTCCCCCTAATCCCCGGTGATGGCAATGAACGACGCAGCGTGGCTGCCTGGCGCGGCCGGCACGGCTCCCCCGTCCCGCGCGCCCCACCTGCCAATCTAGCATCGGTTCCGCCCGCGTGTGTGGCGGCCGGTGACCGCGGGCGGTCCCGTGCCGGCTCAGTGCGCGGATTTGGATGGCGCGGCCATCAGCCGGTCGGTCCAGGCGATGCCGATCGCCGACAGGATGAAGATGCCGTGGATGATGGTCTGCCACAGCACGCCGGTGGGCGTCAGCGTCGCGCAGCTCTTCAGGTCCACCGTGCCCACCGCGCTGGCCAGCTGCTCCGGCGAACACATCGGCATGCCGCCGAGCGCGCCGACCGCGATGAAGGTCTTGAGCAGGTGGATCGAGGAGATGCCGATGATCGACAGCGCCAGCTTCACCTTCAACACGCTGGCGTTGACGTGGCTCAGCCATTCCGGCTGGTCCGGATGGCCTTCCAGGCCCAGCCGCGAGACGAAGGTCTCGTAGCCGCCAACGATCACCATCACCAGCAGGTTGGAGATCATCACCACGTCGATCAGGCCGAGCACGATCAGCATGATCTGCTGCTCGCCCAGGCTCGGCGCCTCGTGGATCAGGTGCCACAGTTCCTTGCCGAACAGGAACACATACACGCCCTGGGCGACGATCAGGCCCAGGTACAGCGGCAGCTGCAGCCAGCGCGAGGCGAAGATCAGGCTGGACAGCGGATTGAGGCGGGGCACGGGACGCGGAGGGCTCATGGCGTGATGTCGGATGCTGCGCTGCAGGAGGGATGCAGCGTACCGGCCCGTCGGGATGCTGCCAAGCGCGGCCCGCGGCTACACTGGGCGTCCCCGTTCCAGGATCGCCGCCATGCTCGATCTGTACTACTGGCCCACGCCCAACGGCCACAAGGTCACCCTGTTCCTCGAGGAGGCGGGGCTCGACTACACGCTCAAGCCGGTCAATATCGGCGCCGGCGCGCAATTCGAACCCGCGTTCCTGGCGATCTCCCCGAACAACAAGATGCCGGCCATCGTCGACCACGCCCCGGCCGACGGCGGCGCGCCGCAGAGCGTGTTCGAGTCCGGCGCGATCCTGCTGTACCTGGCCGAAAAGACCGGCCGCTTCCTGCCGGCCGATCCGCGCGGCCGCGTGCGCGCGCTGGAGTGGCTGTTCTGGCAGATGGCCGGGCTCGGCCCGATGACCGGGCAGATGGGCCACTTCAACGTCTACGCGCCGGAGAAGATCGGCTACGCCATCGACCGCTACGGCAACGAGGTGCGGCGCCTGCACGGCGTGCTGGACAAGCGCCTGGCGCAGAGCGAATACCTGGCCGGCGCCGAATACGGCATCGCCGACATGGCCAGCTATCCGTGGATCGAGGTCTACCCCGGACTCAAGCCCGACTACGCGGCGTTCCCGCATCTCAAGCGCTGGCACGACGCGATCGCCGCGCGCCCGGCCACGCAGCGCGCCTACGCGCTGAAGGAGCAGGTCAACCCGAATGCGGGCAAGCCGCTCAGCGACGAGGAGCGCAAGCACCTGTTCGGCCAGCGCTGAGCCGGCCCGCGTCACGTTTCTTCATCTCCGGGCGCATGCGCATCGCGCAGCGCCCGGCGCTCCGCCAGGAATCTCCATGCGCTCTCTGCTCGCCGCTCTCGCCCTCATGCTCGCCACGCCCCTCGTTCCCGCCCACGCCGAAAAACTCACCCTGGAGGCCATCACCGGCAGCAAGCCATTGTCCGGCCCGACCTTGATGAAGCCGAAGGTCGCCCCCGACGGCTCGCGGGTGACCTTCCTGCGCGGCAAGGACAGCGACCGCAACCAGCTCGACCTGTGGGAATACGACATCGCCAGCGGCCAGACCCGGCTGCTGGTCGATTCGAAGGTGGTGCTGCCCGGCACCGAGACGCTGAGCGACGAGGAGAAGGCGCGGCGCGAACGCCAGCGCATCTCCGCCTACGCGGGCATCGTCGATTACCAGTGGGCGCCGGATGCGCAGGCGCTGCTGTTTCCGCTCGGCGGCGAGCTGTACCTGTACGACCTGCGCAAGAGCGGCCGCGCCGCGGTGCGCAAGCTGACCGACGGCGAAGGCTTCGCCACCGACCCGAAGATCTCGCCCAAGGGCGGCTACGTGAGCTTCGTGCGCGCGCGCAACCTGTGGGTCATCGACCTGGCCAGCGGCCAGCAGCACCAGCTCACCCGCGACGGCAGCGAGACCATCGGCAACGGCGTGGCCGAATTCGTCGCCGACGAGGAGATGGACCGCCACACCGGCTACTGGTGGGCGCCGGACGATTCGGCGATCGCCTTCGCGCGCATCGACGAATCCGGCGTGCCGGTGCAAAAGCGCCCGGAGGTCTACGCCGACCACACCGAGGTCATCGACCAGCGCTATCCGCAGGCCGGCCAGCCCAACGTGCGCATCCAGTTGGGCACGATCGCCCCGCGCGCCGGCGCGCAGCCGCAGTGGATCGACCTGGGCAGGAATCCGGACATCTACCTGGCGCGGGTGGACTGGCGCGATGCGCAGCGGTTGACCTTCCAGCGCCAGTCGCGCGACCAGAAGCGGCTGGAACTGATCGAGGCCAACCTGGCCAGCGGCAAGCAGCGCGTGCTCGTCACCGAGACCAGCAAGACCTGGGTGCCGCTCAACCACGACCTGCGGTTCCTCAAGGACGGCCGTTTCGTCTGGGGTTCCGAGCGCAGCGGCTACGAGCACCTGTACCTGGCCTCGGAGGACGGGCGCAAGCTGGTGGCGCTGACCCAGGGCGACTGGATCGTGGACGAACTGCTGGCGGTGGACGAGGATGCCGGCAAGGTCTACTTCTCTGCGACCAAGGAGTCGCCGACCCAGACCCAGCTCTACGCGGTGCCGCTGTCCGGCGGCGCGATCGAGAAACTGTCCAGGACCAACGGCACGCACGCGGCCAGCTTCGCCAAGAACGCCAGCGTCTATGTGGACAGTTGGTCCAACACCACCACGCCGCCGCAGATCGAGCTGTTCCGCGCCAATGGCGAAAAGATCGCCACGCTGTTGGACAACGACCTGGCCGATCCGCAGCATCCCTATGCGAAGTACCGCGAGGCGCAGCGCCCGATCGAGTTCGGCCAGATGACCGCGGCCGACGGCAAGACGCAGTTGCACTACCGGGTGACCAAGCCGGACGGCTTCGATCCGGGCAAGCGCTATCCGGCGATCGTCTACGTCTACGGCGGACCGGCCGCGCAGACCGTGCTGGATGCCTGGCCCAGCCGCGGCGATGCGTTGTTCGACCAGTATCTGGCGCAGCACGGCTACGTGGTGTTCTCGGTCGACAACCGCGGCACGCCGCGCCGCGGCCGCGACTTCGGCGGCGCGCTGTACCAGCGCCAGGGCACGGTGGAAGTGGACGACCAGTTGCGCGGCGTCGCCTGGCTGAAGGCGCAGCCGTGGGTGGATGGCGCGCGCATCGGCGTCTACGGCTGGTCCAACGGCGGCTACATGACCCTGATGCTGCTGGCCAAGCACAGCGAGGCCTACGCCTGCGGCGTGGCCGGCGCGCCGGTCACCGACTGGGGCCTGTACGACAGCCACTACACCGAGCGCTACATGAACCTGCCCGCGGCCAACCCGGACGGCTACCGCGACGGCCGCGTGGCCGCGCATCTGGGCGGCCTGAATTCGCCGCTGCTGCTGATCCATGGCATGGCCGACGACAACGTGCTGTTCACCAACTCCACGTCGTTGATGAGCGAGCTGCAGAAGCGCGGCAAGCTGTTCGAGTTGATGACCTATCCCGGCGCCAAGCACGGCCTGTCCGGCAGCAACGCGCTGCACCGCTACCGCACCACCGAAGCGTTCCTGGCGCGTTGCCTGAAGCCCTGAGCGCGCCCCCGCCGATACCGAAAGGGAGTTCCCCCGCATGTCCACGCCTCCGCCGTTTCCCGAGACGCCAGCCACCCCACCGCCTGCGCCGCCCGCACCGCCGCCACCGGCCAAGCGCGGCTGGTGGTCGCGGCATTGGAAATGGGCGGTGCCGCTGCTGGCGCTGCTGCTCGGCGCGCTGCTGCTGGTCTCCATCGCCGTGTTCGTGGTCGGTATCGCCAGCGTCACCAAGTCGTCCGAGCCGTACCGGATCGGATTGGTGGGTGCGAAGGTCGACCCGCGCGTGGTGGCCGCGCTCGGCGAGCCGATCGAGGACGGCATCATGCCCAGCGGCAGCATCTCCACCAGCAACGGCAGCGGCAGCGCCAAGCTCAACGTGTCGCTGCACGGTTCGCGCGGCAACGGCACCTTGTACATCGAGGCCGAGCGCCATGCCGGCGAGTGGCATTACACGACGTTGAAGGTGGTGCCCGACGCCGGCGAGGCGATTTCGCTGCTGCATGACGACGCGGACGCGATCGGTGAGACCGACGCCGAGTCCGATCCGGAAATGGACGCCACCGACGACGTACAGACCGACGCCGCTCCCGCTGAGGCCGATAGCACGCAGTAGCGTCGAACGCGAGCCGTCCACCACACCGTCGGCGCACGCCGCGCGCGGAGCGCCATGCCGTCGTGATGGAGGTTCCGGGCGGCGCAGGACGGACGCGGGACCTGCCGATGTCGGCGTCTGCGCATTCGCCGCAGTCAGTGTGTGATCGCATGCCGGACCGAGCGCCGGAAACCTCAAATAAACACCGAGAAGTGTCCTGTAGGAGCGGCTTCAGCCGCGACGGGCTCTACCGGGAACGCATCGTCCGGGAACGCATCGTCGCGGCTGAAGCCGCTCCCACAAGGCGAACTGCATCCAGCCTGATCGTGGCGAAAGCGGGGTACTAAAGGTGTCCTGCGGGCGAGCGAGTAAGCGCGACCTACCCGCGTGCATCGCGGTGTCGGTCGCCCCATTGCGGTCGTCGTCGCCGGCAGCGATTGCGGTCGCGCCGTATGCGCTGCGACATGGCGTGGCAGCGCGACCGCGAATGCGCATCCTGTCCCGGATGCGGTGCCGCCATGACCTACGGCAGGTTGCCGGTCGCGCGCGCGCCGCGTACGGTCGCCGGACCGCCCAGTTGGAGATCGACCGATGAAGCCACTCGTCCTTGCCATCGCGCTGGCCCTGGCCGCGCCCTTGCCGGTGCTGGCGCAGACCGCCCCGGCCAAGGCCCAGGCCGCCAGCCCGGCATGGGTGGCGCGCAGCGACGCCTTCGCGCAGATCCTGCTGCAGGCGCAGGCGCCGTTCCAACCGGAGGAAGTGAGCTTCTTCGGCGTGCCCGGCTACGACGACAAGGTCGCCGATCTCGGCCCGGACAACGCGCGCCGCTACCGCGACGCCATCGCCAAGGCCAGGACCGCGCTGCAGGAGAAACTGCAGCTGGAGCGCGACCCCAACGTGCGCCAGGACCTGGCGATCATGATCCACGCCGCCGACCAGGCCATCGAAGGCAGCACCTTGAACGAACGGCTGCTGCTGCCCTGGAGCGACGCGCCGCAGATGGTGTTCGGCGGGCTCAACAACCTGCTGTCCGAGCAGGTGGCGCCGGCGCGCCGGGCCAAGGCCCTGGACCGGCTGCAACGCTATGTCGGCCTGGCGCCCGGCAGCACCTCCTCGCTGCTGCTGGCGCGCCAGCGCTACGAGGAGAAGCTGGCCGATGGCGCATTGCTGCCGCCCACGCGGCGCGAGGTCGAGCAGGCGCTGAGCAACGTCGACACCTATGCCATGGGCATTCGCGAACTGTTCGCGACCTACAAGATCGACGGCGCCGAACCGGCGCTGGCGGCGATGGACCAGCAGTTCAAGGACTACGCCGCGTGGACCCGCAAGGTGGTGTTGCCGAAGGCGCGCGAGGATGCCCGCCTGCCGCCGGAACTGTATGCCTTCCAGCTCAAGCAGGTCGGCATCGACATCGCCCCGCAACTGCTGATGCAGCGCGCGCAACTGGAATTCATGGAGACGCGCGCGGCGATGCAGCAACTGGCGCCGCTGGTGGCCAAGGCCAAGGGACTGAAGCTCGACGATCCCGGCGACTACCGCGCCGTGATCCGCGCGCTCAAGCGCGACGCCATCCCCAACGACAAGCTGGAAGCGCATTACCGCGGCGTCATCGCGCAGATCGACCCGATCATCCGCCAGCAACGCATCGTCGACGTGCCGCAGCGGCCGATGCAGATGCGGCTGGGGTCGGAGGCCGAGAGCGCGGCGCAGCCGGCGCCGCATTTCCGCCCGGCGCCACTGGTCGGCAACACCGGCGAGCAGGGCACCTTCGTGCTGCCGCTGGGCAACCCGGACACCGCCGGCAAGGGCGAACACTACGACGACTTCAACTTCGGCTCGGCGGCGTGGACTCTGAGCGCGCACGAAGGCCGGCCCGGCCACGAACTGCAGTTCACCGCGATGGTCGAACGCGGCGTCTCCCTGGCGCGCAGCATGTTCGCGTTCAACTCGGTCAACGTCGAAGGCTGGGCGTTGTACGCCGAGGCCGAAATGGTGCCCTACGAACCGCTGGACGGGCAGCTGATCGCGCTGCAGTTCCGCCTGCTGCGCGCCGCCCGCGCCATGCTCGACCCGATGCTCAACCTGGGCCTGACCGACCGCGAGCGCGCGCGCCTGGTGCTGGAGAACGACGTCGGCCTGTCGCCGGCGATGGCGCGGCAGGAACTGGACCGCTACATGATGCGCGCGCCCGGCCAGGCCGGCAGCTACTTCTACGGCTACAGCCGGATCATGGAACTGCGCATGCGCACCGAACTGGCGCTGGGCGCGAAGTTCGACCGGCTCAAGTTCAACAACTTCCTGCTCGACCAGGGACTGTTGCCGCCGGATCAACTGCAGACGGCGGTGGACGAAGTATTCGTGCCGGCACAGCGAAAGTGATATGACGCCTGCCGTGCGGGAGCAGCCCTGCGCCCGGTCGCCGCCGGGAATCGGGTCTGACTGACGCACGGCATGGTCGGTGATAGCACCTGCTTATTAAAATCAATAATTCTGGAAAATCGGTTCAGTGCAAGCAGTATATACAACTTCACATTTCGCCTGAGGTGTTTGTTGGTTGCGCTCTTTGCATTCCTTCAATGCAAGGTCGCTCGCTTCAACGGAAGTGCCGGCGCCGGCAAATTTAATAATTCCGCCGGAAAATGGAAGCCCGTTTATATGGGGCTCGGCGATCGCTGTGCATTGATTGTTGTATGTGAATACAACTTTGCAATCAGCGGCTCCTTGAGAAGAGCAGCGCATCAGCGAATCCCGCTCCGCTTCGGATTTTGAGAGCTTTCCCGTCGGGACGCCATAGATCGTGGTTGAATCCACGGATCCCATCGCAATGGCTCCCCATGTCTTTATCCACCTTCCAGCAGGGCCAGCTGGTGGCTGCGCCGCGGATCCTTGCGGGATGGGCGCACATGCTATTGCCCCCTGCCCGCCGATCGGATATTGGCCAGGAGGGCACGCGCCTTCCGCCCGAGCAATGCTCGCATTTGTGCATAATGGAACAATCAGGAGAAGCATCCAATAATATTTCATGCTCGCCTCAGCGGATTACACAAATCGACTGGAATTTTGATTCGCTTGGCCATCTAGCCGCTGCTTTCTGAAATTGGCTGGGACTGTAGAAGGCCAGAGGCTCGTGAGGCTGATGTTTGAACTGCTTCGGTGCTTGAGCGGGTTTGTTAAAATCAATATTTTCTGAATACCTGCTCAGAACACGCGGTGTAAATAACTTTGCGCTGTGCGCCAGAGTTTTCCTCTTCGCAACCTCGTAACGCTTCAGCAACTGCCTGCTGTTTCGAGGGTTTCCTCGAAAATTGAATCACACCGCTTATCGCCCCATTAATTTGAGGTTCTGCAATTGAACTGCATTGATTTCCAAAAGTTGTGGCAATTCTGCAGTTTTGCGCGCCAGATCTTTCACATCTTAGCATTGCCTCATTTTTGGCCACATCTTCTGATGGCAATCCAACCGGCACACCATAGCGAGGAATTGCATCAATCACTCCTACGGCAACTGCACCCCAGGTCTTCAACCATTCACCTGCAGGTCGGGCGGGTTGAGGTTGGGCTTGCTGATAATAACCTTGAGGGATGGGGCCGCAGGATGCAGGGCTGCCGCCTGCCTGCGCCGGAATTTGCCCAGGGGGACAGCCTTCTTCCGCAAAAACTTGGAAAGCTGCTACCAAGCAGAGGAAAAATATTACCGTCTTAAACAATTTCCTGTCCTCGAAAGTCTAGACAATCCGGCTGTTGTCAATCATGTTTGCCGCCCCACGAGAACCGGGCGTTGCAGTAATGGGCGTGTTAGGCACACCGGAAGCTCGTGTGGTACTCAAGTCTGGAAGTACCTACTCGACCATCCGATCTGCCGCCATCGCTCGGTCCTTGGGAGGGTATGTACGACCAATTTGGTCGCCCCTCCGGACCAGGCGAAAACGCACCACAGCCACTGAAGCAGAGAAGTGCATGAAGTCCATGTCGCCCTGCCACAAGACTGTGGCGACTGTCGGCATGGCGATGATGATGAATACGGTGAGAAGCACGCCAATGCCGCCCTGCGGCAGCGCCCTCGAACTGAGGCCTTCAGATATGCTAGCAAAAACCCGTTGGGTGCGGCTTGCTCCAATATGCTAAGTCGGCAAGTTAGTATTTGTGAAAGATCTGCTCTGTGCCGACGTCCCCCGCTTTCAGTAGCGGGGTTCTTTAGAGTCCGGGTTCCATCGTAGCGGCTTTGGCCGCTAGCTGGCGGGCATAGGCGGCCGGGGTCAGGCCGCCCAAGATCTTCTTCGGTCGCTCCTCGTTATATTCCCGTCGCCAGGTCTCGATCTCGGTACGGGCGTGCAGCAGCGTCGGGAACCAGTGTTCGTTGAGGCATTCGTCGCGCAGGCGGCCGTTGAAGCTCTCGATGTAGGCGTTCTGGTTCGGCTTGCCTGGCTGGATCAAGCGCAGCTGCACGCCGCGCTCGTGGGCCCACGTCACCATCGTCTTGCCGCAGAACTCCTTGCCGTTGTCGGTGCGGATCACCTGCGGTAGACCCCGTGTCAGCGCCAGCCGATCCAGCACCCGGGCCACGCCGTGGCCGGAGATGGCCCGCTCCACCTCGATCGCCACCGCCTCGTGCGTGGCATCGTCGACGATGGTCAGGACCTTGAGCACCCGGCCCTCGGCGGTGCGGTCGAACACGAAGTCCATCGACCAGACCTGGTTGGCGGCTTCAGGCCGAAGCAACGGCTGCCGCTCGCCCAGCAGCACCTTCTTCCGCTTGCGCCGGCGCACCTGCAACCTGGCCTGCTGATACAGCCGTTCTACCCGCTTGTAGTTCACCGGCCACTGCTCCTGCCGCAGTTTCAGATAGATCATCCCGACGCCGTAGCGCTTGTGCCGCTGCGCCAGCGCCAGGATCCGCTCGCGCAGCTCGACGTTGCGATCCGCACGCGGGACGTAGCGCAGCGCGCTGGCGCTCATCCGCACCACGGCCAGCGCCCGGCGCTCAGTGAGCCCGCGTTCTACCAGGTGCCGCACCAGCGTCCTGCGCGCCGGTGCGGTCACCACTTTTTTCGCAGGGCGTCCTTGATGACGTCGTTCTCGAACATCTGCTCGGCCAGCAGCTTCTTCAGCCGCGTGTTCTCCGCCTCCAGCTCCTTGAGCCGCTTGGCCTCCGGCACGCTCATGCCGCCGAACTTGCTGCGCCACAGGTAGTAGGAGGCCTCGCTGAACCCGTGCCGCCGGCACAGGTCCTTCACCGCCACGCCGGCTTCGGCCTCACGCAGGAAGCCGATGATCTGCTCTTCGGAAAAGCGCTTCTTCACGTCCAATCTCCGTCTCGTTGGGGATTGGACTCCAAATCGCCATGCTACTCAAAACCGGGGGGACGTCGAAGTTGCCCATGTTGTCTTGCCACAGCGCCGCAGCGATCGTCGGCATGGATATCAGACCACCAGTGTCTCCATCGGTGCCCAAAATAGTGATGTCAAAACTTGCGGAAAATGGGCTCCGTGCAAGCGGTATATACAACCTTGCATTTTGCGCCGGCGACTCCCTTATTGGAATCGCCGCATCTCTTGGAGGATTCGCTACTTGCTTGGGAGATTGTTGCTGCGCTAATAAATCTTATAACGCCGGAGGATAATGTAAGTCCACCCATCTGGGGTTCAGCGATCGCAACGCATTGATTGTAATACGTAAAAGAGACCTTGCAGCTATCCCCGGCGCGTGAGGAGCAACGCTTCAATGAATCTTCTTCGGCTTCGGATTTGGAGAGCTTTCCCGTGTTGACGCCATAGATTGTAGTGGAATCAACCGACCCTACTGAGATAGCACCCCAGGTTTTTATCCACTCTCCACTTGGAACGGCCTGCTGCTGAACTTGATTCTCTTGAGGGATAGGCGCGCACGCCATAGCACCCTGTCCGCCAATCGGGTACTGCCCAGGAGGGCAGCCCTGCTCTGCTCGGACGCTGCTCGTAATGCACAAAAATAGGAAAACTAGTGCGCAGCGAAAATTCATAATTACTCCGCCTCAACTCAGGCGAACCGACTGGGATTCTTATTCGATTGCCCCATAGCGCCGCTTCCTTCAGGGGTCTGCGGTGTTTGCGGCACCTCTGAAATTCGTTGGCCGATGGAGATGCAATATATGCCAGGTGTCGCTCTGCTGCACTACCTGTAAATTGAGGTCTTCAGTATATGAAAGCAGAAAGCCGTCGATGCCATTGCTAGCCCGCGTGGCGATGGAGCTCCGTTTAAGAGCTTCAGATCTACGCCGATACCACGAAAACCATATATGTGGAGCCGCCAATCTTAGGACAGTCGGTTTTTAAGTGGAGTTATTTAAATTAATATTTTCTGAATACTTGCTCAGAGCAGGTGGTGTAAATAACTTTGCACTTTGCGTCAGGATTTTCCTCTTCGCAACCTCGTAACGCTTCAGCAACTGCCTGCTGTTTAGATGGTTGCCTCGAAAAATGGATCACTCCGCTTATCGCTCCGTTAATTTGAGGCTCTGCAATTGATGAGCATTGATTCCTAAAAGTTGTGGCAATTCTGCAGTTTTGCGCGCCAGATCTTTCACATCTTAGCATCGCCTCTTTTTTGGCGGCATCTTCTGAGGGTAATCCAACCGGTACACCATAGCGAGGAACTGAATCAATCACTCCTACGGCAACTGCGCCCCAGGTCTTCAACCATTCACCAGCTGGTTGGGCGGGCTGAGGTTGGGCTTGCTGGTAATACCCTTGAGGTATGGGACCGCAGGATGCAGGGCCGCCACCTGCCTGCGCCGGAATTTGCCCAGGAGGACAGCCTTCTTCTGCAAAAACTTGGAAACTTGCTACCAAGCAAAGGAAAAATATTGCTGTCTTAAACAATTTCCTGTCCTCAAAGTTTAGACAATCCGACTGTTGTCACTCATGTTTGCTGCCCCGCGGTAACCAGGCGTTGCAGTAATGGGCGCGTTAGGCACCCCGGAAGCTCGTGTGGCATTCAAATCTGAAGTGCCTACTCGACCATCCGATCTGCCGCCATCGCTCGGGCCTCGGGAGGGCACATACGACCCCACAGGTTGGCCCTGCGGACCGGGAGAAGAGCCGCCGCCACTGAAGGCAGAGAAGTGCATGAAGCTGCCCATATTGCCCTGCCACAGTGCCGCGGCGACCGTCGGCATGGTGATGATGAGCACGGTGAGCAACATGCCAATGCCGCCCTGCTGCAGCGCCTGCGAACTGAGGCCTTCTGTGTCGGTGCCCAGCATGCCGTTGATGCTTTTGCTGACCCACAGGGCGATGGCGACCTTGGTCGAGAGCTTGAGGACCATGGCCGAGACCACGGACAGCATCGACATGGAGAACAAGGTGCCGATGACGTAGAACAGCCATTTCTTGAACAGATCCTTGGTCTGATCGAACATCAAAGCCAGGATGAAGATCGGGCCGACGCCGACCAGGAAGGCCATGGTGAACTTGAACAGCAGCAGCATCGCGCCCGCGGCCATGGCCGGGCTTGCCGCGCCGAAGCCGGCCATGAACAGGGCCTTGTTCTTCTTGTCCAGCGATTCCGGATCGTTGGGGCCAACACGCACCACATCCACCGCGGCCAGGGCCAACTGGGTATAGGCCAGGTTGTCGTCGATGGCATCGGCGGCGCTGCCGGTATCGCCAGTGAACAACTGGTGAATTTCCTGGTCCAGGTTGTCGGTCATGGTCTTGTGCAGCATGGCCCCGTTGGCGCCGACGACACTGGCGATGCTGAGGATCACCACGATCTTGGTGGCCTTGACCATGGTGGCCATGGCCGACTCCCGCGATTGGCCCGTGGCGATGCGATAGCCGGCCAGCAGAATCCAGAGCGTGACTGCGGTCATGGCGATGACGCTGACCCAGTTCATCGCGTTCTTCATCAACTCCATGCCGAACTCGTCGATCTCGTGGTTCAAGTACGAGTTGATCAGCTTGAAGAAAACGTAATCACCGATCCCAGTGTCAGCCATCGGCTGCAACCAGCTCATCGCCCCCTGAAAAATGCTGTCCATGTGCGTCCCGATTAATTCCTGCTGATAGCGAAGCTACTATGATCGCGCCGACGTTTACTCAATCGACAGACAAGGCCGTCTTCAATGCTGCCGCCTGCACCACCTGACCGAACAGCGAGTTGCTGCCGTTGAGCGCGCGCTTGGCCAGCCTGGACTGGTCGTTCCGCAGAGTCATCTCGCGGGCGTCATAGGCCTTCATCCGCGCCTGCCAGTAGTCGACGTCCATGGAGTTCTGGGTGATGAAGCGCGAGACCTCGTTATCGTTCGCCGCGAGGGCGCCCTGGCTGGTCCCGACGCTATTGCGCTGCGCCTGGATCTTGGTCTGGAAATCCTTGTTGCGCTGGATCAGGCGCTTGAGCATGCGCACCGACTCGTTATAGCGCGCATTGTCGTTGAGCACCAACTGCTGGCAGACCTTCATTTGTTCTTCGACAAGATTGCCCTGCAAGTTGGGCAGCAGATTCTTGAAGCCATCCAGGAGGCCGCCCAGGCCACTCCCGCTGGAGCCGGGGCAGGCGTCTTCCATTCCGTAGGACGCATCGCGCTCGTTGAAATCGTCCGTCATCGTGGAGCCGCCCAGATTCAGGTTCTGCAGATTGATCAGCTGCTGCTGATAGTGCGCGATCTGGTCCCTGTACTGCTGCAGCGTCTGCTTCCAGCGCTGCGCTTCCTTGGCATATTCCTGCAGTGCCTTGCCGAGCGAGGTGGGGTCGTTGACGATCACCTGGGCATTGGCTTGGCCGCAGCACAGGCCGACGGCCAGCAGCAACCCTGCGGCGAGGCGGGAAAGTGACGTGCGTGGACGGTGGGTAGGCTCAGTCATGGCATATCTCGCTGGTTGTCGCTGTGCAGGTACTCGAAACGAACGCTTCCAGCCGCGGCGCGGTCGGCGCTCGGCTGGATCGTACAACGTGCAAGGACGGTGGCGTCGGCTTCACGAACGCCCGCTCTGGCCCGGAGGACAGAGATAGGAAACCCCATTGTGCGCCTGCTACGGCCATCGTCCTTGTCTTGCTAGAGTGCAGGTCCTACCAAATTTCGCACATTTCGAGTGAAATTCCCATAAATTTGTGGCTACACAAATATGAACAAATTCAGTCGATTGCTGCGCTAAGTCATTGAGTCGTAGATGCCGCGCGGTTTCTAGGGATTGTTCCCTTGCTGTCCCGGCGGCACCCAGATCGCCATGCCCGCAGCCCGCTTCTGCGTGGTCGGAATGCCGATCCCCAGGCCGCCACCGACGTGGCCGCCATAGCTGCCGGCACCCACCGAGACGCCGCCGCCCGAGCGCTGCGAGGCCACGCCCATCAGGACCACGCCATTGGCGCCGAGCTTGGCGGCCTCGCGCTTGAGCCGGGCCATGGCGGCGTCGGTCTGGCCCTGGGTGCCGAAGCCGGCCGCGCTGGAGGACTCGAGCTGAGCGATGTCGATCGCGCCGGCGGGCGGGGTCGAGTAGATCTGGACCAGGGCCGGGTCGATCGGCGGCCGCGCCGCGCCGACCATCACCTTGGAGGAACTGGCGCAGCCGGCCAGCGCGAGCAGCAGCGCCAGCGGCAACAGCGGTCGGACGTTCATAGCGGCACCCCCGTGGCTCGGATCACGACGCGATGATAGGCGGCGTCGGTGAATCGCGACGAACCCGCCCGTTCGCTGCGCAAGCCTGGCACGCCGGCCGTGAGCCCTGTGCCAAGAGTTGGCTTGCGCCGGCAGGGGCGCGGGGTATGGTGCGCTCTGACATCCAGCGAGGGGCGGCGGCATGGGCTTGATCAGTCTGTTGTGGGGCATCGTGGCCATGCTGTGGATGCTGCTGGCCTTCATCCCGCTGCTGGGCTGGGGCAACTGGTTCGTGATCCCGTTCGCCGCGGTCGGCGCGATCATCGCCGCGATCGGCTTGCTGTTCACGTCGGCGCCCAAGCGCGGCCGGGCCAAGACCGGGCTGATCCTCAACGGACTGGTGATCGTGGTCGGGGTAATCCGGCTGAGCCTGGGCGGCGGGGTGTTCTGACGCCGAGCCCGGAGCGGTTGGCCGGCGGAACGATCGCCGGCCTTTGGCGGACCCGCTGGCGTGCGTGCGACGTCGTAATCGCACGCCAGAGCGCTCAACTCGCACTCGCCAGCGTGTCCTTGGCCGCCGGGCGACATGCTGTGTTGCGGCATGCCGGCGTCCAGGCGCGCCGGGCAGGCGTAAAATTCCGTCGTTGACGGCTGCCCCGCAGGCAGCCGCTCCCGTTCGCGCCGGCGCGTGCGGCGCGAACCGGATCGCCCGGGCGCCGCCGTGGCGGGCGACGCCCGATCCGACCAGCAGGAGTCCGCACGTGCCGCATCCCCACTACCGCCCCCGGCGCATGCGCCGCGACGATTTCTCGCGCCGGCTGATGCGCGAACACACCCTGACCGCGGACGACCTGATCTGGCCGGTGTTCGTGCACGAGGTGAGCGGGCGCGCACCGATCGCCTCGATGCCCGGGGTGGAGCGGCTGTCGCTCGACGAATTGCTGAAGGAAGCCGAGACCGCGCTGGAGCTGGGCATTCCAGTGATCGACCTGTTCCCGGTGATCGACCCGTCCGGCAAGAGCCTGGATGCGGCCGAGGCCTGGAACGAGAACGGCCTGGCGCAGCGCGCGGTGCGTGCGCTGAAGGCGCGCTTCCCCGAACTGGGGGTGATGACCGACGTGGCGCTGGACCCGTACACCACGCATGGCCAGGACGGCATCATCGACGCGCACGGCTACGTGCTTAACGACATCACCGTCGAGGCGCTGGTCAAGCAGTCGCTGTCGCATGCGCAGGCCGGCGTGGACATCGTCTCGCCCTCGGACATGATGGACGGGCGCATCGGCGCGATCCGCCGCGCGCTGGATGGCGAAGAGCATGTGCACGTGCGGATCATGGCCTATTCGGCCAAGTACGCCTCGGCCTTCTACGGGCCGTTCCGCGACGCGGTGGGCAGCGCCGGTAATCTCGGCAAGGCCGACAAGAGCACCTACCAGATGGACCCGGCCAACGGCGAGGAGGCCTTGCGCGAGATCGCGCTGGACTTGGAGGAGGGCGCGGACATGGTGATGGTCAAGCCGGGCATGCCCTACCTGGATGTGGTGCGGCGGGTGAAGGACGAGTTCCGCGTGCCGACCTTCGCCTACCAGGTCAGCGGCGAGTACGCGATGCTCAAGGCCGCCTTCGCCAACGGCTGGCTGGACGAGCGCAAGTGCGTGCTGGAATCGCTGATGGCGTTCAAGCGCGCCGGCGCCGATGGCGTGCTGACCTATTTCGCGCCGCAGGTGGCGCGCTGGTTGCGCGAGGCGCGCTGAGGCGTACCGCGAACGCGGCGCGCCGCCAAACCAGTTGCGTGGTTGGCGCCGCCAGCGCCGGCGGTCAGCCAAGCGTGGGCGCGGCCATCCAGGGGAATGCACGGTAGCCGCGGACCTGCAGCGGCGTGCCGATCGCACGGAAGTCGGCGGCGAGCGCGCTGGCGTGGTTGCGATCCAGCGATTCGCCCAGCAGCAGCGGCAGCGCGCGGCACCGGGGCGGGGCCTGGCCCAGCGGAATCTGCAAGTGCTCGGCGACTCGGCGCGCGACGTCCTTCAGCTGCGCCGGCGGACACGCCGCCAGGACCAGGTCGAACGAGGCGAAGATGCCTGGCCCCACGCCCAGCGCCAGGGCGATGTCCTGTTCCTCCGCAGGCGCTGCCCCCAGGGCCTCGTCGATGCCTTCCACCTGCGCGAAGGCGTCGTATTCGAGATAGTGCGCCAGCGCGCGCGCGTAATCGTCCAGCGCGGACAGCGGCCGCTGGCGTTTCTGGACGTCGAGCACGTCGGCGAAGGTGGCCGCTTCGAGGAACGTGGACAGGCCGAGCGCGCGCGCCGCCGTTCGTAGATCATCCTCGTCATCGGCTTCGCCGTGCGGCGCCAACCAGAACCGCGCGTCCAGCACGTCTGTCTCCGTCGCGTGCACCCAGCCGTAGCGTTGCCACACGTCATCGTCGTCGTTGCATGCGGCGAGCGCGTCCAGCGTCTGGCGGAGATCCAACAGTTCGATCATGGGCGAGGTGCGTGCAGTGCCAGGCCGCGCAGTCTAGCGGGACCTGCCGCGAACCCGGCGCGTCGCTCTCTCACGGCGCCGGTCACGCCGCGTTGGGCGGAGCAGCTACCGGCGCCAGGGCGGGATCGGATGCGGCTGGCGGCAGGCAACCCAATCCGCGCAGCGTCGCCTCCACCGCCTCGTCCAGCGGCGTGTGCGGTTCCTCGCCTAGCGTGCGCAGCAACAGCGCGTTGCGCATGCGCAGCGGATGCCGCCACAGCGGGCGCATCTCGCGCAGTTCGCGCGCCAGTGGCATGAAGGGCAGGGCCAGGGTCAGCTGCCACCACGGGAAGCGGCGGGCCCGTGGCGCCGCCATGCCATGGCGTTGCAGCACGCGGGTGATCGCCGCGGCCATCTGTGTGCCGTCGGCGTCCCAATGCCCGCCCATGTGCAGGCGGGCGAAGGCGGGCAGGACCGCACGCTGCTGCAGCAGCCGCAGCATGGTTCGCGCCACGTCCGGCACATAAGCCCATTGATGGCCGATGCCCGGGTCGCCCGGCAGCGTCACCGTCTGCACGGGGCGCCCCGGCGCCACCAGGCCCTGCGCGAACCAACTGTTGCCCACGCGCGGTCCGAAGAAGTCGCCGGCACGCACCACGATGACCCGGGCGCCGTGGGCGGTCGCCGCCTGCAGCCGCCGCTCCAGTTCCACCCGGATCGCGCCCTTGCGGGTGAGCGGCGCCTGCGGCGCGTCCTCGTCCGGAGCCGGGCAGGCGTCCGGGCGGTAGTTGTAGACCGTGCCCGGCAGCACCACGGTCGCGCGTTCGGCGCAGGCGGCGGCGATGGTGTTGTCGATCATCGGCAGCACCAGCTCGGCCCAGCGCCGGTAGCCGGGCGGATTGACCGCATGCACGATCGCGTCGCAGCCGCGCGCCGCGCCCAGCACGTCGTCGCGGCGCATCGCGTCGCCGCGGTGCCAGTGGATGCCGTCGCGGAACGCGCTGGCGCTGGCCAGGCCGCGCTGCAGCGCCCGCACCTGCCAGCCGGCGTCGCGCAACTGGCGCGCCATCTCGCCGCCGATGCCGCCGCTGGCGCCCAGGACCAGGGCGGTGTGAGTGGTTGTCATGGAGGCGCTCCGTGGGTGGGGAATGCCGCCAGTGTGGGCGCCCTCGGCTTGCGAAGGAATTGGCGAGCACCGCCGATCGGCTATACATTTATGTATGGACAACGACATCGGCTGGGAACTGTACCGAAGCTTCCTCGCGGTGCTGGAGGAGGGTTCGCTGTCGGCGGCGGCACGCGCGCTGGGACTGACCCAGCCCACCGTCGGCCGGCACGTGGCGGCGCTGGAGAAGGCGCTGGCGGTGCCGCTGTTCGTGCGCTCGCAAAGCGGCCTGGCGCCGACCGATGCGGCGCTGGCGTTGCGCGGCCATGCGCAGGCGATGCGCAGCATCGCCGCTTCGCTGCAGCGTGCCGCCGGCCGCCATGGCGAGGCGGTGCAGGGCACGGTACGGATTTCGGCCAGCGAGGTAATCGGCGCCGAAGTGCTGCCGCCGGTCTTGGCCGGGCTGCGTCGCGCGCATCCGCAGCTGCGGATGGAACTGGTGCTGAGCAACCGCGTGCAGGATCTGCTGCACCGGGAGGCCGACGTAGCGGTGCGCATGACCCGCCCGGACCAGGACCTGCTCGTCACCCGCCGCATCGGCGAGGTCGCGCTGGGCCTGTATGCGCATCCGGACTACCTGGCCCGGCACGGGACGCCGCAGGACCTGGACGCGCTCATGCAGCACGCCTTGGTCGGCTTCGACGCGGACACGCCGTTCCTGCGCGCGGCGCGTGCCGGGCTGCCGCGCTGGCGCCGCGACGCGTTCGCGCTGCGGGCCGACAGCGACCTGGCGCAACTGGCGCTGATCCGCGCCGGCTGCGGCATCGGCTTCTGCCAGGTCCCGCTGGCGCGGGGACTGACGCCGGTGCTGCCGCAGCAGGTGCGGCTGGGCCTGGACACCTGGATCACCATGCACCAGGACCTGCGCGGCAGCCCACCCTGCAGCGCCGTCTTCGCGGCGCTGGTGGAAGCGATGACCGCGCACATTGGCTGAGCCATGCGTCCGCATTTCAGGTCGATGGCACGCGATACCCGCCGCGCAGCGCCCCCTCAGCCGAGCATGGCGCCATCGCGATCCCCGATTCCCAGCCTTGCATGCGCACGCACGTGGGCCGAGTCAGTCACCCGATCGGCGCTGCATCTCAGGCAGACGGCGCATGCGCGGCCCCCACCGCGCAGCGCCGCCAAACCTTCAGCCGACCATGCCGCCGTTACGATTTCCCATTCCCGAATCCCCACTCCCAGCTCTCAAGGCATCGTCAACGCAATCGGCGTGGACTTCATCGCCGCGGAGATCGACGGGAACGGGTCCACGCTCGCCATCGTGATCACGTCGTCGATCGAGACCACGTCGCAGGTGATGCTGTCGTCGTTGACGCACAGGTAGGCCGCCGCGCCCACGCCCGGCTCGTACACCGCCTTCCACACGTATTCCGGCACTTCCACCTTGTCGGTGCCGATGGTGGCCGGCGTGTTGTCGAAGGCCGGGCCGGTGACCACATAGAGCTCGCCGCGCTGCTTGGCCAACTGCCGCACCTGCTCTTCGATGCGCGCCCATTCGCCGGTGTTGAGCTTGTGGTCCTGCGGGACCACGTTGGCCATCGAGAAGGTCTCCTTCTCCGAACTCTCGGTCGAGGCGTCGCCGGCCGGGGTCATGTGGCCGCGGTCGAAACCGGTGTTGGTGTAATCGGAACTCTTGGAGCGGTCGGCGGCGGGAATGGCGGTTTCCTCGTGGAACGAGCCGACCCGGCCGATCGCCTCGGCGCCGGCGACCTGCTGGTCGGTCAGGTGCTCGGCCGAGTACAGCGGGCCCTTGGTCACGCCCGAGGCCAGGATGGCGTATTCGGTGTGGCAGACCTCGGTGGTGCGCGCGCTCAGCGAGGCATCCACGCTCGGCGGCTTGCCGCCCGCGTACAGCGTGGCGCAACTGGTGGCGGCCATCGCCGTGTGGGCCGCGAACAGGCCGAACAGAACCAGACAACCGCGCAGGGAGAAGGACATCGCGTACCTCGCTAACCAGGGGGAGTGAAGAAACTGGCAAGGGGCGATGTCGGAACGATGACCGTTCGATGTGGCGTGCATGGCAACTGCGCCGCCGGTCGCGTTTTGAACGGCCGGCGGCAATACGATTGCCTGGTGACCTAAGGCTTCATCCCCGCCGCGGTCGGACGCATTCGTATTCGATAAGCGTTCTCATCTACAATGCCGGGCCGCCTTCCGACCCCGTCCCCTGCCGTGATCAAGACGCTGTTGTTCCAGCTGCACTGGCTGCTCGGCATCAGCGCCGGGCTGGTGCTGTCGGTGATGGCGCTGAGCGGGGCCACGCTGGCGTTCGAGGACGAGATCGTGCGCTGGGCCAACCCGCCGCTGCGCGCGGCCGCTGAGCGTCATGCGGCCGGCGCCGCCCCGCTGCCGCTGGCCGAACTGGCGCGGCGCCTGGACCTGGGCGGCACGCACCGCACCACGCGCCTGCTGATCGATCCCACCGGCACCCGCCCGTCCAACGTGCGCCTGACCGGCGGCGGCGATGGCCGCCTGTACTTCGATCCCTACACCGGGCAGACCGTGCCGGAACCGCGGCTGGCCGGCTTCTTCGGTTTCGTCGAGGACCTGCATCGCTATCTGCTGGCCGGCGAGCGCGGCAAGGCCATCACCGGCGCCTGCGCGATCGTGCTGTTGTTCTTCTGCCTGTCCGGGCTGTACCTGCGCTGGCCGCGGCAATGGTGGAGCTGGCGCGCGTGGTGGGCGGTGGAATGGAAGCGGCAGGGCCGTAGCTTCCTGTGGAGCCTGCATTCGGTGATCGGCACCTGGTGCCTGGCGATCTATCTGCTGCTGGCCTTGACCGGGCTGTACTGGTCCTACGACTGGTACCGGCAAGGCTTGGTGGCGGTGCTCGGCGGCGAGCGCGCGGACGCCGGTGGCCGCGGGCGTGGCGGAAAGCCGCCGAAGGTGGACTTCGCGCGGCTGCAGGCGGCGCTCGATGCGGTGCCTGGCGCGCGCCGCGCCTATCTGGATCTGCGCCTGCCGGCCCGCCCCGGACAACCGGCGACGGCGCGCTACCTGGTGGCCGATCCGGCGCATAGCCGCGCCTTCGACATGGTGGAGATCGACCCGGACAGCGGCCGCGTGGCGCGCCGTGTGGACTATCGGCAGCAGCCGCTGGGCCGGCAACTGCTGAGCAGCGTGTTCGCCCTGCACAGCGGCATTTTCTTCGGCCTGCCCGGGCGCGTGGTGGTGCTGCTGGCGGTGCTGTGCATGCCGCTGTTCTTCGTCACCGGCTGGTTGCTGTATCTGGACAGGCGGCGCAAGAAACGCGCGTTGCGCATGGCGCGCGGCGATCTGCGGCCGCTGGCGACGGCGGACGCCGCGCCCTGGCTGGTGGGATTCGCCAGCCAGAGCGGTTTCGCCGAGCGCCTGGCCTGGCAGGCGGCTGGGCAACTGCAGGCGGCCGGCCTGCCGGTGCAGGTGCAGTCGCTGGGGCAGTTGGAGATGGCGCAGTTGGGCGCCACGCGGCACGCGCTGTTCGTGGTCAGCACCTTCGGCGACGGCGAGGCGCCGGACCCGGTGCGCGCCTTCGAGAGGAAGGTGCTGCGCCAGGCGCAGGCCTTGCCCGAGTTGCGCTACGCGGTGCTGGCGCTGGGCGACCGCCAGTACGCGCGCTTCTGTGGGTTTTCGCGGCGGCTGGAGCAGTGGCTGGCCGCGCAGGGCGCGCAGGCGTTGTTCCCAGCGGTGGAGGTGGACAACGCCGACCCGCAGGCCTTGGCGCAGTGGCAGCGGCAGCTGTCCGCGGTTACCGGCGTGGCCGCGGCGGCTCCGGTGCTGCAGGCGCCGGAGCCGCTGGAGTGGCGCCTGGCCGGGCGCGCGTTGCTCAATCCCGGCAGCGCCGGCGCGCCGATCTGGCGCATCGATCTGGCGCCGCCGGCGCCGGCGGAGTGGCAGGCGGGCGACATCCTGGAAGTGCAGCCCTGTCGCGCCGCGGACGCCGTGCGGGCCTGGCTCGACGCCCATGGCGTTCCCGCCGACACGCCGGTGCGTGCCGGCGGCGTGGCGCTGCCGCTGCAGGCGGCACTGGTCGATCGCGAACTGGCGCCGCCGCCGGCGCCCCTGCGCGACCCGCAGGCCTGGCTGGACGCGCTGCCGCAACTGCCGCTGCGCGAGTACTCGATCGCCTCGGTGCCGGCCGATGGCCTGTTGCAACTGGTGGTCCGCCTGACCCAGCGCAGCGACGGCCGCGCCGGCCTGGGATCGGGCTGGCTGTGCCAGCACGCGCCGCTCGGCACCACGGTGCAGGCGCGGGTGCGCGCCAATCCGGGCTTCCGCCGGCATGGCGACGCGCCGTTGCTGCTGATCGGCAACGGCACCGGCATCGCCGGGTTACGCAGTCTGCTGCGCGAAGCCGAGCAGGCCGGCGTGCATGGCCACTGGCTGCTGTTCGGCGAGCGCAATGCCGCGCACGACGCACTGTTCGGCGCGGAACTGGATGCCTGGCGGGACAGCGGCCATCTGCGCCGGCTGGACCTGGCGTTCTCGCGCGACCAGCCCGACAAGGTCTACGTCCAGGATCGTCTGCGTGCGGCCGCCGACGCGGTGCGCGCCTGGCTCGCGCGCGGCGCCACGCTGCACGTCTGCGGCAGCCTGGAGGGCATGGCGCGTGGCGTGGACGCGGCCTTGCGCGAGATCGTGGGCGAGGAGGCGCTGGAGACGCTCAGCGCGGAAGGCAGGTATCGGCGCGACGTGTATTGAGGTTGGCGGGACGTTGGTAGTGCTGGGCGGAGCAGGTGACCGGGACGTGGTGATGGCAGCGACTGCGATCGCCGCGCGTGTCCTGATCGTGGTGCGAAGCGGCGCGACGTCGCGTATCTAGCAGCTATTGCGGTCGGGCGGGATTGCCTTGTGGGAGGGACTTCAGTCCCGACGCTTTTCGCGACCTGTGTGTCCACCGCTTCGTCTGTCGCGGCTGAAGCCGCTCCTACAGGAAGCGGCTTCGGCCGCGCGCGTTAAGGCTTTTTGTAGGAGCGGCTTCAGCCGCGACCATCACCTTAAGCGTGCAGGCATTCCAGCAGCGCCACGGCACCGCGGCCCGCGCGATGTGAGCATCGACGCGACGTGCGGCCGGCGAATGCGTGACAAGCAAGATTAGGTGAGCAATCGATCCGCACTGTCGGCGATCGGCGTGATCACGCACCTAGCGATGCCGCCCCACCGACGCCCGCAGCGCCACTCAACGTCCGGCGACGCACTCGTCGCTGCCGCTCGCCGCTGGCGCCTTCATCCGGTATACGTCGCGCTTGCCGGCCTTCGGCGCCTTGGCGCTGCCGACGACCAGCAGCTCGCTCGGCTTGGAGGCATCCAGCACCGCGCCGCGGGTGTCGCCCTCGGCCCCGTTGAACGACAGCGCCAGCGGCTGCGGCTGCGCGTAGCGCCCGCCGCCGCACTGCGCCAGCAACAGTTGCGTGCCCTGCGCCGCGCGCCCGCGCGCGAACACCAGCGCGCGGCCGTTGCCCAGCCAGGCCGCATCGGATTCATCGTCGCCGCTGTTCACCCCGTCCAGCGCCCGCGGCGGGCCGAAGGCCTGGCCCTGCCACTGCGCGACGAACAGGTCCAGGCCGCCGGCACCGCCGTGGCCGTCGCTGGCGAACAGCAGCCGGGTGCCGTCCAGCGACAGCGTCGGGCTGCGGTCGTCGCCGCGCGAGTTCACCGCCGCACCGAGGTTCTGCGGCGTGCCGTAGCGGCCGTCGGCCAGGACCGGCGCGCGGTACAAATCACTGCCGCCGTGGCCGCCGGCGCGCGTGGAGGCGAAGTACAGCCAGCGCCCGTCGGCGCTGAAGAACGGGTCGGTGTCGGCGTCCGGCGAGTTCAGCGGTGCCGGCAGCGGTTGCGGATCGGCCCAGCGGCCGTCGCGCAGCGTGGCCTGCCACAGGTCGCCGCCGCCCGGTCCGCCGGCGCGGTCCGGGCTGGCCCAGACGATGCGTTGGCCGTCGGGCGACTCGCTGGCGCGGGTCTCGTCGGCCTTGGTCGAAACCACGCCCATGCCCTCGATGCCGAACTCGGAAAGCGCGAACGCCGACGGCGCGCAGAGTAAACTCGCGGCCAGCGCGAGCGTCAGGGCGGGGGTCCGCATGTCGGATTCCTTCGGATGTCGCGACCAGTCTAAAACAACCAACGAGCGTTCCATGCCCACATCCCGTTATGCCGTGTTCGGCCATCCCGTCACCCATTCGCTGTCGCCGCGCATCCATGCCGACTTCGCCAAGCAGACCGGCATCGCCCTGCGCTACGACGCGATCGACGCCATGCCGGACGGCTTCGCGGCCGCGCTGGCCGCCTTCGCCGCCGACGGCGGCGTGGGCGCCAACGTGACCCTGCCGTTGAAGGAGGCCGCCTACGCGCTCAGCGTGGTTCACAGCGCGCGCGCGCAGCGCGCCGGCGCGGTCAACACGCTCAGCTTCCGCGATGGCCAATGGCATGGCGACAACACCGACGGCGCCGGCCTGGTGCGCGATCTGACCGGGCGCAACAGCCTGGATCTACGCGGCCGCCGCGCGCTGCTGCTGGGCGCCGGCGGCGCCGCGCGCGGCGTCGCACCGGCGCTGCTGGAGGCCGGCGTGCAGCAACTGCTGATCGTCAACCGCTCGCCCGAGCGCGCCGATGCGTTGGTCGATGCGCTGGGCGAGCCGGCGCGGGCCATCTCGCGTTACTGGGAAGACCTGCGCGACCAGGGCGATTTCGAACTGATCGTCAACGCCACCGCCGCCGGTCGCGACGACGCGGCGGGCTTCTCGCTGCCGCTGTCGCTGGTCAACAGCATGACCCTGGCGGTGGACCTGAACTACGGCGAGGTCGCCATCCCGTTCCTGGCCTGGGCGCGCGCGGCGCAGTGCCGCGATACCGTCGACGGCCTGGGCATGCTGGTGGAGCAGGCGGCCGAGAGCTTCGAGCAGTGGCACGGCGTGCGCCCGGATACCGATCCGGTCTACGCCGCGTTGCGCGCGCGCGACGCGGTGCTGGTCAGCGCGGACTGAGCCTCGCTTCTCCAACCTGGAATACCCGTATGCAAGATGGAATCCTGTTGCAACTGCTGAAGACGGTGGTGTTCCAGATCCCCGTCCTCCTGGTCTACCTGATCGGCATGGGGATGCTGGTCACGCGCCGCGCCGGCCGCCCGCGCACCCTGGGCCTGTGGGGCCTGGGACTGCTGTTGCTGGTCGTCATCGTCGGCACCGCGCTGTCGCTGTTGCCGGCCTGGCTGTTGTCGCAGGGCGCCAGCTTCGGCCAGTACGCGGTCGCTTTCTCGGTGCTGCGCGCGTTCACCGGGCTGATGGCCGCGGTGGGCGTGCTGTTGGTGGTGCTCGCGCTGCGGTTCGCCCTGCCGCCGCGCTAACTGGGCGGCGGCGGTGCCACGGACCAAGTGGGACGGGGCACCGCGCGACGTCGCGCGGGTCCATCAACGTTGGCGACAATGCCAAATCCGCGCTTCGGCGCGTCGTTCCACAGCCGCCGGAGATTGCAATGGACACTGGAATCCTGATCTCGATGTTGACCACGGTGGCCCTCCAGCTGCCGATCCTGATCGTCCTCAGCGTCGGCCTGGCGATGGTGGCCACGCGCCGCCGCGGCCATGCGCGCACGCTGGCGCTGTGGGGATTGAGCCTGCTGCTGGTCGGCGGGATCTGCGGAACGCTGACCTTGCTGCTGCCGATGTGGGCCGCGGTGCATGCGGTGAATCTTGCCAGCCACATGGTGTTGCTGGGCATCGTGCATGCGGTGCTGACCCTGCTGCATGCGGTGGCGATGCTGCTGGTGGTGTTGGCGCTGCGCCTGTCCTTATCGCGCTAGCCTGCGCGCGCCTTGGCGGCGGCCGTCGCCGTCGCCGCTACACTGCCGTGGCCATTTGCCGTGGCCGGGATGATCGCGATGCACGTTGAACGGTTCATGGATGTTGCGTTGTTGGCCGGCAGCGTTGGCCTGGCGGCCAGGCTCGGCGTCCTGCTGCTCGGCTTCCTGTTGCTGTGGCGCTGCGCGCCCGGCCGACCGCGCACGCTGTTGCAGTGGGGACTGGTGGTGCTGCTGGCGCAGGTGCTGCTGCCGCGCCTGCTGGGAGGAGTGGTGAGCGCGTGGCAGCTGAGCTTCCCGTCTCCCGGCATCGTGCTGTGGGTGCAACCGGCGATCCGGCTGCTGCAGGACCTGCTGTTCGCGATCGGCCTGGCGTTGCTGCTGCAAGCGTTGTGGCTGATCCTGCCGCGCAAGCGCGAGGTGGCGCGGGACTGAGCGGCGTGCGCATGCGCGGTCGCGGCGACTGCGACCAGACGTGAGAAAATGCCGCGATGAACGATGACGCCCCAGCGGCCGCGCCCCGCGCCGCCGACACGCCCCAGCGCCAGCTGACCGAACCGCTGAAACTGGCGATCCGCGAGACCTACACCAAGCTGCAGGCCAACACGCCGGGCTTCAAGGTGCGCCGTGCGCAGAGCCAGATGATCGGCGTGGTCTCGCGCGCGCTGGGCACGTCCGGCGGCGTCGGCGTGGCCGAGGCGCCGACCGGCGTCGGCAAGAGCCTGGGCTATCTCACCGCCGGCGTGCCGATCGCGCTGGCCAGCAAGAAGAAGCTGGTGATCAGCACCGGCACCGTGGCATTGCAGTCGCAATTGGTGGAGCGCGATATCCCTGCCTTCCTCAAGGCCACCGGCATCGAGGCGACGGTGGCGCTGGCCAAGGGCCGCACCCGCTACCTGTGTGCGCGCAACGTCGCCGAACTGCATGGCGAGGCCGCGCAGGACAGCATGTTCGAGGACGAGGCGCCGCTGTACGACCGCCCGCTGAGCCCGGCCGAAGCCGAGCAGGCGCGGGCGCTGGCCAAGGCCTATGCCGACAAGACTTGGAACGGCGACCTCGACGCGGCGCCCGAGCCGATCCCGCCGTCACTGCGCGCGCGTATCACCACCAACGCCGCCGGTTGCGCCGGGCGCCGCTGTTCGTTCGCGGTGCAGTGCCCGGTGCTGAAGGCGCGCAGCGACGTGCGCGAGGCGCAGATCGTGGTCACCAACCATGCCCTGCTGCTGTCGGCCTTGTCGCTGGGCGACAGCGACAACGGCCAGCCGTTGATCGCGCCGCCGTCGGACATGCTGCTGGTGCTCGACGAGGGCCATCACATCGCCGGCGTCGCCATCGACCAGGGCGCGGCCAATCTGCCGCTGGACGAGATGGCGCGTCGCACCGGGCGCTTGCAGGCGCTGGTCGGCGCCGCCTATCGGCTCGCCGACAAGGACACCATCGGCAACCAGTTGCCGAACGAGGCGATCGAGCTGGCGACCCAGGTCAGCAAGGGCCTGAAAGCGTTCCGCGCCGAGATCGAGCGTGCCTGGGTACCGGAACCGGGCCAGGACGAGCCGATGTGGCGCGCGCCGAACGGGCGCCTGCCGGAGCAATGGAGGCCGCTGATCGAAGCGCAGGCGCAGGACACCGCCGCCCTGCTCAACTGGGTGCAGGCCGCGCACCAACTGGTGGCCAAGTCCAAGCAGGAGGACGCGGCCAAGGAGCGCCTGCAGCGCAGCCTGGGCATGGCGCTGGAAATGGTGGAACAGCAATACGCGCTGTGGCTGGGCTGGCGTCGCGAGGACCAGGACGGGCAGGCGCCGATGGCGCGCTGGATCACCGCCTCGCGCGATGCCGACCTGGTCTGCCATTGCTCGCCGGTGTCGGCGGCGCAGGTGTTGCGCGCGCTGCTGTGGAGCGAGGTGGACTCGGCCGTGCTGACCTCGGCCACGCTCACCGGCGGCGGCGATTTCCAGGCGCTGGCGATCGACAACGGCTTGCCGCCGCACGCGGAGATGGTGTCGCTGTCCTCGCCGTTCGACCTGCCCAACCAGGCCGAGCTGGTGGTGCCGAAGTTCCCGGTGGCGCCGGACGACCGCGAAGGCCATCCGCGCGAGGTGGCGCGCTATTTGGTCAAGGAACTGGACTGGGGCAAGGGCTCGATCGTGCTGTTCACCTCGCGCTGGAAAATGCTCAAGGTGGCCGACCTGTTGCCGGTCGCGCAGCGCAATCGCGTGCTGGTGCAGGGCGAGGGCTCCAAGTCGCAGATGATCGGCGAGCACATGCGCCGCATCGGCGCCGGCGAAGGCTCGGTGCTGTTCGGGCTCAATTCCTTTGGCGAAGGCCTGGATCTGCCGGGCGAGGCCTGCACCACCGTGGTCATCACCCAGGTGCCGTTCGCGGTGCCGACCGATCCGCAGACCGCCACCCTCGGCGAATGGTTCGAGAGCCGCGGCCTCAACGCCTTCAACCTGATCGCGGTGCCGCACGCGCTGCGCACGCTGACCCAGTTCGCCGGGCGCCTGATCCGCAGTTCCAGCGATCACGGCCGTGTCGTCATTCTCGATTCGCGCCTGCTGACCAAGCGCTACGGCAAGCGCATCATCGACGCGCTGCCGCCGTTCAAGCGCGTGATCGGCTAGCGGGGTAGCGGCGACGGCGAAGGCGTCGTCGCTGCCGTTCGAACGGTGGCAGCAGGACCCGCGGTGGCGTGTGGAAGCGCTCCACGGCGCGAGCGTGGCGGCAGCGCCGGCGCAGCCGGTGGCGGGTCACGGCGGCATTTCGCGCTCACCTGCACCTTGCCCCCGCCGCAGTAGAGAGCAGCGCCGCCAAGCGCGCGCCCACCGCCAAGGTCCACAGCCTGACACGCCCCGCTACGCGCCATGGTGGCAGCCTGGAGGAGGCCGTCGGTGGTACCGCGGTCCTGCATCGCCAGGCATGCGCGGCTGGACGCCGGCACAGGCGACGCAGGTTGCTGGTGCACACGGCAGTGGCTTGCTATCGTGGATTTTCCCGCTTCCCTAGCCGCGCAACAGGTCATCGCCTCGCGGGTGCGCGCCAGAACCCATGGATCGAGTTCTTATGTCAACACCAAGGTTGCGCCTGGCCGCAATGACGGTCGTCATCGCGTTTTCCGCCGGCCTGCATGCCGCGCCCCGGTCGGAGGCGACGACGCCCGGCGCCAGCGTCAATACCGACTACCGGCAGCAATTGCTGCAGCTCGCCGAGGCGGACCAGAAGATCCGCGCCGAAACGCTGAAGCAATACACGCCGCAACAGCTGCAGAGCGATCCTGGACTGGCGCGCACCTTGGCCATGCAGATCCACGCGTCGCAGCAGCAGAACCAGGCGCGTCTTTCCGAGTTGATCGCCAAGTACGGGTTTCCCGATGCCGCGGCCGTCGGCGTCGATGGCGCGCATGCCGGCTTCCTGCTTGCGCAGCACGCGCCGGATCGGGCGTTTCGCGATACGTTCCTCCAGGGCATCGAGGCGGCCGCGCAGAAGGGGCTGTACAGCAAGGCGGACCTTGCGCTGTTCGTGGACCGCAACCGCATCCTGGCCGGTCAGCCGCAGGTGTACGGGAGCCAGCGCAAGGCCGACGGCAGCCTGTTCGAGGTCGAACAGCCCGAGCAGTTGCAGCAGCGCCGCGCGGCGATGGGGCTGCCGGACGAGACGGAAAAGCCGTAGCGCCGGCCCCGCCTCAGGACGCGGCGCGTGGGATGCCCACTCGCCGCGTCGTCTGCGCGATGCCGAGCGCATCCCGCAGGCACGGTGATGCATGACGGCGTTGCCGGCGTCGACGCGATGGCGGTTCTGGTGCCTCGCTCCGGCATCGGCCAAGCCGCACGGCGCAGCGCGTTACCACGGCGTCTACGATTTGCGGTCGATTGCACCGCGCCTGGGCCTGGCAAATGGCGCGTGGCGCGCTCAACTTGCAACCGATCCCACGCGCCATGGGCGACCGCAATCACGGCTTGCGGCCAAGCATCCATCGCGCCTATCGCGACCATAGCAACTAACGAATTCTCCGCGCGCGGCACCGCCGCCATGATGCAGCTCCCTTCACACGAACTGACGCCATGCGCCCTGCAACCCTGTTGGTGCTCGCCTTGCTGTCGCAGACCCTGGTCGTTCCCGCCGGGTTCGCCCAGTCCACGCTCACCCGCGACAACGGCGCGCCGGTCGGCGACAACCAGAACTCGCAGACCGCCGGCGCCACCGGCCCGACCCTGCTGCAGGACGTGCAACTGATCCAGAAGCTGCAGCGCTTCGACCGCGAGCGCATTCCCGAGCGTGTGGTGCACGCGCGTGGCACCGGGGTGCACGGCGAGTTCACCGCCAGCGCCGACATCTCCGATCTGACCAAGGCCAAGCTGTTCACCGTCGGCGAGAAGACTCCGGTGTTCGTGCGCTTCTCCTCGGTGGTGCACGGCAATCATTCGCCGGAAACGCTGCGCGATCCGCACGGCTTCGCCACCAAGTTCTACACCCGCGAAGGCAACTGGGACCTGGTCGGCAACAACTTCCCGACCTTCTTCATCCGCGACGCGATCAAGTTCCCGGACATGGTGCACGCGTTCAAGCCGGACCCGCGCACCAACCTCGACGACGATGCGCGCCGCTTCGATTTCTTCTCGCACGTGCCCGAGGCCACGCGCACGCTGACCCTGCTGTACTCCAACGAAGGCACGCCGGCCGGCTACCGCTTCATGGACGGCAACGGCGTGCATGCCTACAAGCTGGTCAACGCGCAGGGCGAGGTGCACTACGTCAAGTTCCATTGGAAGAGCCTGCAGGGAATCAAGAACCTCGATCCCAAGCAGGTGGTGCAGGTGCAGGGCAAGGACTACAGCCACCTGACCAACGATCTGGTCGGCGCGATCAAGCGCGGCGACTATCCCAAGTGGGATCTGTACATCCAGGTGCTCAAGCCGGAAGACCTGGCCAAGTTCGACTTCGACCCGCTGGATGCGACCAAGATCTGGCCGGACGTGCCCGAGCGCAAGATCGGGCAGATGGTGCTGAACAAGAACGTGGACAACTTCTTCCAGGAGACCGAGCAGGTGGCCATGGCGCCGGCCAACCTGGTGCCGGGCATCGAGCCTTCGGAAGACCGGTTGTTGCAGGGGCGCATCTTCTCCTACGCCGACACCCAGCTGTACCGCGTCGGCACCAATGGCCTGAGCCTGCCGGTGAACCGGCCGCGGGTGGCGGTGAACAACGGCAACCAGGACGGTGCGATGAACGCCGGCAGCACCAGCAGCGGCGTGAACTACGAGCCGAGCCGGCTCAGCCCGCGGCCGCAGGATCCGAACGCGCGTTACAGCCAGCTGCCGCTGTCGGGCACCACCCAGCAGGCCAAGATCGTACGCGAGCAGAACTTCAAGCAGGCCGGCGAGCTGTTCCGCAGCTACAGCAAGAAGGAACAGCAGGACCTGATCCAGAGTTTCGGCGAATCGCTGGCCGGCACCGACGACGCCAGCAAGCACATCATGCTCTCGTTCCTGTACAAGGCCGACCCGGCCTACGGCAGCGGCGTCGCCCGCGTCGCCAAGGGCGACCTGGCGCGAGTCAAGCAACTGGCCGCGCAGTTGCAGGATTGATCGCCTCCCCGCGCGGTGCGGCTGCGTTGGTCGCCGCATCGCGCCTTCCTTGCCGGAGATCGCATATGCCCCGTTTGCTTCCGCTCGCCCTGGGCCTGCTGGCCGCCGCGACCGCCACGGCCGCGCCGGCGCCGGTCGCCGCCGACCCGGCCACGGTCCAGGCGCAACTGCGCGACTATTTCTTCGACGCGGCGCGCGAAGGCCGCCAGGACATGCTGGCCGAGTTCATTCGCGCGCACTACGACCTCAACACCCGCGACGACAAGGGCTATACCGCCTTGATCCTGGCGGCCTATCACGGCCAGCAGCCGGCGGTGGAGCAATTGCTGCGCGCCGGCGCAGATCCGTGCGCGCAGGACAAGCGCGGCAACACCGCGCTGATGGGCGCGATCTTCAAGGGCGAGCTGGCGATCGCCAAGCGGCTGATGCAGGCCGAGTGCGCGCCCGACCAACGCAACAACGCCGGGCAGACCGCGGCGATGTACGCGGCGCTGTTCCAGCGCACCGAAGTGCTGAAGGAACTCGCCGCCAAGGGCGCCGACCTGCAGGCCAGGGACGCGCAAGGCAACGATGTGGCAAAGCTGCAGCGCGGCGAGTTCGCGCAGGCGCCGGCGCGCTGAGGCATCGGCGGCAGTAAGTGCCGCGCTCCGGGCGCCAGGCGAGCGGCGGGCGGTGCGTCGGCACGGGTTCGTGCGCACACCGGTCGGACCCGGCTAGCGCGTAGCGCCACGCTCGCCGCCAGGTTCGGCCGGCATCCAGCGCCGCGTCGCTGCCCAGAACAGCAGCGCCGCCGCGCTCGTCGCCGCGCCCAGCGTGCACACGCCGGCCCAGCCGAAACGCGCATAGGCGGTGGTGGAGCCGATCGCGCCCAGCCCGCTGCCGAGCGCATAGAACAGCATGTAGCCGGCGACGCGCCGGCTGTGCGCCTGCGCGTCGCCACGGAAGATCAGGCTCTGGTTGAGGACATGGATCGCCTGACCGGCCATGTCCAGCGCGACGATGCCGGCGATCAGCGCCGTCAGCGACTGCATGCCCATCGCAAGCGGCAGCCACGATGCCAGCAGCAGGACCAGCATCGCCCCGCTGCCGCGTTGCGCGCAGCCCCGGTCCGCCCAGCGGCCGGCGCGCGCCGCCGCCAGCGCGCCGATCGCCCCGACCAGGCCGAATGCGCCGATCGTGGCGTGCGAATAGGTATACGGTTTCGCGCTCAGCGGCAGCACCAAGGCGGTCCAGAAGATCGAGAA
Source organism: Xanthomonas sp. DAR 35659 (assembly GCF_041242975.1). Lineage (NCBI taxonomy): Bacteria > Pseudomonadati > Pseudomonadota > Gammaproteobacteria > Lysobacterales > Lysobacteraceae > Xanthomonas > Xanthomonas medicagonis. The sequence continues at coordinate 460,890 of NZ_CP162488.1, forward strand.
GCTGGCGAACAGCAGCAGGGCGATGCCGCCACGGAGCTGCAGCACCCGTTCGTGCGCAAGCATGCGCAGCAGCGAGCGCAGCAAGGCCAGGTAGCCGGGCGGAGAGTGCGGCGGCGGCAGCGCAGGCAAGGCCAGCCGCAGCGCCAGCAGCAACACCAGCATCGCCGCCGCGGAGACGGCATACACGGCACGCCAGCCTCCCAGGTCGGCGATGGCGCCGGCCAGCACGCGCGCCAGCAGTAGACCGATGACCACGCCCGCCTGCGCGGCACCGACCACCCGGCCGCGCTCCGCCGGCGCGGCGCTGGCCGCGGCATAGGCGATCAGGCCCTGGGTCATCGCGGTGCCCAGCAAGCCCAGCGCCAGCATTCCGGCCACCAACACCGGCAGCGACGGCGCCGCCGCCACGGCCAGCAGCGCCAGCAGCAATGCGGCGCCCTGCCACAGCATCAACGGGCGCCGCGCGTAGCGGTCGCCCAGCGGAACCACCAGCAACAGGGCCAGCGCGCACCCAGCCTGGGTCGCGCCGATCAGGCCGCCGACCGCGCCGGGGTCGATGGAGAATTCCGCCGCCAGCGCATCCAGCAAGGGCTGCGCGTAGTACACGTTGGCCACGCTGGTGCCGCTGGCGCAGGCGAACAGCAGCACCTGCGCGCGGCGCAGCGGGGGCGCGGCGAGCGCCGCGACGGGGTCGCGATCGGCTGGGGCGGACGAGGGTGCGGACATCGCAATCCGGTTGCAATTAAAAACCACACAAGGTGGTCGAGTTGGTTTTAAAATGCAACCGGATAGTCGCGATCGAATGGGAGCACGCATGGCCAGACGCAGCAACGACCCGGCACCCCCGTGCCCGGTGGCGCGCACGGTGGACCTGCTCGGCGAGCGCTGGGCGTTGCTGATCGTGCGCGACGCCTTCGACGGGATCCGCCGGTTCGGCGACTTCCAGCGCAGCCTGGGCGTGGCGCGCAACATCCTGGCCGACCGCCTGCGGCGGCTGGTCGAGGCGCAGATCCTGGCGTTGCGGCCCGCGGCCGACGGCAGCGCCTATCAGGAATACGTGCTCACCGAGCAGGGCGAGCAACTGTTCCCGTTGCTGCTGGCGTTGCGCCAATGGGGCGAGCGGCACCTGTTCGCGCCGGGCGAGGCGCACTCGCGCCTGCTCGATCGGCGCACCGGCAAGCCGCTGCCGGCGATGCTGCCGCGCGATGGCGCCGGCCGCGCGCTCACGCCGCAACAGACGCTGCTGCGCAAGCTGGACGTTGCCGACGGCGGCAGGTGACCGCGTACCGCGGCGTCAGCCCTGCCGTGTTACGCGCGTCAGCCGTCGCGAGGCGACGGTGGCGCAGCAGGCATGGCGCTGGCGGCACCGGATCGGCGAAAATGCTGCCGGACCAGCCTGTCCCGGTCCGTCGCCCGCCTTCCGCGCGCCGCCACCCCCGGGCCTGCCGCACCGTCGCCACCCGCTGTCTCCCTCGGCGTTTCGCCGCGCCTTCGCCATGGCTGCCGCCGCTCATTCCGGATCCGTCTTGAACACCACCGCCTCGCCCCCAGCCACCGACGACCTGCCCCTCACCGAGCGCCTGCGCGTCGCCCTGGACCTGCTCGAAGCCATCGACGCCGACCGTAGCGTGCTTGACGCGCTGCCCGAGGCCGACCGCGTGCGCCTGCACCAGGTCGTCGCCAAGGTCTATCACCCCGAGCCCAAGGCGCGCCGGCAACTGCTCAAGCAGCAGGCGCGCGAACGCCACCAGGAGAAGGTGCGCAAGGCCGAGGCGCTGCTCGAGCAGACCGGCATCCGCGCGCTGCGGCGCAAGCCGGTGTTCAGCACGCCGAACTACTTCCCGCCGCATGCCGCCGGCCTGCACGATGCGCGCAACGCCGCGGCCGAGGAACCGGCGGCGGCCCACTCGCCCGAGCTGCGCCACTGCTACGTGTGCAAGCAGAAGTTCACCCAGTTGCACCATTTCTACGACCAGATGTGCCCGGCCTGCGCCGAGCTGAACTACTTCAAGCGCACCGAGACCGCCGACCTGCGCGGGCGCGTGGCCTTGCTGACCGGCGGCCGGGTCAAGATCGGCTACCAGGCCGGCCTGAAGCTGCTGCGCGCCGGCGCCGAGTTGATCGTGACCACGCGCTTCCCGCGCGATTCGGCCGCGCGCTACGCGCAGGAGCCGGACTTCGCCGAGTGGGGCCACCGCCTGCAGGTATTCGGCCTGGACCTGCGCCACACGCCCAGCGTCGAGGCGTTCTGCAGCCAGTTGCTGGCCACGCGCGAGCGCCTGGACTTCATCGTCAACAACGCCTGCCAGACCGTGCGCCGGCCGCCGCAGTTCTACGCGCACATGATGGCCGGCGAGACCGCCGCGCTGCACGAACTGCCCGAGCACGTGCGTCGCCTGGTCGGCCACTACGAAGGCCTGCGCAGCCCGGAGCTGCTGCCGGCCGCGTCGGCGACCACGCTGCCGGCGGGCTTGGGCCATGGCATCAGCGGCGCCGATGGCCTGACCCGCGCCGCCGAACTGTCGCAGGTGCCGTTGCTGGCCGATGAACTGCTCGGCCAGCAACACCTGTTTCCCGAAGGTCGCCTGGACCAGGACCTGCAGCAGGTCGACCTGCGCGGGCGCAATTCGTGGCGCCTGCTGATGGCCGAGGTGCCGTCGGTGGAATTGCTGGAGACGCAACTGGTCAACGCCATCGCGCCGTTCATCATCAACGCGCGGCTCAAGCCGTTGATGCTGCGCACGCCCGAGCGCGACAAGCACATCGTCAACGTCTCGGCGATGGAAGGGCAGTTCTACCGCAACTTCAAGACCACCCGGCACCCGCACACCAACATGGCCAAGGCCGCGTTGAACATGATGACGCGGACCTCGGCGGCCGATTACCAGAACGACGGCATCCACATGAACAGCGTGGACACCGGCTGGGTCACCGACGAGGATCCGGCCGAGATCGCCGCGCGCAAGGTGCAGGAAGAGCGCTTCCATCCGCCGCTGGACATCGTCGACGGCGCTGCGCGCATCGTCGACCCGATCATCCATGGCTTCAACACCGGCGAGCACGTGTGGGGCCAGTTCCTGAAGGATTACGCGCCGACGGATTGGTGAGGCTGGCCGCGGGGAGGACGGCGACATCGGTGCATCCGGCGCCGCGTTGCGCGCTCGTCCCGGTGACGGCCAGACGCCGCTGGGGCGCGCGGGAGCGATAGCCCATGCCAGGCGCCGCTGCGCATGGAACGGCTGGAAGCGGTATCGCGGCCGTGCGGGACGCCTTGCCTCGCGCCCGCCGGCGCGAGGACAGGCAGTACGCTACCGCGCTACTCGGTCTCGGTGCGGGCCGGCGCCGCTGCGCCGTCCTTCTCGCGGCCCCAGAATTCCACCAGGATGGTCATCGCGGTCCACACGATCAGCGTGGGCTGGACCTTGCCGGGGATGATGTCGTGTCCCTTGAGCATCAGGTCGATCATTCCCGGGAACGTCAGCACGAGCACCACCGTATAGATCGCGTAGGCGATCCGATGCCGGCTGCTGGTGATGAAGAGGATGGAGACGACGATGCCGGCAAGCATCGCCAGCACCACCCCGAACTGCCAGTTGCCGAGCTTCTCGGTGCCAGTGAGGGCCAGGCCCAGCACGGCGCCGAAGAACATGTTCATGCCGTTGAGGTTCGCCTGGTATTCGTCCCCGGTCATCTTGCCGAGGCCGAGCTTGCCGAAGCTGCCGCCGATTTTTTTCCACATAGCTCCTCCCCATCGCGCCGGCAATGCGCGTCATCGCACCGGCTGTATCGCACTGCTGCACGCGATGCCTGCGCCCCCGCGCGGCATCCGCCCTGTTCCCCGTCCGTCCGATGCCGGTCGGCATCCGCGGCCCAGGCCAACTGTAGCGGAGTTTGGCGCCGGCGACAGCGGCAACCGTGCGCAGGGCGCCGCTACCCGATGAAGCTCCGCCGTGACGCGGTTGCGATGCTGGCCGCGGCCAAGCGTCTGACCGAATAGTGCCGCCGGGAGATACCCGATCGTTCGCGTGTGCGCCCCGTGCCCAGTGGCGCGTGCGCGTCGATGTACTTACTGCGATCGTGTCTGCCGTGTCTGTTCCATGGGGGCGCGTGTGAGGCGCTCCGGGTGTCGCGCCAAACTGTCGCCAGCTGCGGCGCTAACCCAGATCCAGCAGTTCTCCGCGGACGCCACTGGGGGCCAGATGCAGATAGCCGACGCTAATCGGCAGGCGGAAGCGGCGCGGGCCGGCGCTGCCGGGATTGATGTACAGCACGCCATCGCGTGGCTGCAGCGACGGCATGTGCGAATGCCCGCCGACCACCACGTCCACATCGGCCGCCACCTGCGCCAGAGTCTTCAGATCGTGGCGCACGTGCAGGCGCACGCCGGCGATCTCGACGTCCAGGGTCTCGGGCAGCGCCTGTGCCCACGGTGCGGTATCGATGTTGCCGCGGATCGCATGCAGCGGCGCGATCGCGCGCAGGGCATCGAGGATCTCCGGCTTGCCGATGTCGCCGGCATGCACGATCGCGGCGCAGCCCTGCATCGCCGCAAGTGCCTGCGGCCGCAGCAGCCCATGGGTGTCGGAGATCAGGCCGATCCGCAGCGGGCGGGTGGGAGGCATCGTGCTGCCCGCAGTGGAGAGAGATGGCTAGCCTAACCGGCGGAGACGTCAGGTTGTGTCGTCGGGCGGTGTTGCTTCCGCGTCGCTCGTGCGCGAGCACCGGCCTCACTCATTCCGCACGTCCCAATTGGCCGGCGAGTTCAGTGTGAAGCGCATACTGCTCGGCGACGTCGACCAACGTGCGGGAGCTGCGTGTAACGGAGCCTTCCTCGGTCGAAAGAAACGGAAAGAAGCTGAAGCACTGGTCGCCGCCGGCCTGCTGCGCGTCGGTCTCCCAATCGGGCCAGCGCAACCCTTCGTAGAAGACGCCCAATCGGTCGCTGAGCGCCCAGCGCAGGAAATCGGAGTAGCCGATCTCCATGGCTTCCCATTGCAGCGTGTCGGGCGCGAAGTAGTACATCGCGCCCGGATCCTGTCCCAGGCCGCCGCCGTTGATCGCGAAGAAGCCGCCGACCAGATCGTCCGCCACCATGAGATGCCCGGAAGAGCGGCCGGCGTTCCAGCCGACGATGTCGCGCGGCAGACGCGGATGGCCGGACCCGAGGATGCGCAGCCAGCCGTGGTCGATCAGTAGCCCGCCGGTCTCGTACGCGATCGCGCCCATCGGCGACCGCGTCGTGACCTGAAGGCCGACCAGCGCATCCCCGCGCTGCGATGACGGCGGAAGCAGTTCGAACGGACGCTCGGCTTCGGCAAGCCATTGCCGCACCAGCGGCATCGCCGGGTCGTCGTGGTCGATCAACTCTTGAAGCGTGCGCATGCGGCGTCCTGCATCCGGTTTGCGGATGTTGCGAAATGGGGTGGAAGCTTGATTGGTCGAACCGCGTGGCTGCCGGCCGCGCGACGCCACCGCGTTCGAGCGGTGCAATCCTGCACACGGCCTCAGCAGCGCGCGGCGATGGTCTGCCGATCCAACCTGGGCGGGCGGAGTCGCACAATGGTGCCGCCGACCTCAGGATGCAACCACATAGGCGTTCAATTCGGCCATCAGGCCGTCTTCGAAGCGCCACACGTCGCAGTACGCGTGCGTGGTTGCCTGCCCGTTCGCATCCTTCAGGGTGATCTCGCCGATCGCGGCAACAAACGGGCCTTCCGCGATCATGCGATGCACCTGGAACACCGGCGGCGCCTTGTACGCCTCGGTCATCCACTGGCGTACCGCGTCCTTGCCGCGCAAGGTGCGCTCGCCGATGAAGTTCCACACGGTGTCTTCGGTGCAATGCCGAAGGAAGCCATCGAAGTCTGCGCGGGAGATGGCCGCGTTGGCCTTGTTCAGTGTTTCCTTGTGCAGGTCCGACATGGTGCTTTCCCGATCGACGGATGCGTGCACGCTAGCGAACCGCGCGTTGCCGTTCCGTCATGACGCCACGTGCCGCGCAACGCGCCTTCTCCGTCGCCGCACGGGGACTGTCAGTCGCCCGGCTTGGCCGGCCAGGCCAGATCGACGAGGTCGCCGATCTCCATCGACCGGTCGGCTCCGCGCATCGCGTCCTTCCATTCCTGCGGCGACGGACTCGGACGCGTGGTTGGTGCGGCGCCCCACAGCGTGGTGTTGATCGCGAAGACCACGACGCCGCCCTTGGCCTGGAACGGCGGCACCCGCTCCAGCGACGTTGCCAGCCGCGTGGAGACCGGCGCGGGAAGGGCCGGGGAAAAATCCAGCCAGACCTTGGAGCGTCCGCCGGGCCGCACCGCGACCACGATGAAGCCGGCGGCAGGCGCTGGCTTGGCCGCCTCCGACAGACTGGCCTGCGCGGCGGCGTTGACGGATTTGATGAAGTTGGAGAGGTCGTCGACCTGGACGCGCTGGCTCAGCACGCTGTCCGGCTGCAGCAGCATGAGATTCTGCATGGCGTACGGCTGCGCCGCGAACGTGGGGCCGCTGATGAGCATGGCCAGCAGGGCGATGATGGATTTCATGGGAGGTCCAGTGGCCGAACCAGGCCTGGTTGGGAGACGGATGGAGTGGAGAGGACAGCCGTCCTGCCTCGGTGCAGGGAGCATGGACCGACTGACGTGGAACCGGGCCGAGCGCGGCGAGCGGCGTGGGCGGGCATGAGCACCGGGCTATGTCGCCGCATCGTCGTCCTCAGGATGCAGGCCGAGCAGCGTTTGCTCGAAGCCGACGATGCTCACCGTCTTGTAGTCGATCATCCGAATGCGCGACACGGCAAGCTGGACCAGCGAGGGCTCTGCGCCGAGCAACCGATCCTTCACCCCGGCACTGAGATCCAGCAAAGGGAACACCCGGCGCGCGTCGCCCACCTCGACGAACGCGTGCAGCGGCGCGCCGCTGGGGCACGCATAAACGGTGAGCCACTGCGATCGGAAGTCGCCGACCTGTTGAAGCGCAAGCCCGCAGTAGCTGCAGTATCTGGACATGCGCTATCGCCGGAATCCAGTCACGTCGCGACGTGGCGCGGGCGAATGCTCAGGCCGATCGCCGCTCATCGCGCTCGCTCGCTCCAAGCCACGCCCAGTATGCGACCACCGCCGCCAGCCAGGCGAAGCCGATGCCGAGACAGGCTTTGGTGGGGCCGAACCATTCGAAGGAGTTGCCGGGATTGCGCCCGAGCAGACGCGGCCAACCCTCCGTCTGCCAGAAGTCGACGAACAAGAATGCCGCGAGCCACATCGGCGCGATCCATCCCGTCGAAAACAACACAATGCATAGCTTCCTGAAGTGACGCATGGCTTGCTCCGCGGCCTGAGGCTTGAAGGGCAATACATGACCGCGTGGCGCTGATCGTGCACCCTCGCTCCCTGGCATTGCCGCCTATGCAGAGTGTGCCACAGCAAAGGGAAGCACCGCGTCGGGCGACGCGGCAGCGGAAGCCGCTGTCGGCGCGACAGTGCCATGGTGCGATGCGAAATGGCGGGGCGCCAAGCAGCGCGCAACAAAACGCAGGCAGGAGATGGCACCGCCGCAACCAGGCGTTGTCGGGTCAGCCGATTCAGTCTTCCGCTATTCCGTATAGGTCCCGCGCCTCCCAGTCGTGGAGTGGCTTGCACAGCTGGGATGCGGGAATCGATGCCCAGTACCGCGCCGCATCCACGCGCGAGCGGGGCGCGCCCGGTGGCAGGGACGCGATGAAGTCCGACGCCGCCTGCACGACCCATCGCCTGCCGAACTGCGCGACCAGATAGAACGGAACGAAGCGGTTGCTCGCGTCCAGTCCGGAGGCATGGATCTGCGCCATCAGCGAGGCGAGGCCCCGATCCGGATCCGGCTGCAGCTCCGCGAGCAAGTAGCCCGCCATTTCAACGGCGCGACCGTCGGGGCGAAGAATCGCCAGCGACCATAACGCCTGGAACTGGGTGTCGTGCGCCATGCTGGCCACTTGATGGCAGGCCTGACGGAAGTCGTCGTAGCTGACGATCTTGCCGAGTTGCTCCTGGAGCTTTTGCGTTGCTTCCATGATTCCCAATGCTTGGGTCAACGGGTGGCGGTTCGGTGTGGTCGGAGCGCGTGAGAGAGGAGCGTATCTCCCTACGCACGCCCGGCGCTGGATCAGGCCAAGCCGCGGGGTGGTCTCGATGCCGCCCTGGTCCGGCCGCGTTTGACAGATGCCCGTGCCTTGTTGTCCGTGCGAATGAGCGGGTCGCAGCCCTGCATGGCAGGGCGGGTATGCGCGAGGTCGATCGTCTGCAAGCTGCCGCAGTCCGGATCGGCGTAGCTGCAGGGGATGAAGCGCAACGCGCGGCTCGGCAGGCCGATGCGGCGCTGGAGCGCGTTGTTCCGCTCCGCGCTCTTGATCACGTCGACGATGTCGCCGCGCTTCAGAAACTTGCCTGCCATGCGTCCTCCTGACGGGCCTGATCGCTGGTCAAGCCGCGCCGTGCAAAGGCTCGGGCTTGAACGGATGGTCGGGCGCCATGGCCTGGATGACGGCATGCAGATCCTCCACGGCGCGTTGGCGGATCTTGGGAGATTTGATGTGCCCAGGCAAGCGGCTGAGCCAGTGGCTGTTGGGGCCGTGCCCACCGCCGCGCAGGACCGACAGGCGGCGCGAGGTGGGAAGGAGCTTGCGGCCAAGCACCTGCACGCATTCGGCCAGTTGCTCGCGAGAGGAGAAGCGAAACACGAAGCCCTGCGATTCGACGCAGAGCACGGGGTAGCCGGCACGGCCCGCGGGGCGCGGTGCCGGTGGGGTATATGCCGTGGACGAACACCAGGTAGCGCCTTGCTGCTCCATATGAACCCAATAGGCCATGGGTTCCTCCCGCCAGTCCGGGACATGTTCGATCCAGTTGCGAGGAGGCTTCCTCATGCCATTTTCTTCCGAGTTGTGCCGTTCACTGTATCAGCCTGGATGCGCCGCCTGGCCGCACTTTGCGCATGCATCCCTGCGTTCCAGAAGGCGGCGTTGCCGTCTGCGCGAAACGGCAGGGGATACCGGCTGTTGACCCTACTTTTCCATGATCCTACTCAGCAGCGCCTTGCCCCCGCGTTTGGGCGTGTGCTGGCGCAGCCATGCGGGGAGTTCGCTCTTACGCGTAGGGGGAACGTAGCCGACGCCGCAACCGCATCCCTTGAATGCGAAGTCGTGCTCATAGAGCGTCTGGATGATGCTCCACGCTTCTTCCGCTCGTTGCGGCGGTGGACGGAAGTCCATCCCCATCGAAGCCATGGTCGCACCGCACTGCGGGCATGTCGACACGTCGGACAGATAACGGGCATGAATCTGCTCCAGCGTGATGCCGCTCGCTTCTTCCGCCTGCGCACGCGCCGACGCAGACGCCGCACGGCAGATACGCAGATAAGCGGCCTTCAGCGGCGATTGCTCGATGAAGTCCGCGATCGCGGGCTTGCGAAATGCCTTGCGGCACGTCATGCACGCAAAATGTTGTTTGTAGGTGTGCATCGCGTATCTGCACATCGTGGCTGTCTTCGGTTGCTAAGGCGAGTTCGTGGTCGGCCCGGATTCTAGCCAGGCCGGCAGGGCGGCGCCATCGCCGCACGGGTCGGAAAGCCCCGTATTGCGCTGTCGATCCCCAAGATGTCTCAACCTCCAGCGCTGGAAGTAGTTCGGTCAGCGATCCTATGCGTCCTCGTCGTCCTCGTCGTAAGGAACTCGCGACCATGCGCAGCCGGGTTCTTGCCGGGTCGCGCACCAGCCCGCGGGCAGGTCGGCGAGCTCAGCGATCGTATGGTCGGTCTCGACCATGCAGCCTAGGCAGACCAACTTGAGATCCTTTTCGTCGAGCGTGGTGCCGCACAGGAACTGCCAGTCACCGTCGCGCTCGTGGTAGACCTCCCGCACCGGCTCTTCCGTGGCAGCGATGGCGTTGCCCTGCAGGTAGTCGACGGAAAGCGAAAACCTGCCTGATAGAGAAGCTGCACCGCCTTCCAACCGTCGAGATCGCGCCGAAGCGGAGCCATAAAGCCGCGCCCCATCGGCGAAAGTGGCGCGCGACACGTGGGGCAGGGCGACGGTGCGCCATCCGGGCGCAGTGCGCGTTTGAAGCTCAGGCGGCATTGGAGACAGGCATGTGCCATCAGATACTGCGGACCACGCCGGGCAGGCGGTGGGCCAGCCGGGTCCCTTAGGGAGCGAAATCCTGCCCGTGGCGGACCTCCATTCTGCTCGATCTTTCAGTGCGTGAAGTCACGGCTGCGCAACCTAACACCTGAGTTAAGGCGCGCCGCGAAGCAGCGTCGGCTTGGATGAGTTGTTAGGCCCGCTGGACCTCGCCGCCAGCGACAGAAGCGATGAACTCTGCTGTCTGCCGACAAAGCGATTGATCCGAAGAGCGAACCACCAGAATCAAAGGGTCAATGGAAATCGGTTCTATGTCCACCCGTTGCCCCGGATTGCTGCGCAAGCAAACGGTTAGCTCTGTCCATTGGCGATCCTCTGGGTTGACGCTGTCGCCGTCAGAGTCGATATCGCAACCGACGCCCCACAGGTGCTCGGCAACCTGAAAGTAGGGTGGCCGAGCGCCTGGCGCGATGATTTGCAGGGAGTGATCCATTGCTTATTTGGCAGATCGCTGTGGAGAGTAGGTTGCGGGCCTAACGCCGGAGTTAGGGCGCGTGAGGTACGCACGTCGCCTTGAACGAATTGTTAGGCCGCCGGCTTGAGGAAGGCGCCACGCCGTCGTGCCGTGCGTAGCAACAGCACAACCACGACTGTGGCTGACACGATCACCAGCAGCGAACTTTCCGGACCGAACATCCCGCCGGTCAGCCAGTCGGGCCCGGCATAGCGGCTTTCGAGCGGCGCTACGGCGCGCCAGTCCTCGATGCCGGAAAGCGGCACGCCACTGAGAAAGATGGTGAAGTTCCATGCTGCGTGATTGGCGGCCACCACCCACAGGTTGCGCGTCAGGACGAACAGCCCGCCCCATAGCAGGCCCAGCACTGTCACCGAAATCAGCATGGCTACGACATCGCCGGGTCCACCGTGCGCCACGTTCTCCAAGTGCGGCAGGGCGAACAGCACCGCTTGCACCGCCAATGCCACCACTGTTCCCCAAGCCCGCTCCAGCAGACGAAACAGCAGGCACCGGTGGACCAGCTCTTCTAGGGTGGCCGCAATTCCAATGAAGGCCGCCACGCCCAGCAGAGCCGGCGAGGCGCCGCGAAACAGCACCAGTTCGTAGGCGCCGAACGCGAACAGCATGGCGATCGGCAACGCTACCAGAGCGGCGCCGCCTACACCGCCAAGTATCAGGGGAACCGGCTGCAGCTGCAGCTCGGTCGCTTTGCGCCTTTCATGCCAGCGCACATAGGCCCAGTAGCCCACGATGGCCACAAGGATGATGCCGGCACGTCTGAACACGCTGAGCCATGCGGGTCCAGGCTGGAACACCGTATCGATCAGTGGTAGCAGGCCTTGCCGAAAGACCAATACCGAACCCATGATCGCCACTCCGCCCAGCAGGAGCGAGCCAAGCATCCGGAAGGTGACGCGTATGCGCTGGCGCGCGATGCCTTCCGATTCTGCAGGAAGGGGGCGGCTTGGGTCGAAACGATCAGAAGACATGGCATCTTTGCTGGATAGGGACGAGTCAGGGGGCAGAGAATCTGCAGCCGGGTCGTGATCTTGCAGGTCGGTCTAACGCCTGAATTAAGCCGACCCGCGAAGCGGGTTCGGCTTGAATGAATTGTTAGGGCCCACTAGCGAGAGAGCGAATCTGCCGCTCTTGGCGCTGACGGACCCAGACTGTAATACCGCGATTAATAGCCCGAATAAGACCGCCGGCCACAAGCGAGGCAAGTAATAGCCAAACAAATGTTGAGTTGTGACCCTTTCTGTAGTGACTAGACTCAAATTGCAAAAGGTAGAAGAGCAAGAGCCAGGAGCAAAACCAGGCAATCAGCCATATATTGAAGCTCGTCTTGTGCCACGGCGCGACCAGCGGGAAAAAGAACGCAACGAGCAGAGCACACATGGCAAAAATTGCTGTGGCCACGACTGAGCCTCCTTGTGGGCCCTAACGCCTGAGTTAAGCAGTGCCGGGAAGCGGCATCGGCTTGAGTGAATTGTTAGGCCCCTACTCGCGAGGGTACCAACCGTCTTTGTTGCGTTCTGGCAAAGGCACCCCCTTGCTATGCAAGTGCTCGACAAATCGATCCTCTACGATCGGACCCCATCCGTCATGGCCGCTCTCCCAGCATGTGCGGCATACGGTTAGCTTTTAGCTAGGAATAACCTTGCCAGCGTAAATGTGCGGCCCGAACTGGAACGAAGATCTGCATAAATCGCAGTTGTACATGAACTTGGGATCGGGCATCTGCGGATATCCTTTGTGCGGCCTAACGCATGAATTAAGCCGACTCGCCAAGTGGGTTCGGCTTGAATGGATTGTTAGGGCTCATGCCGGGGCACTGACCGCGAGCGATAATCGGTGCCTGCAGGAGCCCAGAACATGAAACCGTTCTTGGAGATCTCCAGTGTATCCGATAGCCCGCGCTCTCTAAGCTCGCGCCGCAAGCCATCAATGCCGTCAGACGTCTCAATAATGTATCCCTCTGACAACACGTCCCCATAGTGCTTCTCGGTGTTCTGGCGGGCAAGGTCAACAATGTCCTCGGAAGACGCCCCAATAGACCATACGTGGACGTCTTGATCCGTGGCGTAAGTCTTGATGCGCCAGGCGCCGTCGTCAGTTCCAAGGAACTGAATAGTGTCAAAGACATCGTCAGTCGCTTCCGCCTCGGAGTTGCTGAGGTAGCTGCTTTGAACTGTGAGAAAGAAGACTACGAGGACGATCTTCATGAGACCTAACGCCTGAATTAAGCCGACTGGCGAAGCTAGTTCGGCTTGAACTAATTGTTAGACAGCGGCTGACTATCTTTGACTTGCCAGCCATCGCGCCATCTCTGTGACAAGAACAAATGTAGCTATCAAGAAGTCGACTCTTACACCGGAGGCCCCGAAAGTGTGCTTCTTTCCTGGTTGTTTCTGCGAGAACTCAACGTATCGTTTGGCAAGTGGATGAAAAGAACTGTTAATGCTTTTAATAGAGTCAACTTGCCTAGCGAGTTGAGCAACCTTGTCCTCTGCAAGTGTATCTCCATCATGTGCCATGCCATTACGAATGCGGTTGACCTCATGAGCAGACGCCAAAAAAGGAACTGGCATGCCAAAGGCCGCTGCCAGTGCGATTTTCTGCGCCGTGAAGCCTGGCACCTTGATGTATGGAGCCAGGTCGCTTGTGATCCGAGAACGCAAGAAGTGATTGAGAACTTTCTCTAGCGCGAGATGCATGCGTAGCACAACGCCTATTTCATCTTCAGTTTCGGCGGCGTCGATCAACTTTCCTGTGTCAAACCAATCCGCTATAACATCCACGACGTGCCTCCTCTGCTGTCTAACTACCATTGTACCGCCCAAAAGCGGTGATGCACCAAGTATTACCCAACGCCAGACGTCTGCAAAGCACAAATTTGTAAAATAAATCAATAGCCTGCCAAGTATTGGTCGCGCTTCCAGGCGTCGATGCCGGCTGCGCTATCCGACATTCGATCTGCCGTATGAGTTACGCCCGCGAAGATCGAGGTGTAACGGCGCATCCGCTGCCGAGGTTGCTGGCGCAGGCGCATGGCCGATTGCGGCTTCGGCATTACAGCCTGCGCACGGAGCAAGCGCATGTTGGCTGGCTATGAGCGGAAGGTGCGCAAATGGCGCATATGCGGACGGCCGCCGTAGACATCGAAAGATGTTTAGCGACGGCCCGCGAGCGGCAGCGACCTTCATTGCCTTCGCCAGCGCGCCTCCACGTTGAGTAGCACTTCGCAGTCGCAGAAGCCGCCGTAGCTCTTCAGCCAGGGGACGACCAGCGCGGGCTGCAGATGGTGCGCGAGCAGAAACTGCTCGGTACGCCGCAAGGAAAAAGTCGCAGCCCTCTGCGCGGGCTGCGTGCAGATGCTCGAACAAGGCCCAGAGAGTTTCCTTCGGCATCGGTAGGGCAGCCTCTCCGATCGCACGCTGCCTGGCCTCCTCGGCCCTGCGCAGTTGCTGGCGTCGCTGGATTTCCGATTTCTCTGGCATGGGCGTTCGTGAGAAAAGACTTCCAATCCTGGCTGTCGCCGTCCGTCCGAGGCAAGCCCGTCTGCATGGCCTCCGCTTGAACGCTAGGCCGCCGCAGCATGCCCCGGCCGCCAGCCAAGGAGGCGGGCAGGCAGGAACAGAATGGCGCGCAGGAGCGCGAACACGGCGGAGAACGTGATCCCCACAAGGCGGAACGGCAAGCTCAATAGCCAGACGATTGGCCACAAGACCACGACCAGCAGGGCGAGCGGCCAGCACAGGACAAGGAGCAGGCACCAGGCAATTGTCGCAATCAGCGTTTTCACGATGCGGCTCCTTCGACCCGTGAGCGGAGCCGGAAGGATCGCAGATTGCCAGGCATTGCGACCACTGGCCTGCGACGAACCAGCCAACGCGGTGGATAAAAGCGCCGAATGTGGCGACGAACTGCCAGTGGCATACGCCCGAGTCATAGCGAAAGCCGCCACGCGCGCCGAAGCTCCGGACCGGAACATCAAGCATTAACCCGCACGTAGCGGGGCGAGGCGCCATGGCGCCGCGCCCACGTGGCGTGTTGTACCGTTGCCACGCGCCCTACCCGATGTCGCGCGACGGCGCAGGGCGATGCCTTTCTTCTCCAGCAGACCCGATCGATGATGTCTTCCACTACGTCCCCTGCCGCCCCCGATGCCGCGCCGCACGGCGCCGCCGCCGTGTTCCGCGTGGTCACCGGCAACTTCCTCGAGATGTACGACTTCATGGTCTATGGCTTCTATGCCACGGCCATCGGCCATGCGTTCTTCCCGGCGAAAAGCGCGTTCGCCTCGTTGATGCTGTCGCTGGCCACGTTCGGCGCCGGCTTCCTGATGCGCCCGATCGGCGCGCTGGTGCTGGGCGGCTACATCGACCGGAACGGGCGCCGCAAAGGCCTGATCCTGACCCTGGGGCTGATGTCGGCCGGCGTGCTGTTGATCGCCTTCGTCCCCGGCTACGGCACCATCGGCGTGCTGGCACCGTTGTTGGTGCTGCTGGGCCGCCTGCTGCAGGGCTTCTCCGCCGGCGCCGAACTGGGCGGCGTGTCGGTATACCTGGCCGAGATCGCCACGCCGGGTCGGCGCGGTTTCTACGTGGCCTGGCAGTCGGCCAGCCAGCAGGTGGCGGTGGTGTTCGCCGCCGCGCTTGGCGTCGCCCTGCATGCGCTGCTGGCCGACAGCGTGATGGACGATTGGGGGTGGCGCGTTCCGTTCTTTATCGGCAGCCTGATCGTGCCGCTGATTTTCTTCATCCGCCGCTCGCTGCAGGAAACCCCGGAGTTCGCCGCGCGGCAGGCGCCGGACCTGGCCGGCATCGCGCGCTCGCTGCGCGCCAATGTCGGGCTGATCCTGGCCGGCGTGGGCATGGTGATGATGACCACCGTGTCGTTCTACCTGATCACCGCCTACATGCCGACCTACGGCCGGACCGAGCTGCAGCTGAGCGAGTTGGACAGCCTGGTGGTGACCGGCTGCATCGGCTTGTCCAATTTCGTGTGGCTGCCGGTGATGGGCGCGCTGAGCGACCGTATCGGTCGCAAACCGCTGCTGGTGTTCGCCAGTGTGGCGATGCTGCTGACGGTGTGGCCGGCGCTGCAGTGGCTGGTCGACGCGCCGTCGTTCGTGCGGCTGCTGCTGGTCGGCGAATGGCTATCGCTGCTGTACGGCGCCTACAACGGTGCGATGGTGGTGGCGCTGACCGAGGTGATGCCGGCGGAGGTGCGTACCACCGGCTTCTCGCTGGCCTACAGCCTGGCCACCGCGACGATGGGCGGCTTCACCCCGGCGGTGTCCACCTGGCTGATCCACGCCACCCACAGCCGCGCCGCGCCGGCGCTGTGGCTGTCGCTGGCGGCGCTGATCGGGCTGGGCTGCACCTTGCTGCTGTTCCGCCGTCAGCGCGGCGGCGGCGCCCCTGTCGCCGCCTGAGCGCGGCGCGGCGTCTGCGCGGTTCCCGCGCCTCAGCCCAGATCCAGTGCGGCCGTCAGGTCGCCTGGCACCACGCCGCTGGCGGCATGCATCGCCCGCTCGCGCTCGACCAGGCCCGGCAACGGCTCCAGGCCGAAGCGGCGGGTGATGAAGCGCAGGATCGAGCCCGTGTCGTAAACGCTGTGGTCGACATGGCCGCGCCTGGCGTGCGGCGACACCACCAGCGCCGGGATGCGCGAACCCGGGCCCCAGCGGTCGGCCTTGGGCGGCGCCACGTGATCCCACCAGCCGCCGTTCTCGTCGAAGGTGATGAACACGACGGTCTTGTCCCATAGCGGGCTGTCGCGCAGCGCGTCCACCACCATCGCGATGTGGCGATCGCCGGCGGCGACGTCGGAATAGCCGGCGTGCATGTTGAGGTTGCCTTGCGGCTTGTAGAACGTCACCGGCGGCAGCGTGCCGGCCTGCACGTCGGAAAGGAAGCGGTTGTCCGGGGCACTGTCGCCCAGGCCGCCGTCGCGCAGGCGGCGCGCCCGCGCCGGCGTGCCCGGGGCGAGGTTGGCGAAGTAGTTGAACGGCTGGTGATGGATCTGGAAGTTGGGGCTGCCCGGGAACTCGCTGGTGTCGCCGGTGTCGCCCTTGCCCTGCACCGCCAGCGCCCAGCCGCCGGCGTACCAGGCCCAGTCCACGCCCTTGGCGTCTAGCGCGTCGCCGATGTGGCGGTGGGTCTGCGCCGGCAGCGTGTTGGGGCTGTTGGGGTCGGCATGGTCCGGGCGCGCCGGGTCCTGGCTGGTGCTGGGCTGGAACGGCGGGCTCATCGTGTTGATCGCCCAGAAATCCGGAGTCAGCGCGCCGTTGCGCACGAAGCGCGGCCGACCATTGAGCGCGGTGTCCGGCGAATTGTCCTGCACTGCCAGGCGGATCTCGTCGGGACGCTTGCTGGCCAGCACGCTGATCTGCGTCCGCGCCGGGCCGCTGTCGGCCTTGGGGTAGAACGGCGCCTGCGCGGCGATCAGGTACTGATGGTTGAGGAACGAGCCGCCGAACGCGCCCATGAAGAAGTTGTCGCACAGCGTGTAGTCGCGGGCCAGGCTCCACAGCCGCAACGTGGCCGGCGCATCGGCGTAGTGGCCCATCACCAGGCCGCCGGCGTCGCTCCACGCGGCGAAACCGTCGTTGCGGCCGCCGTTGATCTGCATCTGGTTCTCGTAGAAGCGATGCACCAGGTCGCGGGTCACGAGGCCGTGCGGCAGCAGTTGACCATCGGGCGTGCGCAGCGCGAACGGCGCGTTGGGCAGCGGCCCGATCGCGTCCTCGCCGATCTTGTAGCGGCGGTGCGCCACCACCTGTTCGTCCGGCGCCAGCCCGCCCCAGATCGGCGGCAGGATGTCGAGCAAGCTGCCGTCGCGGTCCACCTGCCGCGCCTGCGCCGGCGTCACCTTGGACAGCGGCCGCTGCAGTCCCGGGAACTCCGGGAATAGGTTGTTGAAGCTGCGGTTCTCGGCGTAGATCACCACGACGTGCTCGATCTTCTGCCGCAGTTGCCGGTCCAGTTCTGTCGGCGACAGCGCGCGCGCTTGCGTGCGGTTGGCGCTCTGGGTGCGGGCTTCGGCGGGGCCGCCGATCGCCAGCGCGCCGCCGGCCAGTGCGAGGCCACCGAGCAGGCGCCGGCGTTGCGGGTTTTCGGGGGCGGTGTCGGTGTCGGCGGGGACGAACGCGGGATCCTGGGGCGGCTTCTTCACGGGGTCATCGGAGGAGAAGGGAAAGGCACCCGCCAGTTTGGGCCGCGTGAATGACAAGTCATAGCCAGCCTGCCGCAGTGCGCACCCGGTGTTCAGCGGCCGTATCACAGCCGGTGATGCAGTCGATCCAGGATGGGGAGGATTGGCGGTGTCGGCGGCAACTCAGTCGTGCGTTCGGCACGAGGCATAGAGCGCAGCGCGTGCGGCGTCGCCGTGCAGGCGACGCATCTGGCATTACGCGGGCTTTCCGGCGTCTTCGGCGCCCTCGGCGTCACCCAGCGCGTGTTGGACGTACAGGCGCTTGACCAGCACGTAGAGCACCACGGTCAGCGGCGCCGCCAGCACCACGCCCATCGGCCCGAACAGCACGCCGATGCCGAACAGCGAGAACAGCAGCAGCGCAGGCGGCAGATCGACCGCGCGCGCCTGGATCAGCGGCTGCAACACGTGCCCCTCGAGCTGCTGCAGCACCACGAACAGCAGCAGCGCGCCCAGCGCGACCTGCGGGCTGACGGTGAAGCCCAGCAGGATCGCCGGGACCGCGGCCACGATCGGGCCGACGATGGGGATGAAGTCCAGCAGCGCGGTCAACAGGCCGATGCCCAGCGCCACCGGCACGCCCAGCAGCCACAGGCCGACGCCGGTCAGCGTGCCGATCACCGCCATCGCCAGCAACTGCCCGGTCAGCCAGGCGCGCAGGGCCTGGCCGCTGGCGGTCAGTGCCTCGTCGGCGACGCCGCGACGGTCGCGCGGCAGCAGATGCAGCAGCCCTTGCCGATACAGCCGAGGCTGCGCGGCTAGGTACAGCCCGCCGACCATCATCAGCACCGCATCGGTGACGCCGCCGCCGGCCGTTAGCACGATCGCGCCGGCGTGCGCGGCCAGGCTCGAGGCGCCGTCGCGCAACTGGTCGGGGATGCGCTCGATTTGCGGCCCCAGCGGGCCGGACTGCAGCCAGGCATGGAACTTGTTCCAGGCCGCCGGCAAGGTGGCGCGGAAGGTGTCGATCTGCGCGGCGACCTCGGCGCCGAACAGCAGCACGATCGCCGACAGCGCCAGCACCAGCAGCAGGATCACCAGTGCCAGCGCCGCCCACTCCGGCAGCGGCAACCACTTGCGCAACAGCGCGGCCAGCCCATGCAGCAACACGCCCACCACCACCGCGCCGAACACGATCAGCAGCAGCTCCGACAACTGCCAGGCCAGCAGCGCCAGCGCGCCCAGCGCCATGACCACCAGGACCCGCGCCACGAAGGGGCGCAGGGACGACGGGGAACCGGGGACGGAGGCATTCATCGGCGCGATCCGGATCAGGACATGAGCGCGCACAGTAGTGGCAGGGGGGGTGCAGGGCGGGCGAAGAGCGGCTACGGCTGGTTGGGGAAGCGCCCTACTCGGTCGGCTTACGCCTGCGCCTGTCCGTGGTGCGTTCGGGCCCTAGTCGGATCGAGGCGGGTGGGCGGCGCTGCCGCATGGCGGCAGACGGCCAGTGTTGCACGTAGTAGCCGTGCGTCGTCGGGTGCGCTGTTGTCTACATGGTGAGTGATGCCGGCGTGCATGCGGGGCAGCCGCCATTAGACCCCTCGGGTGGACTGCCGTCCGTTCTGGTTCCAGGCCTTGATGGCCACGTTGACCTGCTCACGGATATCGACATCCGCCTTGCGACCGAGATACGGCGACCGGCTGCCCAGTAATCCCGGCGCGGTCCATTGCACCTGTTCAGCGAGCTGCGCGATGAAATCGCGACCGAGCGCATGGAATTGCGCCACTTCCTAAGCAGTCAGCGCCATGGTCCACGCGTAGCCGACCGCGCCATGGCTGCAGTTGACGTCGAGCAGCAGCGTGTCGCCGTCGCGCAGCAGGAACCAGGCGTGCGGTTCGTGGTCCACTACCTGCATGGCCTGCCCCCATGACGCGCGAGGATGACGCCTCTCGCTCGATCACTCGGCATTGCCTGCATGACGGGACAGCGCCTGCCGATCAGTGCGACGGCTTGTTCTTGCTGTACACGATCTTCTTGGCGCCGGCCGCGCAGCTGCCGATGACCTTGCGATCCTTGACGTCGGCGTTGTCGACGATCTCCAGCGTGTAGTCCTTGACCCCGCGGGCATCGAGTTTCGCGGTGAGCTCGGCCTTCAACTCATCGCAATGCATGCGGGCAAAGGCTGGAGCGGAAACGAGGGTAAGCAACAGGACGGCGAGAGTGGACTTCATGATCGTACCGATGATCGAGGAGAAGGGGCGAGTGCGTGGCAGGCCGGGTTCGACGCGTTCGAGACTTGGCCGCGAGGCCGTCCTGGCTGCCTGGCGGCTCTCGCCTGGCAGGCCGATTCGACGTGGATCGAGTGTAGCAAGCCGGACGCAGGAGCAACGGCGCCAGCGACGACCTGCGTGATCAGTGGGTGCTTGACGATGCGTCGCACGCGGGCGGGATGCTTGGAGAGGCGAGATCTAGGGATCGATCCAGACGCCCGAGTCGTACATCAACCGCATCGTGTAGTTGAGTTGCAGCGTCTGATTGGGGCCGCACGCGATCTCCGTGGTCTTGCCCGACGACCCCGGACGCGACACCAGGATCGACGAGCCCGACCTGAGCGGGTCGACCAGGCTGTACTGATAGTCGCCATTGCTGAATTCGACCGACGCATTGCCGTTCAGAAACGAGCGGTAGGTGAACAGCCCCGTCGGCGGCTTCTTGTCGGCGGGGTACTGTAGGACCAGCTTTCCTGCCTCGGAGGCGCGGTACTGGATGTAGCCGCTCGTTCGATTGGCCACCTTCGACGAACACAGCGAAAAGACGCGCTTGCGGGTTTCGCACGTCCACAGCGTGATTTCTTCCTTGGCGCACAGCGGGCTGTGTTGGTACTCGCTCTCGGCGTCCTTCAGCGTCGCCTGGGTGATGGACGGAATCGGCTCGGAGGCTTGTGCTGTTGCGAGTCCTAGGCTCACCGAGATGGCGGTGGCGATAATTTTCATCCAGGTTTCAATCACTTTTGCGCCTAATCTGGCTTTAAGTAAGGGGCCGCGAGCACGACCCGGCTAGGCGGACTTTTCCCATGTGCGGCGAACAAAATTAGCCAACTTTGAGAAAATTTCCGCATTGGTGCTTATTGTTGCCGCATCGGTCGTAATGAGGAATTTCTTCGGATTGCGGGTAAACGAAATCTTTGCTTCATCTAGGAGTTGTTGTGCGTCGTCGGCGAGATGCGGGGCAATGCGAAAGCCTAAAAGCGACTTGCCGTTACTTCGCTTGTGGAGCCAGAAATAATTGTTGCGACCAACGCTAATGGAAACGTAGTTTTTCACATAGCCGACCTGCGGTTCCTGAAGCTCATGGCCCACTACGGAAAGCAGTGTGTCAGCTGTCTCTGCAGTCCACCTCGCTTTCTTGCTCCAATAATCCCGGTTGACCTCAACGTCTTGTTCTGTGGCGCCATCGTCGATTTCTTCATAAGTGTCCAGAACCTTTGTGAAGTGCAGCGCTTTCTTCCCGCCGATGTCTACCAGCGCGACTTGGATGGCGATGATTGGGATGGAATGGCTCAGGATGTGAATGACATTAAAGAAGCGCCGCGTGATGCTTTCTGCGACCAAAACGGCGTAGTGCTGACGCTGAGGCCAACGGCGCTTTTCGTTATCCCAGTACTCGATTGTCCGAATGATGTGGGTTTCGTCTGTTTCACCCAGCATCACCTCGACTTCGTACATGGAGTCGTCCTGGGGGTCCTTGAGCAGAATGTCGACTCGGCCACCAGAGCTCTGCCTCCGCTCCTTAATTAGTGCATCCAAGTCGCCCAGGCCGAGCGCCGCCGGATTGCTCCAAATCTGATCTTGAAGCCAATATTCATCATATCCAGCGTCCCTGAGTGCTACTGATTGCGCAAATGTGATTTCCTCAGCCATGATGATTTGATGATCGAGTACTGAATGGGCCTAGCGTTTGCGCTGAGGGCGCAGGCATGCCTGAGCGCGTCCACTCGAGCGAAGGTCAGGCATCAGCGCGAGCGTAGAAGTTGCCTGCCTTTCGGATGGATGTGTACGCCGCGTTCAACTCCGCGCGATAGCCACGCCCCAGCGCGATGGGATTCAGAATGAGTCCATCGCAGATGAAATGACCCTCGAACTCAAGCACTCCGGCCTCAAATATGAAGGGTGGTTCATCAAGAAGCTCGTTCAGTGGCGTTGTGAGAGCGCGAACGGCGTACGCGTTCTTGATCTCCTTGTCGAGGAAAACGGCGAATGTCTTGGTGTGGCGCAGGTACACCCATTGGCGAAACCTCAGTGTGCGCATGGCTGCGACGACGGTCGGTTCAATCGGGTCGCTTTCGGATGTGAGCCGCGTGACGGCGGCGTCGATCAAAGACGGGTTGGCGTGCACGAGAGCACGCGCAGTGGCGAGATCTTCGTTGATCGATCCGGTACGCGGTGCATCGGCGTCAGAGAGAACGCGGAACAGTATGGACTTGTAGCCTTCGATGAAGCGAAGCGCTTGTTCACGCGGAAGGAGCATGTTCTATGAGGCCTGACGTCTGAATTAACCCGCGCCGCGAAGCGGCGTCGGCTTGATTGCATTTTTAGGGTGCTGACCGACCAAGGTGCAGCTGCCATTCAATGTAGCCATTGTACTCGTTTGCGATACATTGTTGAACGTGCCCACGGCGATCCGCAAATGTAGTGAGTGGGCCGCTACGCGACAGCAATCCGTTGCAGCCGGTGCAACATAGCTTCAGGTTACTAGGGTCATCGGTGCCACCAACGCAGCCACAACGTGGTCAACGGTAGCCGACCAGCAGGTAGAGAAAGAACTTGGCAAGTCTGAGTCGCAGTACTGGCAACTACCATTGTCACGCTCAAAGGCCTGCTGCCGAATTTTGTGATGAACCCTCACGCTCCCCCAACGCTTGAGTTAAGCGCGCCGCGAAGTGGTCGTCGGCTTGGACGAATTGCTAGGCTTTTGGCCGGCGCTCGATGGAAGCTGCCAACGCCTGGATGAGCTTGGCAGAATCCGCCGGCTCAATGAAGTCAGCGGCAGAACATGCCTCGATGACGTCGAGGACAGCCCAGTACGGCACCTCCGCGGAAGAAATAGGGGCGTACTTGCCCTCAGCGTTCCATCACGCAAGGCGAACGGCTCTTTCCTCGTAGCTGTGCTTCTCGCCAGAGATTGAGTTGCCTCCCGCAGAAGGATCAGGAAGTTCGATTCGGGCGGATCCGGTTTCGGGATCAGGCACGTAGCGGACAGTCGACGCTATAGACCTCAGACGCACTACAGTCACTCCTTCAAAGGTAATGCCTAAATCCGTCACGCCGCGAAGCGGCGTCGGCTTGAATAAGTAGTTGGGCGGTGGAGTCACGAGGTGGTAAAGCCCGGACCGTGCTCCACAGCGCCGCAGCCGAGAGCCGAGCATGCCACACATCGCGGTCTTTGGGCTTGAACGAGGTACTGGCCGCTGGATGTGATCGAGACCGAAGGCGATGATCGCAGTGGGTAACGAGGCCGGGCGACAAAGCGGCGACGATCCGGCGACACATGCACTCACGCCAACGCATGATCCGCTCAAGAATAGGTGCGCCATGCGCAGCCTGCTAAACTCCTGGTGCACACGGGACGGCGCGGCACAGCGTGACAGAGCAACGGAAGGATCGAGGCGTCGATGAAGTCGGCGAAGGGGCTGGCACGGCACCTTCCCGGCACTCGCGCCGGAGCGAATGCCTGCGAGGCGCACTTGCAGTGCAGAAGAGTGACCTTGCCCGGGCAGAACGGGAGCAGGCGTCGGGCCGCGTCCGCAGCAGCTGGGCGCTGGGCGTGGTGATCGCTGTGGGTATGGCGTTCGCGGCTTGGCGACTGCACGTTGTCGTCCACGCACTCTATAGAGGTTATGTCCTGGCATGCCCACGCCTGTCGACGGCGGGGTGCCGACGGATCCACGCCGATGATCTTGGATATTGGGCGAGCATGGGGGGCAATACGCTACTCGGCCTCCTGTTGCTTGCTGCTGCCGTGACGGCCGCCCTGGTCCTCGGGGCCATGTACCGGCGCCCATCACCGGTGCTGCAACTCATGCGCGACAGAGTGAAGCGCATCGAGGATGCGTTGCGCGCACTCCCGCTTGACGTAGACCGACGACGCTGACGTAAGGGGTACGGCGTCATGCGCCCAGGGTTGAACGGAAGTCTCTTGCGGAACGTTTAAATGACGCCATGCAATCTCCTGCGTACCAAACGCAAGACAATCATGCAAAGGAGAGCGGCTGCTGCAAAAGTGACTGGAAGAGCTAGAACTCCCCAGAGGATGCCTCCGGAAGTAACATTGTTGCCGTCCGGCGTGATGCAGCTGGAGTTCGTTAGCTCATCGATGCAGTCGGCATGCGTATGGTACCGCTCGTAGTATGCCCACCAAAGCAGGGCTGCAAGCGCCGCGACACATGCAAACACCATTGCCGGGATGCGTATGCCTTGGCTTTGGCTGCGTCTCATGGACATCTAACACCCGAGTTGCGCCGTGCCATGAGGCGGCATCGGCTTGAATGAATAGTTAGCCACCTGGCCGCATCACTGGACAAGCCCCAACTAGCGCGTTCGAAACGAGAACACTCATAGGGTCTTTCCAGACATCTTTGTGGGCCAGTAGATAATTATCAACGACGTCTCGCAACGCTTCGCTGCTCATTTCAAAAGTACATGCATGAACCTTCCGTACCTCTTCCTTGGAGGCTCCGTAGAATCCAGAGCTCAGCAGCCCGTCTACAACGCCCATTACATAGGCTGATCGAGTGGCTGGTGACTGCGTCACATACGTTTCGCCTTTCAAGTACCCATCATAGACATGCACCGACTGCGCAGAACTAGTCGAGGTAACTAACAACAGGCCAGCTAATACTCCAAATCGCATAAACAAATCTCCAAGGGGCTAATGCCAGAATTAAGCCGAACCGCGAAGCGGATTTGGATTGAATGAATTGTTAGGCCCCATCGCTGGGGCCCCAGTGCCTAAGCGTTGCCTCTACCGCAGATCTTATCTGGGCCTCACCGATGCCGGAACATTCAAAAAAGGCATTGAATGAATCCGAGAGTCTATAAAAGTCACTGTCAGATAGGAAGCCCAGTGCGTCTAGCGTCAGAGGAGCGGGAACGATCTTGACGAATGCTGAGTACACCTCGTCACCTGTAGCGTCGTCGACAGCGCCACCAATTGAAGCGCACAGTTCGCGGTTGAGTGTTGTTACCAACAGTAGGTCATGCTCGCTCATGGGGCCTAACGCCTGAGTTAAGCCGCGCCGCGAAGCGGCGTCGGCTTGAATGAATTGTTGGGCGGCACTATTGCGCTAATAGAGCATGCCGCCAAATTTTAGTAGCACAGACTTGCCACGGAATAGGCCGAAGTAGTTGGCGCCACTCTTACAGTGAACGTAACGCAGGTCGTCACCCACCTGCATCATGGAAATAGCCTCAGCCCATTCTGGCGAATCCGAGAGATTGGGATTGCCGATTAGATCAGCGTAGTCCAGGGTCTGATAGCGCCTCATAGGTTCGGTGACTGTGCAGAGGGGTAGTCCAAGTTCGCGCGCGACTCGCATTGGCTCGATGTTGGGGCCAAGTTGGTGCGCGCAGCTTGCAATGAACACGGCGCTGGCTATCGCAATTAGTTGCACCGAGGTTCGGATTTTAAAATTTCCAGAGTGCATGTCTATGCCGACCAACGCCTGAGTTAAGCCGTGCCGCCAAGCGGCGTCGGCTTGGACGAATTGTTAGGTTGCAGCCTACCGCAGGTCAACGGCGTTGGATGGATCGAGCCCAACTTTCACTGGCAGATCCCTGACGTTCTCGGGAATGTCAGGGCCGCAGACTTGGTGGCACTCAAGGACTAGCTCGCCCTGGCCAAGAAACGCCACGAACCCGCACTCGGTCTCTTCGATGTGACCTGCTACGTATGGCTCGCTGAGGGTCTGGGGCTCAGTGGGTAAGCTGGCGTGAGCCACCGTGACGAAATACCCACAGCCAGTATGCTCGTAGCGGACTGGCTGTCCTGCGGCTGCGATGGCGTGTAGCTGCTCACTCGAGAGGATGCCCTCGGCGAGGAGGCGGATTGCTTCTAGCTCGAACTTGCGTAGTGCTGCCATCTGCAACCTAACCGTTGAGTTGAGCGGCGCGCGCGCCGGCGCATGAGCTTGGCACTTTATCCTCACGCGTCCGCTCGAACGATTTGTTAGGTGTCATTGGTATCCTCCAGCTGAACGTCGATTGTACTTGGGTCCTGGCGCAGCACCCGCTCCACATCTGCGAGGAGACAGTCCGCCAGCTGCTGCTTATCAGCCTTCGCGAACATACCAAGAAGCCCTCCTCCCTCCGCAAAGGTGAATGCCTGCCAAGAGTTGTCTCCATGGTGGCCATTCGCACACGCTACAAACAGACGAAACTTCGGATCCTCGACCTCTACAAGGCGACCGAAGTCTTCGGCGATGCAACCCTTCACGCGCCACCCAAGTGCAGGTAGCTGCGTGGACAGCCATTGTGCGAACGCGCGGCCAAAGATTCCCGGGTTAGTCTCGTCGTCCTCGCCGGGCTCAATGACGAAGCGGGAGGACCGAGCATGAATCTGGCGAGTCGACTGCATGACGCCTAACACCTGAATTAAGCCGACCCGCGAAGCGGGTTCGGCTTGAATGAATGGTTAGGACCAGCCGCCAGCTTGGTGACTGATCCTGCCATCGCCGCACACCCACACGACCAGCTGTGCATCAAACGCTAGCTCGTTTGGTAGCCACATGACCGACCAGCAGCTTTTCTCTGGGTGGCCTGGCTCCTCATGCCACGAGATGCTAGCAAGGTAACGGTGGGTGTTTGAAATTTTATTGCTTGAGACACAAGTATCGGCCAAGCGTAGTGCTTCAGGAAGCTCAGTGCTGGGCTTGGCTAAGGATGCGCCGCTAGCTAGTAACAGTGTGCCGAGAAGACATGCGCGGTTGAGCATGATGGCCTTTGAGAATATCTGACTGGGCCTAACGCGTGAGTTAAGCCGACCGGCGAAGCCGGTTCGGCTTAAATGAATTGTTATGTTGCAACGACAGCCTGCCTGAGGATTCCATTGGCGCGCCAGCGCTTGCTGAACTCGGACCGAAGCATTAGTCCTTCTGCGCTATATGGCAAGAGGATCTTGTTTGCTATAGCGCCTGCTAATGGAGAGAAGTGGCCATCCCCTCCCGGAGCGATGTAGCTCACAATTACACTCGCGCCGGTAGCAACATCCGCGACTAGCTTTGACAAGGGGGCCGCAGGTAGCACGGAGACTCGTTGATAGGCCGAGCGTTCTAAATCGTTTGGATCTGGATCTGGATCCGAATGAAGGCGAACACGCAACCCAAAGCTTTGCAGTGTCTCAGCCAAGCAGACGGCGAAAGATCCAAACGTTTCGCTGTAGTTGCAGCGGCGGATGATTTCGGCTGGCTCAGCTGCTATTCCGTGGCGTGTGAGCACAAGCCAGACTGAAATGGGGCCACATGACCTCCAAGTTTCGTTAGCTCAGCAGGCGCCTTCTCAACGTTTGCGTACATGCTTGCCTTGGAACATAACGCCTGAATTAAGCCGAGCCGCGAAGCGGCTTCGGCTTGAATGAATTGTTAGGTGCCATGCTGAAGCACTTTACGGCTCAATGTCCACGTTTAGCTCGGCGCGCTGATTGAGCGAGTTCTCCTCCCATTTGCCAGCGATCGGGCGAGTGGACCCGTACTCGGTTAGAGCAATGACACAAAGCGGATCTACGCCAGCGGCTAGCATGAACCTGTATAGGAGAAGCGCTCGTCGTTGGGCGAGATAGCGGCACTCTTGCCCGGAACACTCATACTGATCCGTATGGCCCGCAATCTCGAACCTGACGTCCGGGTAGCGCTTGATTAGCTCGACAGAGCGATTCAAGTTGGCAATTTGGTCTGCCCCAGTAACAGCCTCGTCGATCGTCTCGCCCTTGATGGGATGGCCGGCCTTGAAGAAAGCACCAGACAGGTCGAGTGAAGAACTGCATGCAGCGGCGGAATATCCACCGAGCAGAGCTGTCGATAGCAGGATTGAGAGGAGCTTGGACATGGCACCTAACTACTATTGGACCGCCTAAAAGCGGTGATGCACCAAGTATCCTCCAACTTCAGACATCTGCAAAGCAGGGAATTCTTACCCCACATCAGTGACTTGCCGGATGGTAGCTGCGGCTCCGGACGTCGATGCTGGCAGCGTTATCCGACGTTCGAGCTGGCGTATGAGTTACACCCATGAAGATGAAGGCGTAACGGCGCATGCACCGCCGAAGTTGCTGGAGCGGGTACGTGGCCGGTTGCGGCTTCGGCACTATAGCCTGCGCACCGAGCAAGCGTATGTTGGCTGGATACGGCGCTTCATCCTGGCCAACGACAAGCGGCATCCATCGCGGATGGGGCAGGCCGAGGTCGAAGCGTTCCTGACCAATCTGGCGACCCAGGGGCAGGTCTCGGCCGGCACGCAGAATCAGGCGCTGGCGGCGCTGTTTTCCTCTATCGTGATGTTCTGGGCGTGGAACTGCCCTGGATGGAGAATCTGGTGCGCGCCAAGCGGCCGCGGCGAATTCCGATGTTGCTCTCGGTCGAGGAGGTCGCACGCTTGCTGGTCGCCCTGGAGGGGCCTTGCTGGCTGATGGCCGGGCGGCTCTACGGCAGCGGCATGCGGTTGCTGGAATGTCTGCGGTTGCGGATCAAGGATGTGGACATGGAGCGCGGCGAGATCGTGGCGCGTGACGGCAAAGGCGGCAAGGAGCGGCGTGTGCCGTTGCCGGCGCGGCTGCGCGAGGCGCTGCTACGACAACGCGACAGGGCGCTGCTGCTGCACGCGGTGGATCTGGCCGAAGGTGCGGGGCGGGTGTATCTGCCGCACGCGCTAACGCGCAAGTACCCCAATGCCGAGATCGAACCGGGCTGGCAATACCTGGTCCCGGCGGCGCATCGGTCGGTGGATCCACGCAGCGGTCGGGTTGGCCGGCATCACGTGTCCGAGGAAGTGCTGCAGCGTGCAGTGCGGGCGGCGCGGCACCGGGCCGGCATCGTCAAGCCGGCGACCTGTCACACGCTGCGCCATTCCTTCGCCACGCACCTGTTGGAAGCCGGTCACGATATCCGCACGGTGCAGGAACTGTTGGGTCACAAGGATGTGGCTACCACGCAGATCTATACGCATGTGCTGGGGCGTGGTGCGTCTGCGGTGCGCAGTCCGCTGGACGGGTTGGGCGCCGGCGAGCGCCGCTAGCATCGAGAAAGTCCCCGGCTGTGGTCGTTTGTGGTCTCGCGTCGGGACTAAAAGCACCTCCAATAGCCCCCAAAAGCTACACCTAAGCACTCGCAAGCGACTGATGTGCTTAGCGCGTAGCTTTCGAAGTCGAGGCTACTAGAGGTGCCATGAAGTCCCTCCCACAGTGCAACGCCGCGACGCCATGCAGACCTTGGGAGTCCGGGGTCTTCATGGCATGGCAGCGCCTCACCCGTCCAACATCGCCTTGTCCCGCACCGCGCCCTTGTCGGCGCTGGTCGCCAGCAGCGCGTATGCCTTCAATGCAGTGGTGACCTTACGCGGGCGCGCTTCCACCGGCTTCCAGCCTTGCGCGTCCTGCGCTGCGCGGCGGGCGGCCAGTTCGGCGTCGTCGACCAGCAGGTTGATGCTGCGGTTAGGGATGTCGATCAGGATGCGGTCGCCGTCGCGGACCAGGCCGATGGCGCCACCCGCCGCCGCTTCGGGCGAGGCGTGACCAATCGACAGGCCGGAAGTGCCGCCGGAGAAGCGGCCGTCGGTGAGCAGGGCGCATTGCTTGCCCAGGCCTTTGGACTTCAGGTACGAGGTGGGGTACAGCATCTCCTGCATGCCGGGGCCGCCCTTGGGGCCTTCGTAGCGGATCACCACCACGTCGCCGGCCTTCACCTCGTCGGCGAGGATGCCCTTGACCGCGGTGTCCTGGCTCTCGAACACCTTGACGTTGCCTTCGAACACATGGATGGACTCGTCCACGCCCGCCGTCTTCACCACGCAGCCGTCCTCGGCGATGTTGCCGTACAGCACCGCCAGCCCGCCTTCCTGCGAGTAGGCATGGGCGACGTCGCGGATACAGCCCGTAGCGCGGTCAGCGTCCAGTGTCGGCCAACGCGTGGCCTGGCTGAAGGCGACCTGGGTGGGGATGCCGGCCGGCCCGGCCTGGTAGAAGGTCCGCACCGCGGCGTCGTCGCTCTGGGTGATGTCCCACTGCGCGATGGCCTCGGCCAGGCTGCGGCTGTGCACGGTGGCCTGATCGGTGTGCAGCAGGCCGCCGCGCGCCAGTTCGCCGAGGATGGCGACGATGCCGCCGGCGCGGTGCACGTCCTCGATGTGGTACTTCTGCGTGTTCGGCGCCACCTTGCACAGCTGCGGCACGCGCTTGGACAGGCGGTCGATGTCGCGCAGGGTGAAGGGCACCTCGCCCTCCTGCGCGGCGGCGAGCAGGTGCAGGATGGTGTTGGTGGAGCCGCCCATCGCGATGTCCAGGGTCATCGCGTTCTCGAACGCTTCGAAGGTGGCGATGCCGCGCGGCAGCGCGCGCGGGTCTTCGGCGCCGTACCAGCGGTGGCACAGTTCGACCGCGGTGCGCCCGGCCTTGAGGAACAGTTGCTCGCGGTCGGCATGGGTGGCGACCACGGTGCCGTTGCCGGGCAGGGCCAGGCCCAGCGCTTCGGTCAGGCAGTTCATCGAGTTGGCGGTGAACATGCCCGAACACGAGCCGCAGGTGGGACAGGCGCTGCGCTCGAACGCGGCGACCTTTTCGTCGGAGGCGGTGGGATCGGCGGCGATCACCATCGCGTCGATCAGGTCCAGGTTGTGGTCGGCGAGCTTGGTCTTGCCGGCTTCCATCGGCCCGCCGGAGACGAACACGGTGGGGATGTTGAGGCGCAGCGCGGCCATCAGCATGCCGGGGGTGATCTTGTCGCAGTTGGAGATGCACACCAGCGCGTCGGCGCAGTGCGCGTTGACCATGTACTCGACCGAGTCGGCGATGATCTCGCGGCTGGGCAGCGAGTACAGCATGCCGTCGTGGCCCATGGCGATGCCGTCGTCCACGGCGATGGTGTCGAATTCCTTGGCCACGCCGCCGACGCGCTCGATCTCGCGCGCGACCAGCTGGCCGAGATCCTTCAGGTGCACGTGGCCGGGCACGAACTGGGTGAAGGAATTGGCGATGGCGATGATCGGCTTGTGGAAGTCGGCGTCCTGCATGCCGGTGGCGCGCCACAGTGCGCGGGCGCCAGCCATGTTGCGGCCGTGGGTCGAGGTCTTGGAGCGATAGTCGGGCATGGGAGCAGCGAACGTGCGGGCGGGGAGGCTGGCGATGGTGGCGCGATCGGATCGTTGCTGCTGCAACCGTCCTGGCGTCCACCGCTGGGCCGATCACGTTAGCACGCAGGCTGGCGCCGCCGCGCGCCGGGCGGGAGTGGGAAGCGGATCGCAGACCCGCCTGCCTGCGCTTGGCAGACTGGGTAGGCCGGTGCGTCAGGGGGCGTCGGCCCGGCCCGCCCATCATGACCACAGGAGGTGTCCATGCTTCGGCATGCGCGTTTGCCGTCTTCCGCTGTTTCCTTCCCCACCCCATCCATCGCGTCCTCGCCGGCCGATCCGGGCCGCCGCAGCGTGCTGCGTGCCGGTGTCGGCCTGGCCGCCGGCGCCGCCCTGTGGGGCCTCGGCGGCCAGGCCCGCGCTGCGGGCAGGTTGCCCTTCGCCGGTCTCAATATGTCGGGGCTGGCGTCGAACAATTTCGTCGACAACGCCATCATCGACCGCCACTACCGCGATATCCGCGACCAGCACATCGCCGCCGCCGGCGCCTGCCCGCTGTTCCGCCTGCCGACCACCGCCGCGCGCTTCAGCACCGGCCAGGGCATGCCGCTCAACGCCACGTATTGCGACCAGGTCGAGCAGGTGCTGAACCGGCTCGCGCAGCGCGGCAAGCTGGCGATCCTGGAACTGCACGACTACATGCGCCTGCCGATCAAGGTCGCGAGCAAGTCCGGTTACCGGCGCGATAGCGCCGGCCAGTTGATCGGGCCGGACGGGCGTGTGGTCACCGATCCCGCCGCCGACGCGGTGTGGGCCGGCACCTACCGCAAGGGCAACTACCTGTACCTGGGCTACTTCGATCCTGCCGACAGCCTGCTCAAGCTCTACGAGTATCGGGTGATCGGCACGCCGGGCTGCACGCTGTACAACGCCGCCGGTCTGCCGGATCTGTGGAGCCGCATCGTGCAGCGTTTCCGTTCGCATCCGGCGATCTTCGGCTGGGGCCTGATGAACGAGCCCTACCAGGGGCCGGAGGTCAACGCCGACGGCAGCAAGCTGGTGATGGCCGACCACTGGCTGCGCACCGCCACCGCCACCGCGGCGCGCATCTTCGATTTCGACCGGTCGCACTACGTGTTCGTCTGCGGCAACCAGTACGCCAGCGCCCGCCAATGGGAGGATCTGTCCGAAGGCCTGTACGCCATCCCCGATCCGTACGACCGCATCGTCTACGAGGCGCACAACTACCTGGACGAAGGCGGCCGCGGCGGCGGCAATTGGCGCAATCCCAACGAAACCGTCGCCGCGGACACCGGCATCGAGATGGTCACGCCATTCCTGCGCTCGCTGGGCCGCGCCGGCAAGCGCGGCTTTCTCGGCGAGCACGGCTATCCGGCGGGCAATGCCAGCGCCGAGCTGGCGACCACGCGCATGCTTGCGCATCTGCAGGCCAACAATATCCCCAGCACGCAGTGGTGCTTCGGCCCGGGCTGGCCGGACAACGATGTGCTGGGCATGAGCCGCGACGTCGGCATGGACATCCAGGTCAAGTCCAACATCGCCGCGGTGCAGCCGTATTTCACGGCGCGTCTGTCCAGTTACGTGCCGCCGCCGCCGCGCTGATTGCGCCAGCGTTTACGTTTGCGAACGCATTCGGCCGGCCGCGGGTTCCCGTGGCCGGCCGAACCGGGCATCATCGTGGCTGGACTCAGGAAGACGTTGCCATGAAGAGGTCGAAGACGACCGCGCTGCTGCTGATGAGCGCCGCGCCGCTGCTGTTCACCGCCTGTGGGCGCGAGCCCGAGAGCAAGACCCAGGAAGGCCTGTACACCTCGGTGGATGCCTGCGTGGCGCAGACCCACGACATCGCCACCTGCCGCGAGGCGTTCGCGCGGGCGCAGAAGCAGGCCGCCGAGCAGGGCCCCAAGTACGCCAGCCGGGAGCAGTGCACGCAGGACTATTCCGCCGAACGCTGCGTGGAGCAGCGCGACAGCCAGGGCCATTCCTTCATCGGGCCGCTGATGACCGGCTTCTTCCTGTCGCAGATGCTCAACGGCAATCGCATGGCCGGGTTCAATGCCGCGCCGGCCTACCAGGACCGCCAGAACCAGTGGCAGCGTCCGGCCACTGGCGCGGGCGCCGGCACGGCCTTGCGCGGCAATCAGACCATGACCCATATCGGCGCCACGCCCAACCGCGCGGTCACCGTCAGCCGTGGCGGCTTCGGCGGTTCCAGCGGCGCGCGCGGCAGCGTCGGCGGTTGATCCCGCCGCTCCGGAGCGAGGCACGCAACGCATGAAACGCATCGCGATCGTCGAACGCGGCGACTGGCGCGCGCAGGCCGCCGAGTGCGGCTTCCGTTTCCACACCATCGACGGCGAACGCTATTGGGACGAACGCGCCTACTACGCGTTCACCCTGCGCCAGATCGAGCGCGACCTGGAGGACCCCAGCGCCGAGTTGCACCAGATGGCGATGGGCCTGGTGGACGAGATCGTCGCCAGCGAGGCGTTGCTGCAGCGCCTGGCGATTCCGCCGGCGTTCCGCGACTGGATCGCCGAGAGCTGGCGGCGCCGCGATCCGCACCTGTACGGGCGGCTGGACCTGGCCTACGACGGCACCGGTCCGGCCAAGCTGTACGAGTTGAACTACGACACGCCGACCTCGCTGTTCGAATCGGCGTTCTTTCAATGGCAGTGGCTGGAAGACCAGCGCGCGCAGGGCCGCCTGGCGCAGGACGCCGACCAGTTCAACTCGATCCACGAAGCGCTGGTGGCGCGTTTCGCGGAGCTGGCGGCGCAGTTGCCGCCGCCGTTGTACTTCGCGGCGGTGCGCGATTCCGAGGAAGACCAGGGTACGGTCGCCTATCTGCGCGACTGCGCGGCGCAGGCCGGGCTGTTCGGCGAGGCGATCGCGATCGAGGACATCGGCCTGTCCGAGGACGGGCGCTACACCGACCTGGACGATGCGGTGATCGGCGCGCTGTTCAAGCTGTATCCGCTGGAGGACCTGTTCGCCGAGCGCTTCGGCCAGGCCTTGCCGGGCTCGGGGCTGCGCTTGCTGGAGCCGCCGTGGAAGGCAGTGCTCAGCAACAAGGGCATCCTGCCGCTGCTGTGGGAACGCCATCGCGGCCATCCCAACCTGCTGCCGGCCACGTTCGACGACGGCAATGCGCTGTCGCCGGGTTGGGTGCGCAAGCCGCTGCATTCGCGCGAGGGCGCCAACATCGCCCTGCACCTGGCCGACGGCCGCAGATTCGAGAGCGACGGGCCCTACCAGGGGCCGTGCATCCTGCAGCAGGCGCATCCGTTGCCGGCGTTCGACGGGCGCTATCCGATGGTCGGCAGCTGGATCGTCGGCGATGCGGCGTGTGGCATCGGCATCCGCGAGGACGACGGCCCGATCACCCGCGACAGCGCGCGCTTCGTGCCGCACGCCATCGTCGAAGCGGGGCGGCCGGGCGTGCTGTATGCCTGAGCGCACACCGTTGCCGGGCGCGCCATCGCCCGGCGCGCCGCGGCGGCATCGCAACGACGGGACGCCGTTGGCCGCCTATGCGGAGCGGGTGGCGGTGCGCTGCCATCGTTGCGACGCGCCGGGCTGGGTGCTGGCGCAGTGGCAGCCGTATCGCTGGCAGGCGCGCTTTCGCTGCGGGCAGTGCAGCGCGGCGCTGGACAGCGGCAACGGCGACTGGGTGGGCGCGGTGTGGCTGTCGGGGCGCCGTGCCTGCGGCCATTGCGGGCACCAGTGGGTGCAGGTCTGCGCGACCTCGACGGCGCGGATGCCGCCACCACCGACCCTGCCGGGGCGATGCCCGCGTTGCCGCAAGGACAATGCGGTGGCCGTGCAGCCGCACCGCGTGCGCGACGCGCTTCCCTGCGACCCGCATTTCGGCATGGCCCTGGCGCTGGTCGCCTCGACGCGCGTCGGCGTGGTGTGGGCCTACAACGCGCGTCAGCTGCAGGAGCTGCAGGACTATGTGGCGGCGACGCTGCGCGAGCGCCGCGGTGTGTTCGGGCGCTCGATGGTGGCGCGCCTGCCGGGGTGGATGAAGCTGGCGCGGCACCGGACGCTGATGGCGCGAGCGCTGCAACGGTTGCAGCACGCCTGCGCGGCATTGCCGCCGGTGCCTGCCGCCGCTCCGTGAGCTGGCCGCCCGGAATCGAAATGTCGGACCTGCGGTCGCCTGGGCCGCGGCGGCGGGATGGCGCGTCGCGTGCGGCGCGGTGCGGGCGCGTGCCACGCCAATCGCGATGGCGTGCGTCGCAAGGACGGCGCCGGAGCGGTACCGCATGCGAATCGAAGGCCACGGGTCGGTTGCCCAGCGACACGGTGGATCGGCGCTGAAGCCCCTGCAATGCGTAGGGCGAAGGAGGACATCGTCCGCGACATCGCCGCGGTCGTCGGGCCTGTGCTGGAACGCAAGGGTTTCACGCACAAGACGCATCGATTCGATGCGGCGGACGGCTTCGGCAACAAACGTCCGCGCCCCCTGGCGCGAGCTCCTTCGTCATGCCGCGCCAGGCATGAAAAGACCGGCGGGCATCGCTGCCCGCCGGTCCATTGCCGTCCTGGCGTGTCGCGCGCTTACTGCACGCAGGTGCTGATGGTGTTCTGCACCGAGCTGCGGAACGCGGCGACGCCGTCCAGGTAGGCGAAGCCGGCCGGCAGCGCCGGGCGGGTGCTGCTGCTGTAGAAGATGCCGTACAGGTCCTTCACCGCCTGCACGTGCGCGGCGCTGCCGTTGCCGCTGGTGAAGCCGGCCAGGTAGGTGACCGCCGCGATCGGGTAGGCGTTGGTGATCGCAGCGCTCGGGTTGACCAGGCGCACGCAGTTCTTCACCGCGGTGCTGTTGTTGCCCGGCACCGCATTGACGGTCGCGCCGTCGAGCACGCGGCCGCTGAGCAGCGCGCCGGACGCCAGCGAGATCGGCGTCGCCTGGCCGGCGGAGTTCTTGCCGAACTGCGCCGGGTCGAAGCCGTTGACGGTGACGTAGCTGGCCGCCTGCAGCAGCACTTCGCCGATGTCGGCATAGCCCAGCGCGTTGCTGTTGGTGACGCGCACCGAGGTCACCACGCCGTTGTTGCCGCTGGCGTCGATCGCGCGCGAGCCGTACACGCCGCTGACCCCGCCCGGCAGCGCCGAGGTGAAGGTCTGGTTCGGGGTGAAGGCGAAGCCGGACGGCACGTTGCTGGTGCCGTTGCAGTTGGCGGCCAGGAAGCTGGTGAAGGCGAACGTGGTGCCGCTGCCGTCGGTGCGGTAGACGATCTTGATCGGGCCGGTGGTGCCGCTGCCGGACACGTTGCCCCAGTCGCTGACCAGGCCGGAGTAGATCTGGCAGACCTGGGCGGTGGTGAGGTTGAAGACGGTGGTCGGCGTGCTCTGCGGCAGCGCGATGGCGCCGGCGAGGGTCGGGATCTGCACGATGCCCACGCGGCCGGCATTGTTGCCGCCCAGGAACGCGTTGTAGTCGTTGGTGCTGTACGGCGCATCGGTGCCGATGAAGTCCGGCGCGGCGTTGGCGCCGCTCAGGCCGGTGGGCGAGGTGCTGAAGTCGTTGCAGGACTGGTTGGCGGCGGTGGACACCAGGGTGTTCTTGCCGAAGCCACTGCCGGTCTGGCAGTACGAAACCTTGTTGGTGCTGTTGTTGCTGTAGGTCAGGAACACCGAGCCGGTGCCCAGGGTCGCAGTGCTGAAGCCGGCGCCGGCGGTGTTGCCGGCATTGGTCGACAGGCGCGCGTTCGGGGTCGTGCCGGTGTAGGTATTGCCGACGTACGGCTGCGCCGGGAAGGTGGCGCCGCCGCCGTACAGATTCTCGGCCGCCATGGCCGAACCGGTGGACAGGGACGCGATCGCAATGGCGATGGCGCTGATACGGGGGAAATGAAGATTGAGCACTTGCCTCTCTCCTTGGTGAGAAAACGACGGAAGGGATCCGGGGGAATTCTTGACCTGTAGCGTGCTGGCGCCATCGACTGGCGCCGAGAAAGGTTGCGCTGGGCAGATGATGCTGCGACGACACGCGTCGGAATGTTTTTTTACCTGTGATGCAACGTCCGGAATCGGGTCGTGGTTAATCGCGTTGACATAATGGATCGACCTGAAACTAACGATTAACTTCCGTATTTCGTTTCGACATATTCCGTGTCTACGGAATGCACCGTTTGAAGCTTGCCGCGGCGCCCTGTTCGGCGCGCCGCGGCCTGCGTCGCCGCACTGTCATGGCCCGGGCTGGCAGCGCGGATCGTCGACCTTGCAGTCGCCGAAGCCGAGCACCTGCACGGTGATGACCGAGGGCGCTTCGCGCGGGGTGGCGCCGGTGCGCGAGGCGAGGTCGCCGACCGCGTCGGAGACCGCGGCCGCGGCATTGGACGCCGCGCTCAACGCGCCGCTATCGACGTTGCGCGCGGTGCCCACGCCGACGGTGTCGCCCTGCACCTGGATGTTGTCGGCGTTGGCGACGAACTGCGCGGCCACGATCAGGTTGCCGCTGGCGCGAATGCCGGCGTCGCCCGCATCGACGGTACCGCGCGGGGCGACCAGCACCGCATTGCCGCGCGGATCGTCGGTGGTCAGGCGCAACGTGGCGATGCCGGCGCCGCTGACCTGGCCGCTGGCATCGAGCGTGCAGTACTGGTCCTGGTCGCACAGGTAGCGCGCCCGCGCGCGCTCGGCGCTGGTCTTGCTGCCCTTGCCGGCGTTGATGTCGCCGTTGGAACTCCACAGCAGCAGGTCGCCGCCGCGCTGGGTGAAGATGCGGCTCTGCGCCAGCAGCACGCTGGCATCGGTGAACACGCCGATGTCGCCGCGGCCCACCGCCAGGATGCCCTGCTGCGCCGGGCCGATCAGCACGTTGCCCTGGGAATCGGTGACCACCGGCGGCGCCAGCGCGCTGCCGACCTGCAGGCCGCCGCCCGGGCCGAGGATGCGGATATCGCCGCCGGCCTGGGTCTGCAGGGTGGAGCCGCGCATGTCCAGGGTGCCGGTGATGCTGCGGGTCGCCGCGCCGTTGACCCCGCCTTCCAGGTTGTTGCGGGTGTAGCCCAGGCGCGACGGGAACAGCGTCTCGATGGCGGCATAGCCGCGCGTGTATTTCTGGAAATCCGCGCTGGCCGGATCGGCATGGCCTTCGCCGACCTGCTTGAGCACGTCCAGGAACACGCGCTCGGCCAGCAGGCGGCGGGTGTCGGCCGGCAGTTGCTGGAAGCGCTGCCAGGCCGCGGCGGGGGTGAGCGCCTCCTGCGCCGCGGCGGCGTGCTGCGCGACCGGGACGGACGCGGACGCGTCGGGCGCGCGTTGCTGCACGAACTCGACCAGCCATTGCCGATAGGTGGCGCTGCTCTGCGCGCTGCCCGGATTCAGGTACAGCGCGCTGAGCGCGTCGGCCTCCTCGCCGTTGGCGACGCCATAGCGCACCACCAGGTCGGCGCCGGAGGTGGTGCGGATGCCACCCGCGTTGCGGTCGACCAGACTGATGCGCAGGCCCTTCATGGCCTCTTCCGCCGAGGTCAACGGACCGAGATTGCGCCCCGCCTGCACCTCGAACGTGCCCGGGCCGGCCAGCGTCATCCAGCCCCAGCGAATGGCCTCGTCCCCGAGCGGACCGCCCAGGATCGGGGTGTAGTAGAGGTCGCGCCCGGCCTGGACCCGGGTCACGTCCGAAGCCCGATGGTTCTGCGCGCGCAGGTCGAGATTGACGATGTCGCGCCCGGCG
Organism: Xanthomonas sp. DAR 35659; assembly: GCF_041242975.1. Lineage (NCBI taxonomy): Bacteria > Pseudomonadati > Pseudomonadota > Gammaproteobacteria > Lysobacterales > Lysobacteraceae > Xanthomonas > Xanthomonas medicagonis. The sequence goes on from NZ_CP162488.1 coordinate 499,719, forward strand.
CGGATGTCGGCGGGCTTCGGCAACTGCAGGGTCAGCGGATTGAGCATGAAGCCGTCTGCCGCATAGCCGCTGGCCACGTCGCCGTCGCGGCTGTAGAGGCGGACCGGTTGCGCGTCGTCCTGGTGCAGGCCGAGTGGGGTGCCGGCGCCGGCGGGATTGTCGTTGCCGTCGTAGTTGCCGGTTTCGTCCAGCATCGCCAGCTGCCGATTGCTCTTGCCGGCCACCAGCGTGTCGTTGAACAGGCGGATGTCGCCTTGCGCCAGCAGTTCCAGCTGTCCCTGCGCCGACGGCGCCAGGCGCCCGCTGGTCTCCACTTGCAGGCTGCCGCCATGGGCGACCGCTTCCACCGTGGCCGGCAGTACGTTGTCGAACACGCCCTCGTTGACGATGAGCGCGTCGGTGCCGCGGCTCGTGTCGCGCGCGCCGTTGCCGAACAGCACGCCGGGCAGCTTGAGCGTGCCGAGGCGGATGTCGCCGTTCAAGGCGTCGACCGCGATCGCCGAGCCGCTGCCGTAATCGGTGGTGGCGCGGGTGCTGTCGCCCATCAGCGCGGCGACGCCGCCGGTGGACAGGACGTAACCGGGATTGACGATGGCGCCGAGCGCGGCATCGCCGCCGGCGTGGATCGACCACTGGCCGTCCTGCACGGCGATCACCGGATCCACCGCGCTGACGACATCGCGCAACGCGCCGCTGCTGCCGTAGCCCTGGCCGCTGAGCGTGAACGCGCTGCCGAGGTTGCCGCCGGCGTCCAGGCGGCCTTGTCCGCGCGCCACGAAATAGTCGCCGCCGAGCACGTCGCGTCCGGCCTCCACCTGCAGGTCGCCGCCGCCGTAGGTCTGGCGGCCCTGCGCGGTCAGCCGGTAGCTGGTCGGCAGCGACACCGATAGCTCGCGCACATCGCGCCCGGCCTGCACCGCGACGTCGCCGCCGCTGCTGAGCACGCCCTGGGCGAAGCCGCCGTAGTTGATCAGCCCGGCGCTGGGCGTGACGCCATCGGCGCCGACCGGATTGCCGACCTGCAGCCACGGCCACCAGTACTGGCCGACGTAGTTGCCGGCCACGCCGGTGCGGCTGCCGTCGCCATCGAACACCTGGCGGTTGCCGAGGATGTCGCGCCCGGCCTGCAGCAGCAGGTCGCCGGCGGCCTCGGCATTGGCTTGCGCGCTGACCAGTTGGCCGGGAACGCTGCTGGCGACGCCGCCGGCGTCGATGCCGGCGCGCACGATGCGCACGTCGTCGCCGACGTCGCTGCCGCTGCCCGGCTGGCCGGCGCTGTAGATGCTGGCCGGCGCATCGGCATCGGCGAAGCGCAGGTCGCGCGCGGCGGCGATCTGGATGCTGCCGGTGCCGGTGCGCACCACGGTCGGCAGCAGCACGTCGTTCTTGCCGGCTTCCTGGTAGCGCTGGTGGCCGTCGAGCACCACGTCGGCCTCGCTGCCGGTGCGCAGCGCATCGGGGCGGATGCTGGCGAAATCGGCGCCGGCGACGATGCGGTAGCGGCTGCTGTCGCCGCCGATCAGGCTGGTGGTGGCCAGCGGCAGCGGATTGCTGGCGTTGGCCTGCAGCGACGGCGTGTTGTGGGTGGCGGCCGGCAGCAATGCGCCGAGCACCGGCAGCGAGGGCAGGGTCAAGGTCGGCAGCGGGTATTCGCCGGAGGCGTTGTAGAACGCATACATGTCGAGCACATAGCGTTCGTAGTTGCTCACGTACTGCGCATAGTCGGCGGGCGAGGTGGGCGCGGCCGGCGCGGTGGGTTGGCCGGCATAGTCCTGGATGGGGTATCCGGCGTCCGGCGAGTAGTTGACCAGGAAGGCATTGAGCAGGTTGTCGTACGGCGGCAGCAGGCCGCCCGCGGTCAGTTCGTCCTGCGGCTTCTGCAGCATGTCCAGCAGTTGCAGGTACTGGCCGTAGTACTGCGCGGCTTCGCCCTGGTCGTCGCCGACGCTGGCCGGCGGCGACGGGATCAGGCCCTCGACGCTGACGAACGCGTTATCGTAGGCGTTCTGCAGCAGGCGTTGATAGGCCGTGCTGGCATTGCCGTAACTGGCCTGCGGGCCGCCGCCGCCGAACGGATTGCGCAACTGGTAGAAGCCGTCGCTGAGGCTGGCCTTGATGGCGACACCGCCTTCGGCGCGCAGGGTCAGCACCGGCGCGTTGCCGTTGTAGCGGAAGTCCAGCTGGTCGCGGTTGGCGCCGGCGCCGAGGTTCCAGTTGCTCATCACCCGGATCTCGCCGCCGTTGATGGCCGGATCCGGATTGCGCAGTTCGATGCCCGGCCGCGCGCGCAGGTTGGGCAGGTTGCCCAGGCGCGCCTCGAACGCGAAGCCCGGGCGCTGCACGAAGCCCATCAGCGTGCCGGGCGTGCCGGCGCTGTCGTCGGCATAGCCATAGAACTGGCGGTGCGCGGCGTTGGCGGCATCCGCGACGAACACGTAGCGGCCGAGGTAGTCGGCGACCTGCGCCGGCGTGGTCGGCGCGGCCACCGCGTTGCCGGCAAGGTCCGACCAGGTCCCGGCCAGCAGCGCGCCCTGCGCGTCGTACCAGCCGGCCGGATCGATGATGCCGTCGAAATGCTTGGCCGGGTCGGTGCTGGCGTCGGTGGTGCTCCACACCGCATACGCTTCCAGGCCCACTTCGCGCGCGCCGCGCACGCTGGCGCCGTTGGCCACGGTCACGTTGACCTCGCCGTCGGCGAGCAGCGGCGTGCGGATGTCCACGCTGCCGCCGGACAGGCCGCCGGCGCTGCCGCCGGATACGTCCAGCACCGCGCCGGCGCCGAGGGCGATGCTGCCGGCCGCGCCGGCCTGCACGTTCTGGTAGCCGTAGTCGGCGTTGAGGGTGCCGTCGTCGCGGCCGCTGCTGCCCAGCGCGATGCTGCCGCCGCGTTTGTCGGCGGCGCTGCCGCGGGCCAGCAGCTGGCCGTCGATCGCCACGCCGTGGCGGCCCCACAGCGCGATGCTGCCGCCCTGGGTGCCGGACGCGTCGATGCTGCCGGCGATGCGGATGTTGCCGTTGTCCGCGTCGCGGGCGATGGCGTCGGCGCCGCCGTCGGCGGTCAGCGTCACCGCGTCGGCGCGCAGCGTGGTGCCGGCCGACAGCAGCAGGTTGCCGCTGCGCGCATGCACGTCGATGGCGCCGTCGAAACCGCCGCCGGCCAGTTGCGACGCCAGCGGATCCAGAGCGATCGCGCTGCCCGCGTCGAGCGCGAAGCGCCCCCCGCGGCCTTGCGCGGCATGGCCGTCGAGGACGCCGGGCAGGGCCACGCGGCCTTGCGCCGCGGCCAGGCTCACGCTGCCGGCGTCGGCCGCGCCGGGCGCAGACACGTCGATGCGGGTGGAGGCATCGGCGAGCACGTCGCCGGCCAGGGCCTGCAAGGCGACCGTGCCGCCCTGGGTCGGCTTGACGGTGTCGAAGAAGGGATTCGCCACCCCGGACGCGTCCAGCGTGGCGCCATCGTGCAGGCGCACCGCGCCGTCGGTGCTGCGCAGGGCGATGCCGCCGGAGTTGGCGCGGATCAGCCCGTCGCTGTCGATGCTGGCGGCGACCAGGCTGACCCGCCCGCCCAGCGGCTGCGCCGCGCTGCCGTTGCCGGCGCTGCGTTGCAGGCGCAGCGCGCCGGTGGTGCGCAGGGTCTGGTCGGCGCCGGCGTCGGCCAGCAGCAGCGGCGTGCGCAGGTCCACCGCGCGGCCGCCGAAATCGAATTGGCCGCGGTCGCGCACGAATAGCGTCTGCGTCGCGTCCACCGCGACCGCGCCGAACCCGCTCAGCTGCTTGTCGCCACCGGCGAAGGCGACCTCGCGCCCTTGCAGGTGCAGCAGGCCGCCGCCGCTCGCGTCGGCGTCGGCCGGCGCCGCGGTGGCGCCGAGGTTGGACAGGGTCAGCTGGTCGGCGCTCAGCGCAACGTCGCCGCCGTCGCCGACGAAGCGGCCGGCGCTGAGGGTCAGGGCGTTGCTCACGCGCAGGTCCAGGCCGCCGGCGAATGCCATGTCGCCGTAGCTGTGCAGGCCGACCTGTCTGGCCTGCGCGAACTGCGCCAGGCTGCCGGCGCCCAGCACCAGGCCGTCGGCGTCGCCGCTGGCGGCCTGCGCGTCCAGGCGCACGTGGCCGGCGCTGGCGTCGATCCGCTGGCCGCGTAGCACCGCGCCGGCGGCGATGGCGCTGTCGCCGGTGGAGTCCAGGCTCAGCGCGGTGCCGCCATCCAGCACCGCGCCGCTGCCGATCTGCAGGCGCGCCTGCGCCTGTGCCGCGTCCGGCACGTTGGCGCGCACGAGCGTGGCGGCGCCGAGGCTGGACAGGCGCAGCAGCGCGCTATCGCCGCTGTCGCCGCCGTCCTTGCCGATCAGCAGCGGCGTCGTCGCGCGGTCGCCGCTACCGCCCTGCGCCTGCAACACACTGCTGGCATCCACGCGCAGGCCGCCGTCGGCATCGCTGCCGTCGCCGGCGGCGGCCAGCAGCAGTTCCGGCGCGCGCAGCGCGCTGTCGGCAGCGTTGCTGACCCGCACGCGCTCGGCACGCACGTGCAGGCGCATGCCGTCGCTGGTCTGCTCGCGGGTGCCGCCGAGCAACAGGCTGCCGGCGTTCATCGCGTTGAGCGCGGTCGCCTCCACGCCGACGTAGCCGGCCGCGGCCGTCTGGCCGCGGCCGAGCACCTGCAGCGCCTGTGCGGCGATGTCGATCTGCGCGGCATTGCCGCCGCTGGCGGCGGCGGTGGCCAGGCTCGCGCCCAGACCGAGCGCGCTGCCGGCGTCCAGGATCAGCTGGCCGCCGTCGCGCGGCAGTTGCGGCGTCGCGGTGCCGCGGCCGGCGGCCTGCGCGGCGAAGAACGCATTGGCGCCGGTGCGGGTGTATTCGGAGTACTGGCCCCAGGTCGCGGCCGACTGCACCTCGAACACCTGGCGACGCGCGCTGCGGGTCCCGCTCAAGGTGTCGACCAGATAGCCGGCGACCACCGCGGTGCCGTCGGCGGCGACCAGGTTCTGCGCGGCGGTGGCATCGCTGCTGCCGCTGCGCGCGACCACCCGGTAGGCGCCGGGCAAGGTGGCGTATTTGGCCGGCAACAGCGTGTAGTCGCCGTCGGCCAGGCCGGGCACGCCGCTCAGGTGCACGGCGCTGCCGAGCGCGGGCGTGCCGCCGTTGCGTTCGAACGCCGCATCGCTGGCGGCCACCGGCGCCTGCGCGCCGGGCACGATCGCGTAGACCGTGCGGCCGTCCGGGTACAACGGCACCTGGGTGGCGCTGCCGCCGGCATAGCTGGTGTTGGTGGAGGACAGCAGGTCGCGGCTGCCGCCGGTGCCGGGCACCCACTCGCTGGCCTGCAGGTCGCCACCGCCGGACAGGTCCACGCGCGCGCCAGGGGCCAGCGCGATGCGGTCGCCATCCAGCTGCACTTGCTTCTGTGGCGGCGCGGTCAGGGCCGCGTTGCCGCTTTGCGCGCTGCCGTCGTAGCGCCATTGCGCTCCGTCCACGGTGCTGCCGTACGGAAGCGTCGCGCCCTCCAGCGAGACCGAGGTCAGGCTGCCGGCGCCGAGGCTGACTTCCCGGGTCGGGGTCACGTTGCGGGTGCCGAACACCGCGCGCGCGGCCGCGTCGTCGGCCCCGCTCACGCCGAGCAGCAGTTGCCCGCTGGGCGCGCGCAGGCGCCCGTCCTGGGCGATGTAGGTCGCATCCAGCGCCAGCGTGCCGCCGGCCGACAGCGGCAGCGCCGGCGCATCGCCCTGGGCTTCGATGCGGATGCGGGTCTCGGCGCGGGTGCCGTCGCTGCCGAGCGCGCCGAGCGCGCGCACCAGGAAGGTCTCGCCGCTGGCCGGATACAGTTGCGCGGCGCTGAAGGTGAGATCGCCGGCGGTCAGCAGCTCGCCGGCGCGCGGCGTGGCGACGCCGTTGGCATCGACCAGATAGGCGTAGGCGGCGGGCGTGTGGAAGCGCACGGCGCCGCTGCTCGACAGGCGCGTGTGGCCGGCGCCATCCAGCGCGAACTGGCCGCCGAGGTCGATCTGCGTGGCGTTCACGTCCAGCGTGGCGCTGCCGGGCGCCTGCGGTTCGGCCAGCACGGCGGCCGGGCTGTTCGGCGCCTGCCAGCCGTTGAGGCCGACATAGGCCGCGCGCAGGCCGACATGGCCGCTGTCGGCGAGCTGGCCGAAGCCGGTCGCGCCGTCGGCCAGCAGCGCATAGCGCGGCGCGTTGAACACCAGCGCGCGGGCCAGCGCCAGGTCGACGTCGCCGGCGAAGCCGACCGGCAGCTGCGGGCGCGTGCTGCCGGCGGGCGACTGGTCGCCGACCAGCAAGGTGTCCATGCCGCTGCCGGCCAGGCGGTCGGCGGCGAAGTACAGCGGGCCGGGCGTGGCGCCGGCGCCGGGCAACGCCGCGCCGGGCTGCGCGCCCCGCGGCAGGCGGCTGTCGTGCTGGGTGAAGATCACTCCGCTGGGGCCGGGCAGCACCGGATTGCCGCCTTCGAACAGTTTGAGCGGCAGCAGCGCCAGCGTGCCGCCGCGGTCCTGTGCGCTGCCGCCGCCGGCGCGCAGGCTGCCGTCGAAGTACAGGCCGGTGCTGGCGGCCAGGTCCAGGCGCCCGCCGGCGCTGCCCACGGTCTGCGCCTGCAGCGTGGCGCCGCCGCCGATGATCGCGTTGCCGGTGGGCAGGTCCAGCACCGCGCGGGTGCCGGACAGGTCCAACTGCGCGCCGGCGGCGACCACGATCGCGCCGCTGTCGTTGCTGAGGGTGATCCGGCCGCCGTCGAGCACGCGACCGCTGCGCGGCCGCACCAGGCCGTTGGCGCCGGGCTGCAGGGCGGCCTGTGGATCGAGCAGGGCGATGCCGGAGACGTCCAGGCGGCTGTCCGCGCCCAGCCACAACGCCTTGCCGGGTGCCGCGTAGGCGCGGCCGCGGTCCACGTCCGGCGCCGCGGAAAGGCCCGAGTCGCGCGAGGTGTCGCCGGAGAGCGCGATGCTGCCGCCCTGCGCCTGGATGCCGCCCAGCACCGCGACCTCGCCACGCCCGCCGATGCGCACGTTGGCGCCCGGATCCAGCAGCAACTGCGTGCCTTCGTCGAGCAGCACGCGGCCGCTGGCGCCGCTCAGGCTGGGATTGCCGGCGATGCGGCCGAGGAAGTCGCCGCCGCGCAACGCGAAATCGGTGGCGGGGCGATAGAACGGATCCAACTGGCCGAGCGTGGCGAAGCCATTGCCGCCGGCCTGCGCCGCGCCGCCGACCACATCGCGGCCGCTGGCGGCACCGCGCAGCGCCTGCAGGTTCGGCAGCAGGTTGCGCTGGCTCACCCGCAGTTGGGTACCGGCGACGAGGGTGGCGTCCTGTTCGGCGGCCAGGTCGTAGCCGCCGAAGCCGTTGCCGTCGAAGAAGCCCGCATCCAGGTGCAGCACGCGCGCATCGCCGGGTGCGTTGCCGCCGATCTGCACGCCGAAGGCGCGCAGGCTCAGCGTGCCGCCGCCGGCGAAGTTGTCCGCGTGCAGGCTGGCCGGGTCGAACTGCAGCAGCCCGGCGCCGTCGGCGACGGGGGCGTCGGCGGTGTAGGTGGGCGAGCCGGCACTCTCGCTGGAGGGACGCAAGTAGGTGCGCAGCGCGATGTCGCCGCCGTGGCCGAGCGGGCGTCCGTCGCGCATGGCCAGTGCGCCGTTCGCGTCGACATAGCCGCCGCTGGAGGCGTCGAGCACCGCGCCGGGCGCGATCAGCAGCGATGCGCTTTGGTCCAGGCCGGCGAAAGCGGACTGCATCCCGTCGAGCGCGATGCTGCCGCCATCGACGAAGGCGCTGCCCTGCGCTTCGGTGCCGAAGCGGCGGTCGTCGTTGATCCAGCGTCCGCTCACGTCCAGTCGCGCGCCGGCGCCGAGCAGCAGGTCGCCGTGGCCGAGCGACTGCCGCGTGCCGGCGGTTTGCCTTGGATCGTCGACGAAAGCGAAGCCGCCGCTGCTCTGCAGCGCGATCTTCCCGGCGTGCGCGATGAGCGCGCCGTCGATCTGCAGGCGCTGGGCTTGCAGCGAAAGCGTGCCACCGTCGGCGAGCTGCAACGTCGCACCGGCCGCGATCTCGATCAACGGCGCATTGCCGATCGTCAGCGTCTGCAAACCGTGGCCATTGATCATCCGCGTGGACAGTTGCGACCAGAAAAGCGGATTGTCCTGGTCTTGCGCCGCGCCTGCGCTGTCTGGCAGTTCGGCCGCGCGCGTTCCCCGCGCGAGCCCTTGCGGCAGCTCCACGGGGTCGTCCGTGATGCGCCAGTTGCGTTGATCGCGGTTGATGCCGTCCGCCAGGCCGATCATCGCGTTGTACAAACCGGTGTCGCTGTTGATGCGCAGCGCGCCGCCGTGCGGCGAGGTGTCCCGCGTCAGTTGGTAGCGCCCGGCCAGCGCCTGCGCGGAGAGATCGCCAGCGAGCACGGCCACGCCGGGTTGCGGTCCCTTGCCGTTGGCCTGGCGTCCAAGCTCGATGTTCAACGCACCGGCGTCGCCGCCTTGCAGATAGTCGCTCTCGTAATAGCGGCGGCTGCCCAGCAACGGATTGGCGAACTGTTCGCTCACGCCCCAGCGCGTGTGCGCGACGGTCTGCGTGCCGGCCACGCCCAGGTAGCGCATCGACGGGTCGGCGCTAGCCAGGTCGTACAGGCGGCCGTCGGCGCCGAGCAGGCGCGGCGTTTCGACCATGCCGCCGAGCATGTGCACGTAGCCGCCATCCATGGCGAGCTTCGCGCCGGGCGCGATCACCAGGTCGCGCGCGCCGATGTTCAGGGTGCCGCCGTCGAGCAGCATCTGGTCGATCGTGCGCGGCACCTGGTCGACGTAGCCCTGCGCGTTGAGCAGCGGGCTGCCGACCCAGGCCTGGCCGTCGTCGCGCACGCCCTTGGCGCGGCGATCGAACTGCAGCGATTGGCGGAACAGCGCGCCGTCGCGTTGCAGCGGCGCATCGGCCAGTTCGTTCTGGCCCACGCGCGGGATCTGCACCAGGTTGCTGCTCATCGCTTGCCGCACGTCGGCGATGCCGGACACGTCGAGCTGCGCGCCGCTGTCGATCAGCAGCCGGCTGGTGAGGGCGGAGCGCCCCTGCAGGCGGGTGGCTTCGCTGTCCAGGCCGATCAGGTTGACGGTGCCGCCCGGGGCGAAGGTGAGCGATTGCCCCTGCAACTGCACCTGCGCGCCGGCCAGGACCATCTTCGGGCCGAGGAAGGCCAGGTCGGCGGCGGCGCTGGAAGTGGTGGTCTCGCCGTCGTGCTCGGGCAGGATCGCGGTGACCGAGCCGGACGCGAGATTCAGTGCGCCGCCGCGGTAGCTGGCCAGCGCGTCGCCGCCGACCACCGCTTCCTGGTCGATCGCCAGCAGCATCGCGCTACCCGGGCGGCTGATGCTGGTGGTGGCCTGGACCAGGCCGCGCTGCTGCACGCTGTAGCCGGCCAGGGTCACGTTGCCGCGGGTGGCCGCGACGATGCCGCTGTTGTCCAAGGTGCCGACCTTGGAACGGTCGCTGCCGGTCGGCGAGAAGAAGCTGCTGAACCCCAGCGGCAGGAGGTTGCCGCCGCTGGACTCCAGCAGCGTCCGCAACTCCTGCGACTGCCGCAGGCCCAGTACCGCCGCCAGCATCGTCTGTCCGTCCTGCGCGGTCACCGTGCCGGCGTTGCTGACGTTGGGCGCGGCGATCAGGCTGTAGCCCTGGCTGCCGCTGGCGATGCGCGCGCCGCTGTCGATGCGGATGTCGCCCGGGGTCTTCCCGGCGGCCAGGCTGTCCAGCCCGGTCAGCACGATGCCGGTCTGGCCGGTGGCGCCGAACAGGCCGCGGGCGAGGAAGGTCTGGTCGCTGAGCGCGCGGTTGCCGTCGAACAGGTCCAGCGAGGACACCAGCAGCGAATGCGCGTTGACCTGGCTGGCGCCGCCGAACAGCACCCCGTTGCGGTTGAGCAGGTACACCTGGCCCGGCGCCTGGATGCTGCCGAGGATCCTGCTCGGCGCCGCGCTCGGATCGTTGACCCGGTTCAGCGCGATCCACTGCGCCGCGTCGCTGCCGCCGGCGGACTGGTCGAACTGCAGGCGCGTGCGGCTGCCGACGTTGAACGTCTCCCAGTTGAGGATCGCCTTCTTCTGGGTCTGCTGGATGGTGACCTGGGTATCGCCGCCCACCACCTGCTGGGTCGGCGCGCGCGCGCCCAGCCAGACGTTGCGCTGGCCCAGGCGCGGATCGTCGCTGCGCACCGCGCCGGGATCGACGATCGCGCCGTCCGGCAGCTGCAGGCCGCCCTTGCCGAGGCCGTCCGGCACCATCCCGACCTGCGCGGCCTGGGCCGCGGCGCGCGCGGCGGCCTGCGTCGCGTCCAGGCTCTGCCGCGCCTGCGCGGCGCGCTGGAACGCCTGCAGCGATTTCTGCGCCAGATTGCTCGCCGCCGCCGACTGCAGGCCCTGTTGCTGCGCGGTCGCCGCCGCCTGTGCGCCCGGATCGGCGCCACGGCGCACGAACGGGCTGGTCTGCGCCTGGCTGCGGCCGACCAGGACGGCCGAGATCGCCATGCTGAGCACGAGTAGGCGAAGGGGACGGCGGGCGCGGTGGCGGCGGCGAGTGCGGGACATGGCGGCGGTCTCGGTGGCGGCGCGTCAACGCGCCGGAGCGAAGGGAGTGGGGAGGTAGTGCGGCTGCGGCCGCTGCGGGGTCAGCGCGCGGCCGTACGCGCTGCCGTAGCGCTGGCGCAGCGCCGCCGGCGTCGGCTGCCCGCGGTGCAGCGGATCCAGCGCGGTGGCGGCCGTGGCCAGCGGCGGCGCGTCGGGGCGGGCGCGGGCGGCGGCGTCGCGCAGGACCTGGTTGAGGCAGTGCAACTGGCCGGCGACGTCCTCGCCGATCCGCACCTGCACGCAGGGCGCGCTCGCCGGCGGCGCTGGCGGCGCGGCGCGCGCGGCGCCGACGGATGCGGCGACGGCCGCGGCGGCCAGCGCCAGCCACCCCGCGGCGGCGCCGGCGCGGGTCATGGCGCCGCGTCCTGCAGCATCGCCGTGGACGTGGACGTGGCGCCGCATGCCTGGGCCTGCGCGTGCTGCTCGGCCAGGCGGTCTTCCAGCGCACGCACCCGGTTCTCGCGGGTCACCCTGGCCATGCCGAACAACTCGCGGCCGTGGCTGCGCACGAAGCGCACGAACGCCGGGTCGCGGTACAGCGCGGCCAGTTCGCGCGCGGTGGCGTACAGCGCCTCGCTGCCGCTGGCGCATTGCGCCATCCGCGCGCGCTGGCGCTGCAGTTCCGCGTCCAGCGCGGCGCGCGCCTGCGCCTGTTGCGTCGCCGTTTGCGTCGCCCTGGCCTGCGCCTGCTGCTGCTCGCGCTGTTGCGCGAGCGCCGCATCGCGTTCGCGGCGCGCCTGCTCGAGCTGGCGCTGCAATGCGGCCACGCGGCCGGAATCGGCGCTGGCCGCGGGCGGCGCCGGTGCCGCCCGCAGCGCATCGCGCTCGCGTTCGGCGGCCGCGGTGGCCAGCTGCTGCTGGACCAGGTCCGCTTCGGCCTTGCGCAGCCGCGCGCTGGTGTCGCGCAAGGCATCGCGCAAGCGGGTCTGCGCGCTGTCCTGGGCGTGCAGCGGCGCGCCGGCGAGCAGCGCGGCGGCGAACAGGCCGCAGGCCAGGCGGGAAGGTCGCTGGCGCATGCTCAGAACTCCGCGCCGAGATCGAGCTGCAGCAGGTCCACCGCGAACGGCGCGCCGGAGATCTCGTTGGCGCTGAGCCAGCGCAGGCCGACCCAGGTGTTGCGCGCCAGCGCGTAGTTGCCGCCGACGATGAAGCCGCGCGCATTGGTGCCGCCGAGATGGAAATCCGAATCGGTGAACCCGTCCGGCACCGCGTCCGATTCCAGGTACTTGTAGCCGACGCTGACGTTCCAGTCGCCCGGCTGCGTCGGCTTGGGCTGGCCGACGGTGAAGTTCAGGTAGTAGCCCATGTCGCCGCCGTCGAACACGCCCTGGTCGCCGAGGTTGTTGACCGGGCCGAGCGAGCGCACGCGCGCGACGTTGTAGCGGGTGTTCTTGACCACGTCGGCCTCGATCAGCATCGCCACCGGTGCGAACTGGTCGAGCTGCAGCTGCGCGCGCAGGTCGGCGACGCCGAACTTGCTGGCGTAGCCGTAGTACTGCAGTTGCGGGCCGTTGGGATTGGCCGGATCGGCGACGATGTCGCGCAGCGCGAACAAGGTGTTGCCGAACTGCTGGAATTGCGGCCGCGATCCATCGGTGTCGCAGCTGTCGGCGGAGGTCGGCGCCAGGCACGGCGAGGAGCGCTTGCCCTCGAACTGGTCGTACTGGAAGTAGCCCAGGCCCACGCGCAGGGTGGTGGCGTCGGCCATGCGCCAGCGCACGCCCAGCTGCGCGCCGTACATCCACTTGTCGCGGCTGCGGGTCTTGCTGGTGCTGGTGGAACCGAAGTCGAAGTCGGTGTTGTAGACCGGGAACAGGCCGGCGCTGGCCCACGGCGCGAGATCGGCGTCGGCGTCGCTGTCGGCCAGGTCGTAGCGCGCGGCCACGCCGTCGAAGTTGAGGTCGTTGTCGAACACCAGCTCGCTGCTCCAGAACGGATTGGCGAAGCGGCCGAAGGACAGGGTCAGCGCGTCGAGCGGGGTCAGCTGCAGCGCGGCGCGGTCCAGCCACAGCGAATACTTGGACAGGTTGCCGTTGCCGCCGAGGGTCTGGTTGGTGGACACCGGGCTGCGGTCGCTGCCGGTGGCCAGGCGCAGGTCCGCGCTGACCCAGTCGGCGATCTGCGCGCTCACCCCGAGCCGCGCCCGCACGCGCATGCGGCTGCGGTTGCGCGTGGTGTTGAGGAACGGCGCGTTGGTGGTGCCCACCGTGTCGAAGCCGGAGCCGGCGTTGATGGCGCCGAAGTTGGGGAAGGACGCATAGTTGCCGTCGTCGTTGAACACGCCTTCGCCGCGCACGCGCACATCGCCGTACACGCGCACGCGCTGGGTCCATTCGGGCAGCGCGCCGGGCGCGGCCCAGCCTTCGGCCTTGGCCTGCGCGGTGACTTCCGCGCGCAGTTCGTCCTTGATCTGCTGGCGCACCGGTTCGGGCACGTATTGCACCACCACCGCGCCGGGCTGGGTCGCGTACGGCGCCGCGGCCGCTGTCGGCGCGGCCTCCGCGGTGGCCGAGGCTTCGCGGATCAGGTCGTCGGCCTGGGCGCGGGTCATCACGCCCTTGGCGACCAGCAGGTCGATCAGCCGCAGCGTGACCTGCGGATTGAGCTGCGCCGGCGCGGCCGTGGTCGTGGTCGCGGCGGACTGGGCCATGGCCGCGGCCGGTGCCAGCAGCAGCGCCAGCAGCGCCAGGCGCAACCGGGACGGACGGTGGAGAGGAGACGGAATGGTCATGCGGGGGTCCTTGGTGCGAAACACGGCGTCAGCCCGGCGCCAGCGCGCCGATGCGCAACTGGATGGGCTGGGGAAGGGAGGCGGGCGGCGGTTGCGGCAGCGGCTGGTTCTGCAGCGCGCGCACGATCGCCGCGTCCAGGTCCGGCTTGCCGGCCGACTGCAGGATCTGCAGGCGGCCGATGCTGCCGTCCGGGTTCAGCCACAGCGCCACGGTGGCGCTGTAGCGGCCCTTGCGGGTGCGCTCGTCGCGCTGCAGCAACTGCTGCACCGCGCGCTGCACGCTGGCCGCGTAGCCGCCGAACGGACTGCCGCCGCCGCCCTTGCCGCCGATGCGGGTGCCGCCGCCCTCGCCGGCCTGCAGGCCGAAGGCGTTGTCGCCGGGGCCGGCCGGCGCGGTCAGCGGATCGCCCGGTGGCGTGGGCTCGGTGTCCGGTTTTGGCTGCGGCGTGGGCTCGGCGGCCTGCAGCGGCTGCGGCCGTTCCTGCGGCTTGGGCGGTTCCGGCGTGGGCTTGGGGGGCGGCGGAGGCGGGGGCGGCGGCAGCATCACCTGGGTGATGCGCGGCGGCTGCGCGCGCGTGGGCGGCGCCTGCTGCGGGCGCAGCAGGAGCGAGACCAGGAAGCCGAGCAGCAGCAGCGCCAACAGCGCGGCGCCGACTTTCAGCCAGCGCCGCGGCGGCTCGGTGTCGTGCAGCGGATCCATCGCGTTCACTCAGCCGGCCGCCGGGCGTTGCGTGGCCAGACCGATCGAGGCGATGCCGAGCCGGCTGCACAGGTCCAGCACCGCCATCACCTTCTCGTACTGCACGGTGCGGTCGCCGCGCAGCATCACCGGCAACTCGGCGTCGCTGGCCAGCGCGTTGCGCAACTGCTGTTCCAGCTCGCTCATGCTCACCGGCACCGCGTCCAGGCTGACCTGGCCGTTGTTGTCGATCGCGATGACCTTGGTCTTGGGTTCGGACAGCGGCTTGGCCGCGCTGGCCTTGGGCAATTCCACCTTGATGCCCTGCACCGCGGCGGTGGTCATGATGATGAAGATCACCAACAGCACGTACGCCAGGTCCAGCATCGGCGTGATGTTGATGTCGTCGTAGGGCTTTTTGCCTTGGACCTTCATCGGCTCAGCCCCCGACCGCGCGCGCCGGCGCGTCGCCGGCATAGTCTTCGGCGATGCGCTTTTCCAGTTCGTCGACGAACACCTGCATGTCCGCCGAGACCGCCTCGGCCTGGCTGAGCAGGTAGTTGTAGCCGAACAGCGCGGGGATCGCGACGGCCAGGCCGGCGACCGTGGCCAGCAGCGCGGCGGCGATGCCGGGCGCGATCGCGTTGATGTTGACGTCGCCGGCGGCGGCGACCGCGGCGAAGGTGATCATGACCCCGACCACGGTGCCGAGCAGGCCCAGGAACGGGCCGCCGGAAATGGCGATGGTCAGCAGCACCATGCCCTTGTGGATGCGCTGGCCTTCGCGCACTGCGGCCGCGTCCAGGGCCGAGCGGATCGCCGCGATCGACTGCGTGCGGACCACATTGGTGCCGCTGGCCTGCAGGCGCTCGCGCAGTTCCTGTTGCCCCACCTGCAGCAGCCGTGCCAGGTTGGAGCGCACTCCGGCCGTGCTGCCGAGCTGTTGCCACTGCGGCGCGTGCAGCGGATGCGCGGCCACCTGTTGCCGGTAGGCATCGAGGAAGCGCGCGTTGGCGCCGGCGGTGGCGTTGAGGTACAGGCCCTTGCGCACCATCACCCACCAGCTGATCAGCGCCATCACCGCCAGGATGCCGATCACCGCCCACGCATCCGGGGTCAGCGCGGCGATCAGGATGCCGAAGTAGTTGTGGCCGCCGTCGCCCGCGCGCTGCTCCACCGGGTCGAAGCGCAGCAGCCGCGCGTCCACGCCCTGGCTGCGCGCCGCCGCCTCGATCGCGCCGACCGCGCGCGCGGTCTTGGCGACTTCGACCTCGTCGAGCAGGCCGATGAAGTTCGGATGCGCTGCGCCGGGTTCGCCGCCGAGCAGCACGCCGCCGGTGCTGGGCGGCAGCGCCACCGCGGCGGTGCCGACCGGCTGGCCGTTGACGAACAGGGTCGCGCTCTTGCCATCGCTGCGCAGCGCCACGTGCGCCCAGGCATCGGCCGGCAGCGCGGCGGGCGCGGCGATCTGCGCGGCCGTGCCGAACTCGGCCAGCACGCGGCCGCCGTCCAGGCGCAGGGTCAGCGCGCCGGGTAGTGCCAACAGCACGCCGGATGCGTCGGCGCCTGCCGGCTTGGCCCACAGCGACAGCGTCGCCGGCTGCGCCGCCGGCCAGGTCAACGAGGCCGAGGCCGGTACCGCCACCGGCGCGCGCCCGTCCAGGCGCAGGCCGGCGCCGATCAACGCCGCGTCGGCCAGGTTCGCCGGGGAGGTGGCGTTGTTGGCGTAGGCGGTGCTGTCGCTGCCGGCGGCCTGCGCGCTGGCGAAGTGGTAGACCGCGACGGTGTCGGCGTCGTAGCTGCCCTTGGCGTCGCTGCCGCCGCTGGCCTCGGGATTGCCGAAATACACGTACAGCGGCGTGCTCGCGTTGGCCGGCAGATCGGGCAGGTCGACCCAGGCCAGCGCCACCTGGTCGACCAGGCCGTCGTACTTCTCGAAGTGGTACTTCAGCGGCGTGCGGTCGTCGCCGGCGACGAAGCGCACATCGCTGCCGTCGGCCTTGGCATCGGCGAAGTTGAAGTTGCCCGAATGCAGGCGCACCAGCACCTGCGTGCGGCCGGACGGCTGGCTCAGCGCGGCTCCGGTGGAGGTGGTGTCGAGGGTGAGCTTGGCCCGGTAGTTCCACTTGCCGTCCCACCAGGTCGCGGCCGATGCCGGCAGCGCGAGCAGCAACAGGCCCAGGAACAAGAAAGTACGCAATCTGATCACGATCCACCCCGATTGATGTTTGAACGACGCCGGCTTCAGAACTCGCTCCATAGCCGGAACAGCACGTTGATGTCCTTCTGTTTGCGCCCGCCGGGACTGGACAGCGGCGCGGCCACTTCCAGCGCGCCGTTGAGATGCGCGAACGCCTTGAACGCGGCGCCCACGCCGGTCGCGACCAGCGTTTCGCTCACCGTCTGCTCGGGCAGCGGATCGTGGATGCGCGTATAGCCGGCATCGAGGAACGCGTGCACGCGCGCCTCCTGCACCGTGCGTCCGGCCGCGGAGGCGAACGAGGGGCTGCGCAGTTCGAACTGGCCGGCGGCGCCGTAGTCGCCCAGGGCCTGGCTCTCGGGATAGCCGCGCACGCTGTCCATGCCGCCGATGCTGAATTGCTCGTTGCTGATCAGCGGTTCGGACGCCAACTGCGTCTGCAGCCGCGCGGACCACTGGTAGTCGCCGGCGAACGTGCGCATGCGCGAGGCGTCGGTGCGCAGGTGGAAGAAGTTGGAGCGCGCCTTGTAGCGCTTGATGTCGAAGTGCGCGCTGTCGTCGCCGACGCCACGCACGTTCAGCGTCGCGGTCGCTTCGAACGTGTCGATGCCGCGCGGCCGCATCCAGGTGGCGCTGTAGCTGGCGCTGAGCGGCAGGTAGCGGATCGGCGCGGAACTGCGGTCGCCGCCGAACAAGGTGTCCTCCTTGAAGTCCTTGTAGTCCGCGCCCACGCTCAGGGTGTGGAAGAAGCCTGCGTCGCCAGGCAGGGAGCGGATCAGGCGCAGCCCCAACAGGCTGCCGTTGCCGATCACGTTGAAGCCGCCGATCGCGGCGACCTCGCTGTCGCTGCGCACGCTGTAGCCGAGCAGCGACCACGGCGAGGCGCCGAAGCGCGCCAGGTACGACGCGGAGAACACCCGCGCATCGGACGGCCGCTGCGGCGCGGTCTGCGCCGAGAGCGTGATGCTGTGCCCGCGTTGCCAGAGATTCTCGTAGCGGACCGAACCGCCCAGCCGCAGTTCCGAGGTGTTGGCGCTGTTGCGGTTGTTGAGTTCCACGCTGCCGTGCAGCGGCAGCGTGTCCTCCACGTTCAAATCCACGTCCACCGTGTTCGGTTGCGCGCCGGCCTTGACGTCCGGCGTGACCCGGCGATCGGGCCACTGGTTCAGCGCGACGATGTCGCGTTGCACCGCGTTGAAGTCGGGCACGCCGCCTTCCTTCAAAGACGGCGCGCCGCGCTCGACCGCATCGGGAGAGAAATAGGTGGCGCCGTTGACGCGCAGCCGGCCGATGCGCTGTTCGCTCACCTGCAGGGTGACCAGGCCGTTGCCGGCATTCTGTTCGGGCACGCTCACCGCGACCGTGGCCAGGCCCCTGTCGGCGTACAGCGCCTGCAGTGCGGCGCGCGCCGCTTCCACATCGGCCTCGCTGCGCTGCGGGCCGAGAAACGGATACACCGCGCGCTCGATGTCCGCCGCGCTCAATGCGCTGTTGCCGACCACTTGGTAGGCCATCACGTCGAACCGCGCCGCCGGCGCGTCCGCGGCGCAAGCGCATGGCACGCCGCACACGGCCAGGCCGAGTGCCGCGAAGAGTCGCAACTCCATCTGAAAATGTCCCCTGACGTCGGCGCGCGGCGCGATGCCGCGAATGAAGGCCGCCGCAATGGGGGCAGGACGTTAGGGGCGATAAATGACTATTCGCGAACGCATTTGTGACCGTGCATGTCACGGTTTTGCCATGCGGCCGGAGAAAATGCCGGCACCTGAAACATAAATGCGCGATGTGCCGCGGCACCGGTCCCGAAATGCGTGGTGCGGCGCGTTGCGCGCCGGTGTCAGTCGGTCGTGAATGGCTCAGCGGTGGCGACGGAACCGACGCGCTCGCGCCCGCACTTGTCTACCGAATCGTCCGCGCCGCGCGCGCGGGACTACAGCAACCCGTCGCGCTTGACCGCGAGATAGCGTTGCACCAGCGCGCCCGGCAGTTCTATCGCGGCCATCCCAATCTGCTGCCGGCCGCGTTCGACGACGGCAGCGCGTTGCCGCCGGGTTTGGTCCGCAAGCCGCTGCATTCGCGCGAGGGCGACGTCCCCCCGGTTTTGAGTAGCATGGCGATTTGGAGTCCAATCCCCAACGAGACGGAGATTGGACGTGAAGAAGCGCTTTTCCGAAGAGCAGATCATCGGCTTCCTGCGTGAGGCCGAAGCCGGCGTGGCGGTGAAGGACCTGTGCCGGCGGCACGGGTTCAGCGAGGCCTCCTACTACTTGTGGCGCAGCAAGTTCGGCGGCATGAGCGTGCCGGAGGCCAAGCGGCTCAAGGAGCTGGAGGCGGAGAACACGCGGCTGAAGAAGCTGCTGGCCGAGCAGATGTTCGAGAACGACGTCATCAAGGACGCCCTGCGAAAAAAGTGGTGACCGCACCGGCGCGCAGGACGCTGGTGCGGCACCTGGTAGAACGCGGGCTCACTGAGCGCCGGGCGCTGGCCGTGGTGCGGATGAGCGCCAGCGCGCTGCGCTACGTCCCGCGTGCGGATCGCAACGTCGAGCTGCGCGAGCGGATCCTGGCGCTGGCGCAGCGGCACAAGCGCTACGGCGTCGGGATGATCTATCTGAAACTGCGGCAGGAGCAGTGGCCGGTGAACTACAAGCGGGTAGAACGGCTGTATCAGCAGGCCAGGTTGCAGGTGCGCCGGCGCAAGCGGAAGAAGGTGCTGCTGGGCGAGCGGCAGCCGTTGCTTCGGCCTGAAGCCGCCAACCAGGTCTGGTCGATGGACTTCGTGTTCGACCGCACCGCCGAGGGCCGGGTGCTCAAGGCCCTGACCATCGTCGACGATGCCACGCACGAGGCGGTGGCGATCGAGGTGGAGCGGGCCATCTCCGGCCACGGCGTGGCCCGGGTGCTGGATCGGCTGGCGCTGACACGGGGTCTACCGCAGGTGATCCGCACAGACAACGGCAAGGAGTTCTGCGGCAAGACGATGGTGACGTGGGCCCACGAGCGCGGTGTGCAGCTGCGCTTGATCCAGCCAGGCAAGCCGAACCAGAACGCCTACATCGAGAGCTTCAACGGCCGCCTGCGCGACGAATGCCTCAACGAACACTGGTTCCCGACGCTGCTGCACGCTCGTACCGAGATCGAGACCTGGCGACGGGAATATAACGAGGATCGACCGAAGAAGATCTTGGGCGGCCTGACCCCGGCCGCCTATGCCCGCCAGCTAGCGGCCAAAGCCGCTACGATGGAACCCGGACTCTAAAGAGCCCCGCTACTGAAAGCGGGGGGACGTCGCATGGTCGGCAGCTGGATCGTCGGCGATGCGGCGTGCGGCATCGGCATCCGCGAGGACGATGGTCCGATCACCCGCGACAGCGCGCGCTTCGTGCCGCACGCCATCGTCGAAGCGGGGCGGCCGGGCGTGCTGTATGCCTGAATGCCTGTCGCATCCGGAGCCCGCAGTGACGGTTCATTGCCCGAACGTTCCACTCCGGGCCTAGGTAGCCAGCAAGTGTCTCTGGACCGACGTTCGCGTTGCCCCAGGCATTTTGAACGGCCTCCGGAATGCTGATAGTCGTTGCCGTGCTCGAGCGGGTGCGCCTCCCAAGCGGAACGAAAGGAAGGACAGGCCTCAACGATGTAGAGCATGGCTCGATCATGTTCGATGCGGCGAACGCTTGAATTAAGGGCACCTCTAATAGCCCCCAAAAGCTACACATAAGCACTCGCAAGTGACGGATGTGCTTAGCGCGTAGCTTTCGAAATCGAGGTTACTAGAGGCGCCTACTAGTCGCCGCCCGCGCCGCCACTGTACCCATCAACGCCGCTGCAACCACAGATGCCGATGCCCGGGCCGTCAGGAACGCCACCGTCGGATGGCAAGTAGAGTGGGTCAACTGTGCCGGGTGATGCGGGATCAGGTGCCTGAGTAGAAGCAAACACTGCACAGACGACTGCGCCAATGATTGGAACGAGCCAGATAAGACCGAACTGCCACAGTCGTTGCGATGATGAGAAAACAGGGACACGTAGCACCACCACAGATGCAATGATGTTGACAATTGTAATAACTACGATTGCTAGCAGCATCAGTTGCATGGAAATATCCGAAACCGCCTAACGCCTGAATTAGTTCGACCCGCGAAGCGGGTTCGGCTTGTGCCATCACGCGTCACCGTTGAACACGACGCTTATGTACACCTTGTCGATGGGATCCCAGTACGCTTGGAAGTAGCAAGGATCCCCGTCAAAAACCACCACCATTTGTGCGGCGGCATACTGTGGAGGCGCGTCACAGAAAGCATTAACGAGAATGACTTGTCTGCCGTGGAGCTCCTGATCTTGGTACTGGAAGGTGTAGCTCCCCCAGTCTTGGAAGGATTTTGTGTGCTTGAGAAGCCTCGCGCGATACATAAGGCTCTATCTGCGATTTGGCCTCGGCTATAACTGGGTCACTCGGTCGCCATGATCCGCCGGGAACGGCCAGCCAGCTGCCGATTGCAATTGCTAAAGCTGCGAGATAATCCATATGGCACTTAAAGCCTGAATTAAGCCGCGCCGCGAAGCGGCGTCGGCTTGAATGAATTGTTAGGTTTCAACTACTCATCCTGCCACGTGAGAGCTGGTGTGCGTTCCTGCCGTGGCAGCCAATACTCCAGTGCATCAAACGTCTGCTCAACCGAGACGCCAGAGATGTGGAAACCCCTATGTTCCAGCGCCCGCAGATTGCAAGAGCTTGGGCTGGTGGCTTCTATGATGAAGTTCCCGTAGTCCACGTCAGTTCCAAGGCATGCGATAACTATTGTGATGCCCGGTTGAAGATTGCTCTTTGCAAAAGCAAGAGCTTCGTCGGCCCTCACGGTGCGGAATGGTTCGCGGACGTGGGTTCCGTCTGCTGCCTCGATCTCGATTTCAAGGTGGGCTCCAGGATGCATGCTGTTGAAACCTAACACCTGAGTTAAGCCGCGCCGCGAAGCGGCATCGGCTTGGACGAATTGTTAGGGGCGTGAGTCATAAATGCTATAGCCCTAAGTAGTGGAAAGCGTTGTGATACCCGCCAACGTGCAGCGTGCTGTGGCTTGGCGCTCCCAGCACAAGCTTTGATCCGTCAATAGTGCCGACCCAACGGCCGCGTTCGTCTAATGCATCCGACGTTAGCGTTTGACGCGCAACCTTGAATGGGATGACGTATGCATCGTTCTGGGTATGCGAGCCATTGATGATTAGGCAAAAGTCATCGCCATAGCGCTTGACGTAGTCGGTGACCTTGCCAGATGTGAAATCGAACCATCGGTTAGGCGCGGTAGCGTTGCGCAAGTAGTGGCGTCGGCGAAGCTTGGTCAGATGCTCATCTATGATTGCCACAGAAATCTCCCCACACCCCTAACGCTGGAAATAAGCCGCGTGCCGAAGGCACGTCGGCTTGATTGACTTGTTAGGCGGCGCCCGCCTGATGTGGCTCCTGCAGAAGTCGCTTTGCTTCTTCATGAATCCCCTGAAGGATAGTTGCAATAGAGTTGAATGATAGAGCGTGCTTTCCGATGCAGATGCTTTTCTGGTCATCCCCATAGCTCAAAACAACCATCTCGCCCCCTCCGAACTCGTTCTTGTTTATGGCGTCACCAACGTGCTCAAAAGAGTTCCTTATATCGATAAGCCACCCAGCGTGGGCATCAATCAGTCGGCGCCTGATTCTATCTTGAGCAGGAGCGCTCAGATCTGCGCGCAAGTGCTGAAGCAAGTCCAAGGCTCGGCGTGTTGCGTTTAGACAGTTCTCCATATGGTCAGTGAATCCGAACAGATAGATGATTCTGCCACCGATCATTTCCTCGTAGCTGCGTCGCGACTCCGCGATCTGATCGAGCACTGCCTGCCTGGCCAATGAGTACTCATAGACAGCCTTATCGACTAGTCGAATGAGATTTCTTCGGATCAAGGCGGCATTCTGACTGAGTGTACCGTTGCCAATGAAAGCAGCTAGAAGAATGAGTCTGGGTTGCAGCCGCTCCAACTCCGGGTAGAGCGATGGCATGTGACATTCGGTGGGGACCATCGTCATGTGTGCCGCCTAACTACTATTGGACCGCCTAAAAGCGGTGTTGCACCAAGTATCGACTAACGCCGGAGGTCTGGAAAGGGGCGAATTCCTAACCCGTAACAATGACCTGTCAGATGGTAGTCGCCGGTCTCGGGGTCGATGCTGGTTGTGTTATCCGACGTTTGAGCGGGCGTATGAGTTACGCCCGTGACGATGCAGGCTTAACGGCGCGCCTGTCCTCCAAGCTGCTGGATCAGGTACGTGGTCGGCTGTGGCTTCGACATTGCAGCCTGCGCACCGAGCAGGCGTAGGTGGGCCGCATGCGGCGTTTCATTCTGGCCAACGGCAAGCGGGATTCAATGCAGAGCGGCCGGAGACATCGCCATGGGCCGTGGCGTCGCGCTACAGCAACCCGTCGCGCTTGACCGCGAGATAGCGCTGCACCAGCGCGCCGGGCAGTTCCTCGGCGGTGACGTCGAGCACCATCACGCCGTGGCTGCGCAGCGCCTCGTGGGCGTCGCCGCGCTGCTGCAGGTAGCGGGCCACCGCGCCGGCCTGCACCGCTTGCTGCAGGTCGTCCACCTCCTGCGCCAGCACTTGGTCCAATTCGCGCTCGCGCAGGCTGGCCACGCAGACCAGGTGGCGGCGTTGCAGCATCCGCACCGCGGCCAGCAGGTCCTCGATGTCCTCGTCGCGCACGTTGCTGACCAGCATCACCAGCGAGCGCCGGCGCTGGCGCAGCGACAGTTCGGTCGCCGCGGCCAGGTAGTCGGTGGCCACCGCCTGCGGCTGCAGGTCGTAGCTGGCGCGCAGCAGCGTATCGACGGTGCCCATGCCGCGCTGCGGCGCCACCCAGCGCGCGTCGCCGCCGCTGGCCATCAGCCCGACCGCGTCGCCCTGGCGCAGCGCCAGGTACGACACCACCAGCGCGGCGTTGAGCACGTGGTCGAAATGCGACAGGCCGCTCTCGCTGGCCATCATCCGCCGCCCGGTGTCGATCAGCATCAGCAGTTGCTGGTTCTTCTCGTCCTGGTACTCGCGCGAAATCAGCTTGCGCGCGCGCGAAGTGGCCTTCCAGTCGATCTGGCGCAGGCTGTCGCCGACCCGGTACTCGCGCATCTGGTGGAAATCGGTGCCTTCGCCGCGGCGCCGCTTCAGGTGCGCGCCGACCAGCCGCGAGGCCTGTTCGGCGCTGAACAGCGCGAAGCGGGTCAGCGGCGCGAAGTTCGGATACACGCGCACGGTCTGCACCGGGCCGGCCACGCGCCGCTGCCGCCACAGGCGCCAGGCCGAGTGCAGGCGCAGGTGGGTGCCGGCGAATTCGAAACGGCCGCGCGCGGTCGGGCGCAGCCGGTAGCTGAGGTGGGTCTCGGTGGCGGCGGGCAACAGCACCCGCCGCGGCAGGCCGTGCAGTTCCCAGCCGCTGGGCACCAGATCGAACACGTCCACGGTCTGCCGCTGCGCGCTGTCGATGCGCAGCCCGACCTCGCGTTCGATGCCCAGCGGCAGCGCCTCGGGCAGTTCGCGGCGCAGCTGCGGCGTGGGCCGCCGCCACAGCCGCCATGCGTCCACCGCGGCGGCCACGCCGATCGCCCCGCCCAGCGCCTGCCACGACCACAGCGGCAGCGCCTCCAGCGCCGTGGCCAGGCCGTACAGCGCCCACAGGCCGAGCAGGGCCAGCAGTGGCGGGGCGGGTCTCATTGCTGGAGGGCCGGGATTGGGGAATGGGGAATGGGGAATCGCAACAGCGGGGCGCGTGCGTCTGAAGGCGTAATGGGAGCGATCTGGAGACGAGCAGGAAGCGCTTGCATTGCCGGCAATGCAGGCTTTTCCCATTCCCGATTCCCCACTCCCGAATCCCGGCTCATTTCCGCGGCGCCTCCACCTTCGCCAGCAACGCGCCCAGCGCGTCGTCGGCGCTCTGGCCTTCGATCTGCAGTTCCGGCGCCAGGGCGATGCGGTGGCGCAGCGCCGGCTTGGCGATGTCGCGGATGTCGTCGGGGGTGACGAAGTCGCGGCCGGACAGCACCGCCTGCGCGCGCGCGGCGCGGATCAGCGCGATGCTGCCGCGCGGGCCGGCGCCGAGCGCGATGCCCGGCCAGCTGCGGGTGGCGGCGACGATGCGTACCGCGTAGTCGATCACCTGCGGGTCCACCACGATCGCCGCGGTGCCGCGCTGCATCGCCACCACGTCGTCGGCGCCGAGCACGCGCGGCACCTGCGACAGGTCGAAATCGCCGGCGCTGCGTCCGGTGGTCACCGCTTCGACCATGCTCTTTTCGTCCTCCAGCTGCGGATAGTCGATCAGGACCTTCAGCAGGAAACGGTCCAGCTGCGCTTCCGGCAGCGGATAGGTGCCTTCCTGTTCGACCGGGTTCTGCGTGGCCAGGGCCAGGAACGGCGGCGCCAGCGGGAACGCCTTGCCTTCGATGGTGACCTGGCCTTCCTGCATCACTTCCAGCAGCGCCGACTGGGTCTTGGCCGGAGCGCGGTTGATCTCGTCGGCCAGCAGCAGGTGGGTGAACACCGGGCCGCGGCGGATCTTGAAGCTCTCGGTCTTGGGGTCGTACACGGCGTGACCGCTGACGTCGCTGGGCATCAGGTCGGGGGTGAACTGCACGCGCGCGTAGTTCAGCTCCAGCGCCTGCGCCAGCGCGCGCACCAGCAGGGTCTTGCCGAGGCCGGGCACGCCTTCGATCAGCACGTGGCCGCCGGCCAGCAGCGCGATCAGGATCTGGTCGAGGACGTCGGGCTGGCCGATGAAGGCCTGGCCGACCGCGTTGCGGATCGCCTCGACGCGTTCGATCAGGCCGGGGCCGGCGAGCGGCGCGATGGAGTCGGCGGGTGCGGTGGTCATAACTGGTTTCTCATCTGGACGAGGAGGCGAATGCGATCGCGGAAGGCGGCGTGTTGCTTGGGCGCCGGCATCTGCAGCGCCTGTTCGACCTGGGCCGGCGGCAGCCGCAGGCGTTCGGCGATGGCGGCGGCCTGGGCCGCTCCCTCCAGCGCGGCGGCGAGCGGCGCGCGCCGCCGCAGCCGGGTCAGGAACGCCTGGCGCACCGCCGTGTACAGCAGCGACGCCTTGCCGTAGCGGAACAGGTGCTCGCCGCTGGCGCGCACGTGCTCCAGCAGCGAGCGGCGGTCGGCCGCCGGCGCGGCCAGCAGCGGGCCGAAGCGTTGCTTGCGCGACCACAGCCAGGCCAGCAGCATCAGCAGCGCCGGCAACCACGCCGGCCAGCCACGGGTGAACAGGGTGCGCCACAGCGACGGCAGCTCGGCGGAATAGATCAGGTGGATGGTGCCGCGGCCGTAGTTGGGTTCCAGGATCTGCCGCGTCAGCAGGCGGTTGGCGTGGTCGCGCAAACCGCCATAGCGCAGTACCTCCGAGTCCTTCAGCGGCGAGTCCTTGCCGAACAGGGCGCGCAGGCTGCCATCCTCGTTCTGCAGGAACTCCATGTCGGCCAGCACGTCCACGCTGCCGTCGCCATGCGGCAGGCGCGCGTACGCGTAGTCCTCGTCGCTGCCCCACCAGTTGAGCGCGGCGTCCTCGTCGATCTGGAAACGCCGGCCCTTGCAGAACAGCTTCGCGGGCTTCTCGCCGTCGGCCAGCGCCAGGCAATGGCCGGGCTTGCCGTCCTCCAGGGTGACGTCGAGCGCATCGAAGATCGGCAGCTTGGGCGCGTCCTCGCCGGCGGAGGGCGTGCGCAGGATCAGGTGCCCGCCCTGTTCGACCCAGGCCAGCAGCGCCTCGGTGTCGGGCTTGCTCAGCGCGCGCGGGTCGCCGAACAGCAGCACGCTGTCGTGGGGCTGCAGGCGCATCGCCGACAGGTCCAGGCGCTGCCGCGATTCGGCGCGCACGCCGTCGGCGCGCAGGGTCTGGCGCAAGGCGTACAACGGGTTGTACGCGGCCTCGCCGCGCGGCGGCAGCGCCAGTTCGCGTTCGGCGCGTTCGTAGCGGCCCAGGAACCAGGCGGTGAGCACGCCGACCACGACCACGCCGAGCAGGAAGATCAGCGCATTGCGGGTTCCGCTGTTCATGCGCGCCACCGGTACTGCTGGTGCAGTTCGTCGAGCAGGGCGTCGAAGGCGGCATCGTCGGGCATGCGGCCGGCGTACGCGGCGTACTGCCAGGTGCGCACCATGCGCGCGAACAGGGTGCGGTCGGTGTCCTCGGGCAGGCGCCGGGAGGCGCGCAGGCACTGCGCTTCGGTGGCGCCAGGCGGCAGCACCAGGTTGGCGCGTTCGCACAGGGTCTGCACGCTGGCGCGGTACAGCAGCGCCAGCGCGTCGCGCTGGCGGCCTTCGCGCCACAGGCGCCGCGCGATGGTGGGCACGTCGTCGGGCAGCGGTTCCGGGGCCAGCACCGGCGCATGCGCCACCGGCGCCGCCTCCGGCGCCCGACGCCGGCCGCTGCCGCGCATCCAGGGCAGCCAGCGCTTGACGGTCAGCAGCAGCACCACCACCAGGATCGCGGCCAGCAACCACAGGCCCCATTCGCCGATGAACGCGAACGCCTGGGCGATGCCGGCCAGCAGCGGCTTGCCCGCGTTCGACGCGTTCTTGGCGGCGTCGCCCTTGCGCTGCTCCTTCTCCTTTTCCTTCTTCTTCGCCTCTTCGGCGCGGTCGCGCTGCTTCCAGTAGCTGACGCTGCGCTTGCCCGACAGCAACGGATCGTCGTAGGCGCGGTCGGCGGCGCGGTCGAAGCGGGTGTCGGCGGCCGGCACGGTGTCGAAGATGTCGTCCAGCGCGACCGGTTTTTCGTCGTCGCTGTCACCGTGGGCGTCGTCGTCCTCGCCATCGGCTTGGTGCGCGTGCGGATCGGCCATCGCCGCGCGGTCGTGGCCGGTCTCGGCCGTGTCGGGCGCCGATGCGTCGGCTGCCACCGCGCCATCGCCGTCCGCCGCGGCGGTTTGCGCGCGCAGCGCCGCCCCGGGCGCGGCAAGCAACACCACCGCCAGCAGCAACGCCAGCATCGGCGTCGCGCTGCTGAGCCGGTCGCGCAGCCGCCGCAGCGCCATCTCCACGTCCCAGGCTTCCAGTTCGGTGCGGCGGTTGAGGTACAGGCCGAAGCCGGCGCCGACGAAGAACGGTTCGATCAGGGTCATCGCCAGCCAGCCGAAGGCATTCAGGCCGATGTCGGCCCAGGCCGGCGTCTCCTCGCCGATCAGCGCCCAGGCCGCGCGGGCGGTTTCCGGCAGCAGGTCCACCGGCACGAACATCGCGATCGCGGCGATGCAGGCCAGGCACAGCATCAGTTCGAAGTGCCAGCACACCACGGCCAGCAGCAGCGCATGCCCGTAGACCGCGCCGCCCAGGGTGCGGCGGCGCTGCCGCTGCTGGTCGGCGCTGGCGCCCTCGAGCAGTTCCAACGGCAGGAACACGGTGCGTGCCGGACTCAGCCGGCGCCAGGTCAGGTAGCCGAACATTGGCGCCCAGCCCCACCGCCATTGCGCGCGCAGCGTCTCGCCGATGCGCGGCGCGTCGCCGAACACGCCGCGCGAGATCACGAACAGCGGGATCCGGTCCAGCGCCGG